>JAGWHK010000002.1:0-36237 GCA_028866775.1 Microcaldota archaeon | reverse complement strand
TTTTGCGGAGTTGTCTCTAAGGTCCAAAGAGGTTATCAGAAGGCTTAGAATTGCGTACTTAAACAAAAAGTAGGGCGAAGCTGGTTGTTTGGTGGAGCTTTTAGTACCCTGGGATGGCTAGTTTGACAATGGCCACACCCGCAGGAAAAGTCTAAATATCCTTCGATAAGCAGTATAAAAAGACGATTGGTGCATAGATGGCACGTACGTTGAAGGATACCCCCAAGGCGAAGAACCTGTTATGGACGCTCCGCGAAACAGAACCGGTCAGGCAACAGGGCGGAATTGCGTACCAGAAGCTTCTTGCGGCAATGAAGAGGGGTAACGGCGTGGAGACCGAAGGCAACAGCCTCACTCCAGCAAGAGCATAATTCCAAAACCTGCTGCGCGCTCACGCAGCGGCTAATCGTAGAACTCGAAGAACTAGAGCCTATAGTGCTCCACTATCCTCTTTGCAGCCTCAGACGCCGGGACGTCCGTATTATCTATACTAAGCGAATCTACGGACTCGATAGGCTCGAAGACCTGGTGCTTTGACACAAAGTCATCGAACAACCCCACATCAACAAGCTTTCCGTGCTTCGCCCTGGACGGTTCCACAAGCCTCTCCCTGAGTTTATCGATCCCACAGCTCAGGCGGACAAAATGCACCGTTCCAGAGTTTCCCTCTACTGTTTCCTTCAGGTTGCTTATGAACAGGTCATCCTGGCCTTTGATGTTCACCGATGTCATTATCATTCCACTGATCTTCTCTTTTCCGGCGACGTCGACAAGCTGGAGGCGGTAATGGTCTATAAGCTCCCAGAACTTTTGGCTGTTCCTGTCAAAAACCGATTCAACCAAATCTATTGCGAGGTGGTTATGCAGGACCTTATAACCCGTGAGCTTGGAGAGCTCCCTCGCCACAGTAAGCTTCCCGACTGCGGGAGGACCATATATGACTACTAGCTTCATAGTAACCAATTTGGCAAAAAGATATTAAGGATTTGGGCCCTATCTCACTCTCTCATTAGCCTTACCAGCTTGTCATGCAGCAAACCGTTCGACATGATCGAGCCCTTAAGCCTTTCGTCCCATCTCCTCGGGTCCTTACCAAAGAGGTCAGTTACCCTTCCTCCAGCCTCTTCTACTATTATCTTCAATGCAGTGCTGTCATATGCGGCCCTTGCTGGATGGACCGAGGCGGTGAACTCCCCTGCGGCAACCATGGCCCCCATATACGTTATAGAGCCAAGCATAAGCACTTTTGCCCCAGAATCGACCAATCTCTCGTGCAGTTTAGAGAGCCCGACCTGCGCCCCGTTCCAGTAGCTGAGCCCTATGATCGAGCCCTTGAGCCTGTCGTTCCTGGAGACCCTTACCTGCTCCCCATTAAGATCTGTGCCTCTTGGCGTAGGGGCAACAAACATCCTGTCTAGGAACGGGTCATAAACGACACCTACTAGCGGTCTCCCGTTCTTAGTCAGAGCGAGGGAGAAGACGCTGGTTGGCACACCATGCGAATAGACTACAGTCCCATCTATAGGGTCGCATACCCACCTGTAAGTGCTCCTGGCCTTGTTGACTTTGTAACTGCCTTCCTCCGCCACAACATCATGGGTTGGGAATCTATCTCGGACCTCCCTCACCACCATCTCATTAACCTTGATGTCCGTGGGTGTAACGATGCTGTTGTCGGACTTGAGCATTTTCTCCATGCCAAGCTTGAAGTCGCGCCTGATTATCTTTCCCGCCTCCCTGGCCAGATCGACTGCAAAATCCCTGCCAACCCCCACAATCATCGGTGGATAATCAATTCTAGAGCTAGATTTAGCTGCCATTTTATCACGTATCTCCCTGTGGAAGGAGATATATAGCCTTTTTGTGTGCGACCTCAGGCGTTCCTCAATATGGTCCTAAATATCGCCCAGCCGTCCCTGAAGGTCATGAGTTTTGCCTCTCCCGACTCCCGCTTCTTTTCGTAGCTTGGCACCTCTAGGACCTTCATGTGCTTCTTCACTGCCTTGATGCTTATCTCGGCCTCTATCCCAAAACCCTTCTCGTCTAGTTTGAGCCTTCTTGGGATCTCGCGTGCGAAGCTCCTATAGCCGTAGCAGAGGTCGGTGTACCTGGACCCGTAAATGAAATTCACTACCTTGACGAAGCACCAGTTGCCGAGCTTCCTCACGAAGGGCATGTCCTCGGAGCCGCCGCCAGTAAGAAAACGTGAGCCCATGCAGATGTCATATCCTGTCTCTATTCCCGCGATGAGGAGCTTCAGCTCCGTAGGCCTGTTAGAAAGGTCCGCATCCATCGATATTATCACATCCCCTCGGGCAGCGCGTATCCCCCTGGTCAGGGCCGAGCCCTTACCCAGGCTGTCGTATACTACCCTCGTGCATAGGGGCCTTGCGATCTTGACCGTGTCGTCTGAGGAATGCCCGTCAACAACTATTATCTCGTAGTTGTATCCCCTTAATATTGAGGAGACCTGCCTTAGGAGGCTGCCTATATTGTGCTCCTCATTAAGTGTCGGTATTACAACGCTTACGTGCGGCCTCCTCATTATTGTGCACCCATATCCGGCCCGCCTGGCTGGGCGGACTTGCCACCCCTCCTTGCCTTCATGGCTATAGAGAGTGCTATCAACGCCACTATTATTACCACTATCGCAATAAGGGCAAGACCCACGACCCCCATGCCCCCTAAACCACCATTGCTGATCCCAGAGGGCCCGAAAACAAGGGGTACGCTTGACATCATGGCATAGTGGCTGCCGTTGTACCAATAGGACAACTCCCCGCTCAGCGGGAACGATGCATCCGTGTAAGAGGGGGTGGTCACATCGAAATATACCGTTCCCCTGCCATTTGGGGCAATGTCGACTTGCCTCTCTGATTCCGCAACCGTGAAACCCGGAGGCACCACGGCGGTCACATTGGCCTGGATGCTCTGGGATGCAGTGTTGGTTATGTTAACGTAGAGGCGTTTGCCCGATACATGGGCTGTCTCGACGAGAGGACCTTCCTGGGTTCTCGTCCCTATGTTTATCACACACGGAAAGACCGTCGAGTATGTGCTCCCGGACTGTAGATAAGTGGCCTCTACATTCACTGCATAGCTGCCCTGGTCTGTTGTGTTCGACAGGTAAAACTTGACTGAATACTTTGACTGAGGGCCGACATTCTGTATCGTATTAGTGGAGTTAGCCGCCGCAATTCCGGGGAACGCAACGCTCAAGACTAGGTTTGCCGCACCGCCGTCGCCGCTATTGGTCAGGTTGAAAAGCATGTAACTCCTACTGGAGTTTATCAAATAGCTCGAGCATCCGCCAGTTAGCGTCACAGTGGATGCAACTGAAAGCGTAGCAAGCATGGCAATCGCAATGGCGATCCAGGCAAAAAGATTCCGGCAGCGCATCGGATCCCTAAGAGATCAGGCTGAGCATGTGGCCTGTTATGGTCTGGTACGCCTCGCAAGAGGTCCAGAAGTTCGGCTCCAGCCCCTTTCTGATATCCCCCCTAGCCCTGTTGGCAAGGTCGCCGCGCCAGATTGGAACGAGGTCGAAGCCGGTTTCCTTGAGGTTGCCGACCTTCCTATCCCACATTATCGACGGGTACACGTTCCCGAAGCTATCCATGAAAAGCGACGCGTCGAGGCCCCTGCTTCTCATAGGGCTTGTTCCTGTCTCAAGGAACCTTACCAGGCCCCTTAGGTATGCGTCCTCCACAAGCGATATCGGGTCCATCCTAAACTCCCTGTTGCTTATCGCCCATTTTAGGTCGGACAGGGCGGTTTCCCTATCGGGCCGTATGTCGTCACCCTCATTCTTGTAGTAATTCTCAGAGGTTTGTGCAATGTTTATGTGGAAGTCGTTGACCTTGAGCTCCGGAATGTCCCTCTTGACGTCCTCGAAGACCTTCCTGAACTGCCCGGCGTTGAACTTGCTCATCGTGTAACCGAAGACGAAGTAGAGGTTCCTGTGCGTCTCGGCCAACCCCTGGAGCATCTTGTAATTTGCCACGGCCTTCTCGTAGTTGCCCGGTATCCCCCTTATCTTGTCGTGCAGCTCCTTGTTGCCATCAAGGCTGAGAGTAACCGCAACTCGAGGGATTCCCAGTTCAAGTACCTCTGTTATCTTTTTTTGCACCATATCGTGGCTGCATAGGGAGTTTGTCGGGAATGTGAGTATGTAGAGGTCCTTGCAGCTGTCCCTGAAAGCCCTTGCAATGTCGACTATGTCACCCCTCAAGAATGGCTCTCCTCCTGTCAGCTCAACCCACTTGAAGTAGTTGTTCTTTGTAGCGAACTGCTTTATTTCGTCAAGCGTGAGCTCCCCTTTTGGTTTTATCTGCCATATATCGCAGCTCAAGCAACGACTTTGGCAAAGATACGTTATCGAGAAGTTTATCTTGTAAGGAAGCCGCAGGCTGCTGATGTTGCTCTTCAGCATCGTGCCGCTCAGACTGAGCATCTTCTGTAGGGTCAAAACAACCATATAAAATACCGCCTCTCATATATTTATCCTTGTGGGTAAAGGCATGGTAGAGGCAAAAATCAGGGTCTCCAGCAATAGGCAGCGGCTCCTTGCAATCGCCTTCATAGTGCTCCTCATAATGGCGGTAAGGATCTACTACTACAGCGGCCCGATATTCGCAAACACGCAGGATGAGGGAATATATCTGACCACGTTCGCACAGCACATAAAGTTTGGAAATTCAATAAGCTTCTCACAGTACCGCGGCGTCAACTTCAGCGACCACCTCAACGGCCTCTTCAACCCAGCGCAAAGCTTTCAGTTCTACGTGGGCCTCGAATACCCTATAATGTTCCTCATGTCTGTATTCGGTTACTCCGCCAACCTGGCCATATGGTACGTGATGTTTACCTCCCTGGTAGAGGGAATCCTTGTATTCCTAATAGCCGAAAAGCTTGCCGGAATCAGGGCTGGTCTGATAAGCGCATCGATATTCGCCTTCATGCCAGTGGATGTCCTTTTCGGCACCCATGTTCAGCCGCTGGTTCCCATGGCAATGATGATCACCGCCTCTGTATACGCTTTTATTCTTGCTGAGGAGTCCAAAGGCAGGCGAAGGTACATGCTCTACCTGCTGGCCGGGCTTTTCGCAGGCTTCGCATACATCACTAATCCCCTGTCGCTGCTGCTGCCCGCCTTCCTGCTCCTCTATACAATCTTCCACCTTGCCACCATGAGGAAGGGGTTCAGGCGGAAAACCGCTGAGGTATGCCTGATGGCCGTGGGATTCGTTGTCGCCTATTCAACGATAGGGATCGTATACCTGTATAGCGCCGGGAACTTCCTGCTTTACCCCATGATCACACGTGCAGAGTTCACTTATATAATGTTGACCCAGGCCCTGGGGACATACTGCGCCCCTGCCCTCCTATCGCACCAGGTATGCGCGCAATATGCAGTGGGTCTTCCGACGTTCTATCTCAGATTGCTGGCCAACCAGGCCGTCCCAAGCAGCCAGTACCTCACCTACTACGGTTATTCCTTCTTCGCCTTCGCAACTGCTATACTGACCTATATTTTCGCAATGCGCAGTGACAAGAAGCTTACCAGGGTCTGGTTCTTCACAGCAATGTTCCTGTTTTATCTCATGGCGGTTTCGTTCTTCCCGATGAGCCTCAAGTCAGAAGGCGCAAGAACGGTTATATTCATGGCTGACCAGCAGCCCTATTACTCGGTGCTGTTCGTACTTCCCATGGTCGTAGTGCTGGGACTTGTACTAGACGCCCTGATAAGACGTGGCGAAAGCCGGCCCGTCGTGATCGCCGTGGCGTGCGCAGTAGCGCTAGTGGTGATAGGCTCCAACGTCCTGGTCCTCAACCACGACGTGGCCGTGTACAGGGACTCGATGTACACTATGCATGCGTTCATAGGGTTTACAGCGGCACATCCCAGCGATACTTTCTATACCGAATGGATATTTTCAAACAACGCGAATCTTCTCAGCGGATACAGATACAAGATAAATCAGCTCTCCTGCGGCTCGCCGCTGCAGGTAAACAGCTCTGCTACCGCGTACATAGCGACCGGCGGCACTATAAGCATGGACATGGATCCGGGCATCATGCAGGGTTACGACACATGCCTTCAAGAGAACCTAACGAATTCGACAGTCGCCTACGCAGTACAGAATCCGTTCCAACCCTCTTCACCACTTAGAATATTAAAAATAGGTTGAGCGGTATCAATTGGGATCGGCAACCCAGCAAACGATAAATACCTTGTGCTACCTATCATCCAATATGGCAAGCGGGGGTGCAGAGCTGGGCGACTTCAAGGCCTTCGTCGCCGAGCACAAGGACAAGGTCTATTCCAAGATAATGGAATACCTATCGATAGACGCACCCAAGGACTTCTCAGAGATGATGCGCAGCTACGTTGAGCGGAAGGGTCAGTACCGCCGTCCTACTTATACCATATTGTGGAACCTCCTGTATGGCGGGAAGAACGAGGACTCCCTGCTGCCTGCTGCGGCGCAGCAGCTGTCAGAGGACTACTTCCTGATGCACGATGACTGGATGGACGACAACAATATAAGGAGGGGTCTTCCGACAGCGCACAAGCTCTATGGTCCAGAATACGCGATCGATGCCGGCGATGCGCTGCAGACGATACTCTGGCGCGTTGCCACGGATGCAAGGGACCACCTCGGGGCAGCGAGGGGCAGGAAATACTTCGACAAGTTTCAGGACATCATGCTTGTGACCCACATAGGGCAGTACCTGGACCTCAAGCTGACCAGGGAGTTCAACGACATAACAAAGTTCACACCAGATGATTACATAAACTCGATCCATGCGAAGAGCGCCTACTACTCAGTATACGGGCCTATGCAGTGCGGCGCGATAATAGCCGGGGCAAGCGACGCCGATGTCGCTGGGATAAAGTCATACGGAACGCTGGCCGGGCTGGCCTTCCAGATAAAGGACGACATACTGGACTGCACATCCAATGAGGCGACGTTGGGCAAGACCATAGGCAACGATGTCAAGGAGGGAGTAAAGACCATGATACTCTGGCATGCCGTGCACAACGCGGACCAGCACACGCTACAAAGACTCAAGGAGATATACGGCAAGAAGCGCCACGCAAAGACGAAGTCCGACATAGGGTTCGCGCTCAAGAAGTTCGACGAACTGGGTTCGATAGCGTTTGCGGAAGAAGAGGCGCAGCGTCTCATGGACGAGGCAATGGACCTATTCGAGAAGGAGACAAGGAAAATAAAGGAATCGAAGATAAAGGCGATAGCAAGGGCATCAATATCGCACACGGCGAAGAGGAGCAAGTGAGTTCATGGCAAACGGCGAGATAACCGAATACCTGAAGGAGCGGGCCGGGCAGGTCGACAGGGAGATAAAGAAATATCTCACCGACAGGGCATCCACTAGATATCTGGAGGCCCTCCTGGGAAGGAGCGGATACGAGTACGACAACAGGGCGATAGACCACGCCGTGCTGGAGCCTGCAAGATACCTGCTCGACCTGGGCGGCAAGAGGTGGAGATCAACGCTCATGCTCACCGTGATAGACGCTCTCGGGAAGGATTCTAACGAGGTTGTGGAGTTCGCGATAATCCCGGAGGTCATACACAACGGGACGCTGATTCATGACGATATAGAGGATTCTTCAGAGACGAGGAGGGGGTCGCCCGCGGTGCATGTGAAGTACGGGACAGACGTTGCACTGAACCTCGGGGATTTCATGTTCTACCTCCCTATGATAGCGCTGCTGGACAGCAAGAAGGTCGACAAGGAGGTTAAGATAAAGATGCTCGAGATATACCAGAGGGAGATGCTCAAGCTTTCGATAGGTCAGGCGACGGACATCGCCTGGCACAGGTCCATGATAGGTCCCGAGAAGGTGACTGAGGCACAGTACCTCCAGATGGCCTACTCGAAGACAGGGGTTCTCGCGAGCATGGCGGCGAAGATGGGCGCCGCTGTGGCCGGGGCCAACGACAAGACGATAGCCGCGCTCGGGAACTTCGGTGCCACGATAGGCGTTGCCTTCCAGCTCCAGGATGACGTGCTCAACCTGACAGAGAGCAAGCTGTCCGAGCTGAAGGGCGGTGTGGGCGATGACATAACAGAGGGCAAGGTCACCCTGCTCGCCATCAAGACGCTCGAGAGGGCGTCAGGCGAGGACAGGAAGAGGCTGTCGGAGATACTCAAAATGCATACCAAGGATCCCAAGATAATAAAGGAGGCTGTCGAGATAATAAGGAAATATAAGGCCGAGGACTACATAAAGGACCTCGAGTTCGAGCTCCTAAAGAAGGCGTGGTCGCAGGTTGACGGACTGCTCAAGGAGTCCGATGCGAAGAGGAAGCTGAAGGGCATTGCCGAGTTCCTGGTCAACCGCACTATATAATTAGGCGTAACTGGATGATGGCTTGCGTGAGAAAGATACCCTCGGCAATTACATGAGGCTGCTCAGGCTCCAGATGATGCTCTCCCTCATGGTCGCGATGGCGCTCATAGCTGTAGGGCTCTATTACCTTCTGACGAAATAATCCTGCGCTGCCAAATGGCGTGGTGACGGCTGGTCTTGCGGCAGAAAACGGTCTTGACACCAAAGGCTATAACTCTTATCATCCACACATTACGGGACTCTCAGGTGCATGATGGAATGAGCGACTTCACGATCGGTGGAAACAGGATCATGGCAAGGAATTTTGACGTGCGGCACACTATAGAGAGTGGTCAGCCTCTTACATTCCTTGCAGATTGCGACTGGCCGGCAAACAAATTCTCCTATGTCGACAATGGAAAGAAGGTCACGTTCAAGATATCGCGACAGAACGGCACCACCACGCTCATGATGGCGAGGGGGGCCCCCACATCGCTGGAGAGGGCTGCCGAGCGGTTCAGGATGAATGAAAGGCTTGATGACATCTACAAAAAGATAAACACAGACCGCTTCATGAAAGACGCCATATCAAAATACAAAGGGATGCGCCTGACCAAGAACGACCCGTGGGAGACCACCGTATGCTTCATACTCTCCCAATACAGCAACATCAAGCGGATAAGGCAGAACGTAAGATCGATAGTTGAAAATTTCGGGACCAGGACAATAGATGGCTCGATGAGGTTCCCGACAAGCGAGGAGCTGAGGGGTACAACCGAGCGCCAGCTCCGCGCTCTCGGCCTAGGTTTCAGGGCCAAGTACATAAGGCATGCCGCAGAGTACTGCACAAACAACATGGATCTTGCCAGGCTTGGCAGGAAGGAGTACAACCTCCTCAAGGACAGCCTCATGGAGATAGACGGCGTGGGTGACAAGGTGGCGGACTGCATAGCGCTGATGGGTTATGGTAGGCTTGAGGCATTCCCGATAGACGTATGGGTCAAGAGGACGATGGAGAGGCAGTACTTCGGCGGAAGGAAAAAGAAGATCGACGACATACACGAGTTCGCCTACGAGCAATGGGGCAAGAATAGGGGTTACGCACAGCAGTACATTTTCCACTCTTCTAGGGATCGGGGCTCTCGAATCTAGGGTTTTCATGTCAAAGTTAGAAGGGGAAATAGGTGCCATATCGAAGTCGCTTACAGAGAAGCAGCGGCGCTTCGACACTGTCATGGACAGCTCAAGGGAGTTGGTCCGGCTTTCGGGAACGATAATCACCAAGCTACACAACGGCGACATCAGAGGGGCGAGAGGGGGGCTTTCCAAAGCAAAAAGGATCTCAAAGACGCTGTCAAAGCACAGGGAATTCGACTACAACACTAGGCAGGCGCAGCAGGAGTACTCAGAGGCAAGGATATTCTACACCATAAGGACCTCGAGGCGCATCCCGAGCAGGGTCGAGGTCGGAACCGAAGGGGAGGCATACCTGATGGGCATGATGGACGTGTTCGGGGAGCTGAAGCGGGAGATCGTTGGTTCGCTGTCGGATGGCGATCTCAAGTCGGCAAGGTTCTACCATTCGATCATGATAAGCATGTTCGACGCGACTAGGAGCATCAGGTTTGCAGAGGCGGTCCTGCAGGGCTTCAGGAGGAAGCAGGACGTGGCCAGGATCCAGATGGAAAGCTCGGCCTCGGAGCTGCTTGCCTTCGCAAGAAACTCTAGAAAGTGACGAGAGTTTATAAATGCTTCCATATCAATTAAGATAGCGATTGGATGGGTGCGCGTGCTTCTGTAGCATCTAAGGCAGCAGTATCACTTGCCGCCCTCATGTTCGTGATCGTTTTCTCGGTGGGCACAGCAAGCGCCCAGCTCACGGCAACAAGCTCCTCCGGCGACTATTTGGGCTCCCAGGGTATATCATGCGGGAGCCTCGGTTCTGGCATCACCTCTGAGGTCGGGTTCCAGTGCTTTGTAGCATACAACGGGCTCAATGCGGGTTACGGCTTCGGCGGGTGTGCTGTCATACCGGATGTATCAGAATATGTTCCTAGCGCCGGGGAGTGCTACTTCCTGAACGCCTCTGTCTCGGCAACCTACTACACATACAATGCGGGCAACGGGTACATAACCAGGCAGACCTTGCAGATCCCGGTTGAAAACCCTGTTCCAGTCATAAAAGACGTGATAAACACAAACAACCGGTTCAGCCCCTATCTGATAACATGTCCCCTCCCTCCGGACCCGACGAATTCGATTGAATACATAAGCGATCCTGGCACCTTCATAGCAGGCAACAGGTGCCTTGCCGACATACTCCCTCTCTTCACAACGCTAAGCCTCACCACAAGGGTTCAAGTCACCAGCGTCGGATGGTTCGTCAACCTGGCAGGCTGGAACACCGGAAGCAGACCAAGCTCTGCAAGTCAGTCCTACACGTTCAACCACATGGCGAGAGGCAGCGTGAAGAACATAGGATACTCCGGAGATGCAACAGTTGCCGGATCCCCATACACCCTCTCACCGGCATACGATACGAGTTCCTACATCTTCCAGAGCGTCCCTTCCTCACCCCAGCAGGGGCTCTGGACATGGACTGCTGAGTATGCCGACCTGCGGAACGTGCAGCTGCAGTGGCTCGACCTCAAATACAAGAGCAAGGGCCTCAACGCGGTATACGGGGGCATAGACCTCGCGATAGACTTCGACCTCCTCGGTATACCGATACCATATCCGGTTTTCGTAGGCTGCTCCTTCACATACAATCTCAGCATAGAGTCGAAGATAAGCAACATCGCAAACGTCAACACCCCGATACCGATCTATAACTCCTTGTTGACCAACTCCGCGACGAACTACATACAGGTGGGGGGCTACAACTACAGCCCTGTCTCGGTCCTGTCTCAGGGCGCCGCTGTTTCGGCTAACTGCTACCCGCAGATGCTGAACTATGGGCCCAGCTGCTGGCTCTCGAAGTCCATCAACGGCCAGACCGCGGCGGGTTGGCTTAAGATAGGATTCAATGGGAGCGCGCGCTACAACGGGCAGACATACAACAACCTGCCTGAATACATCAATGTCCCGGCAGAGCCATCGGCCCTGCTAGTCGAGTGCACCGGCGGGATCGCTAATGCTGGCGGAGGCAGCACCTGCTCTGTCATTGCGGAGCTGCCTGCGTCTGCAGTGGGTCCGGGGAATGGCAACGGCCAGCTGATGGGAAGCTACATCGACTCGCAATTTGGCACAAGCGTATCCATGAATCCAGACGCCGGCAATGAGTACGGGTATACGGTGTGGTTCTGCAGCTACAGCGGGTATAACACGGGCACGACTTACGGAAGCGGCAGTCTGGGCCAACAACACTGCCCGTCAGCTTACACGACAGATGTACCTCCGATCTGGTTTGTTCTCCCCAATAGCACCGCTGCATCGTCAACGCCATTCTTCCAGGCCTGCGCCTCCAACTACATCAGCCATGGCCACACACGCAACAATGTCTGCGGCTACATAGTGGTAATCCTTAAAGTCCCTGTCTCCACGGAATTCGCGGTGCCAATAAACAGTAATGGTGTAAAGGTGATACTGAATGCCACGGTCCAAAACAGCGTCACAATGACGAACACGCTGGCATACCCGTACTTCTTGTACAACGCAACTATCCCGTCAACGTACAGCCAATTCAGCCCCCCGTCATTCCTGCAGCTATCATACGCAATCTACACTCCCGACAACTACGCCCACCCGACCAACCTCTACGGAGTTCCGGAAACCCCCGTAGAGCCGTTCAACCTTTACACCGGGTCGGGCTTGCTTGCCAACTACACGGTTACAAGCAAGTACAGCGACCTTGCAGACCTGCCGTTCGCACTGAATGCCACCTACGGCTCGTCCAACACCTTTTACGACTCCTTTGGGCGCGCGACGCTACCCCAGAGCATCACCAACCTAGTCATATGGGCCCAGTATAATGCAGTGATACAGGGACAGGCGGGGGGGCCCCTCGTTGCCGGGACAATCTCCGCAAATCCCAACAGCATCGTGCAAGGCGGAACATCAGACCTGGGAATCGGAGGCACAAAAGGCGGCGTTCCCCCATATAACTACCAATGGTTTATTCAGTTCCCCGGGCAGCCCTCGTTCGTGCCCGTGGGCAGCGACTCCCCGACATACTCTTTCATAACCGCCTCCACCGCACCGCCCGGGCAATACAATTTCAAGGTCCAGGTGACTGATAGCAACACCCCAGTGGCCAGTGCAAATTCACTTGTCTATTCGATAACAGTGCTGCAAAGCTCCTCGACGGTTGTGCAAGGTCAGTCGACTACGCTGACTGGTTCCAACCCTGTTGGAGGGACTCCGCCATACACCTACCAGTGGTCCCAAAAACCCCCCGGCCAAAACGCGTTCACCGCGATACCAGGGGCGAACTCAATAAACTACTACTTCCAGCCCAACTCGATCGCTACGCCCGGCCAGTGGCAGTTCCAACTCCAGGTTACCGATAACGCGGTTCCTCCAGTCGTAACCACCGAACCCATCATAACCGTGACTGTCCAATCTTCGCAATTGAGCGTCTACCCCCTCAAGGCGTCAACACCAGTCGATTACGGCACATACGGGTACGATTACATCTCCACCATATCCTCAATCAACGCCCCTGGAGAGGCCGCCAGTGGCGGATTTGCCCCCTATACCTACATGTGGTACGAGGAGTTGCCAGGATCCACCACCTACAACGTCATACCCGGGCAAATCCAGTCTGTATATACCCTAGCTGTCTCAAACCCATCGTGCACATCGCCCCTATCCTACAGCTTCATACTCCAGGCCACCGACAGCAACACAGTGGCCCCAGGTGTTGCAAACAGCCCGAGTATTGTCGTGACGATCCCGCAAGTCCCAACCTGCACCAAATCTAATCCGACACTGCCACCCCCGGTTCTGCCCCTTACACTCTCCAATATAGTGGCAAGTCCCAACGCCATAAACCCTGGTTCTAGCTCGACAGTTTCTGCGGCCCAGACGTACGGGGCAAACAATGACGCAGCAACCAACGGCATTGGACCTTACAAGTACCAGTGGCTGCTCGAATCACCAGGCTCTACCACCTATCAGCCATCCGGATCATCCTCATCCACTTATTCACCATACACTCTCGCTACTAACCTGTTCACGGCCGTTGGAACCTACAACGTGATACTCCAGGTTACAGACAGTAATTCGCCCACCCCTGACGTCTTGAAAAGCAATTACGTCTCCATACTCGTTACCCGTAACAAACTTGCTGCTGGGCCAGGTCCTTCGCCAACTCCACGCCAATTCTCTCCGTTGCCGCCTCCAGCATCTGCAGGAGGGCTAGAATTCCAAGGCGCAATTCAGCCCCTTACGCTTTCACCACTGATAGCCAACCCATCTACCATGACACAGGGCGGCTCATCGGTCATAGCCGCCAACCAGGTGACTGAAGGCGAGACCCAGGCTGCCACCGGCGGAAGCCCGCCATATACATATGAATGGTACTATGAAGATCCAACGATGACGCAGTTCCAGCCCACAAATGAGCCCGCATCAAGCATCTATCTGCCATACGGGTTCGTCACTGTCGCAAACGGCCCGGGAATCACTGGCACAACGACCGGCACCTGGACATTCGATCTGCGCGTCACGGACAACAGCCTCAATACAGCCGACAGTTACGCCACGGTCAATGTGCTTCCCGCAACCGTAGGTACGAGCAACACTAGCATAGTGCTCGAGGCCAATGTTGTCGGGGAAGGCAACCAGGACGTGCTCACCTCTACATGCAACAGCATAGACATGTGCGCCATCAGGTACTGCAGCGGTTCAACATGCATCCCAACATCCAACCTCGTCACGGGCAAGGGGCATGCCACCTACACATGCTCGACCGTAGTGGGCCAGGGCAACATATGCTCGAATCCAGGTACATATGTCGTGGAGGGTTGCGACCTCAACGGCGCCTCTGTAAGCGGCGGCATAGGGGTGGTCGGGAATGACTGTACCGGGCCGGTAGTCCTGTATGTGCAGTCCATATCCCTCCCGCCGCCTGTCCCACTCCCGTCACTTTGCACAGGGGGCGTATGCTCGTACAACGTCATAACAAATGACTTTGTTGCGCAGACCTCCTTCACAAGCGGGCCAGTTACCAACCCTGTATCTTTTGAGAATCAGCTCTCTGCTTCGTTCAGCGCCCAGGGCAATCACGGGGCTGTGAGCTTCGCCAACATAACGAACCCAAGATTCATAACCGAGAGCCCCAACGGCTACATATACGTGATAAACTACAGCGCCACAAGCTGCTGGTACTGCATATCCACAACAACCAACGCAGTTGTGTTCAGGATGAAATACATACCTACAGGCGACTTCAACAACAGCGCCTACCAGCCCAACGAGTTCCAGACCGTCTCGACATATCCGGACTGGCGGAACGAGACAATACAGTACTTCCAGGACATAATGAGCTGGGATGTCCCATCCCTTTACATAATAGGTGAGGCACAGTTCACGAGCACAAAAACGCCAAACTGGTGTCTCTTCGGGGTCTGCCTTGGAGGCGGCCAGTTCGGCATACTCGGGTCGGGCGCTACACCGGGAAGCGCATCAGGCACGGCTGGACCCACGCCATTCGTCCCGCTGGCCGCCGGCGCGGACTACCAGGGGGACCTATTCCTGGTCGGGGCCCCGATATACGCGACCAAGGGCCAGTTCGCCCTCGCTGAGATCAGCGCATCCGGAGTTGCCAATATAGTCATGATAAATGACCCTAACGGTTTCATCCCATCCAGCGAGTTTGCGGTGTCCCCTGGAGGCGAGTTCGTCTACCTTGCAAACGCGAGCGACCCGTACATAGCGTTCTACAGGACTCCCCTGAATGGCGGCACCTTTGCATATGCAGGCAACATACCTCTTTCCTACTCCAATTCGAGCTACAACATGAACATAATAACCTATCTGGCGCATGGAGGCCCATTCAACAACAATGCGGTGATGGCGGCATACAGCGGAAAGGCCATTCCGACAAGCACAACAACAATGAACGACATACCCGAATACCATCACCCGATTGCGATAACCGATGTGCAGGGCACGCTCTTCGTAGTTGATGACTGGACTTTCGGATCCGGCGGGATGAACATACTGACCCTGCCGGCCACCGTGCCGCTGGGCGCAGTCTGGATGATGAGAGCATTCCTGGACAACGGGACTACAGAGATACCCCTCCAGTATAGCACCAACGACACAATGGTCTCTGTGGCCAACATCCCCAAGATAATAAACCCATTCCAGTTCCAGGTATCGCAGCCGTTCCTGCACTGGCCTCCGTATGGCGAGCCGCTCACCGCCAACATAACCACATCCACAACTTCAACAGGACAGATACAGAAGACAGAAAGCATATGCGAGTTCAACGGCATAGGAGGATGCAGCGCCTACGGGAACACCGGAACCTACAACTCAATAGGTCCGCAGATAGACCTGGAGGGCACGGTAACCCCGATCCTGCCCACTTACCTGCAACAGACAGGATGGGGCAGCCAAACCCAGAACCTCAGCATATCCTCCGGATTCGACGGGAGAATGTACATATTGGTGCATGACAGCATGGGCAAGACCCCATACGCTGATCTCCTTGAGGTTGTCCCCACTATAAACAATTATACCAAACTCGACATAAATGGAAGCCTGCCCTTCCAGTGCTACTCCGATGCAATTAAGAGCCCAGACTGCCTGCACTCAAACATAATAGCCAATCTGCATCCTCCGCTTCTTGGAGTGCCGGACGCGTTCGAGTACCTTACAGCGCAGGGCGGGCCATTGCAGTACTTCTCGATCCCGAGCGCGACCTCTGCGCTTATCCCGACAACGACCAACGCCCCTGGAGTGGCGGGAACCAATACCGCCCAGATATTCAACACGGGGCAGTTCCCCGGAATATCTGGGGGCACCAACATAAACATATGTCCCGCAACCGAATCTAACGGTTTGATAACCGGCAGTGGCGAGGCCAACTATCAGAACCTGCTAGGTCCTTCTGCAAGTGGTCCTGGATGCCCGATCTCTGCGGTCGCGCAGGAGCGAACGTACATAAACAGCACGATAGCAGGATACGTTGTAACCCCATACACCATAACATACTCATTGCAGCAATCATGGGATTTCAGCAGTAGCAGCAGTAGCAGTAGTAGCAGCAGTAGTAGCAGTAGCAGTGGAAGCTGCAGCGACAGCGGAGGGAACGGCCAGTGCCTCTTCGAGATCAACCTGCTTGAGGGGACCCTCCTTGAGGAGGTATGCTCCTATGACGGCCCGAGTGGAAAGAGTGGCGCGACCACCGCATACAAGAATTGGGTCACCAGCCTATCGAGCACCTTTGTCAACGAGACCATAGAGGGAGGGCAGCTCTATGCCGTGAACAACTATTCGAAGGGTAACTACCAGGCGAACCTGTCTGACCAGAACCTAATCCAGCCACCCAACATAGCCTACAACCTCTTCACCAACAGGCTGCTCGGTGAGGTATACATAAATCAGACTATAAACTCGACATTGGCGGCGGGTCTTAGCAGCCTTGCTGTCCAGCTTATCGCAGACTACGGCAACAAGGTTGGCGGCCTCAGCGGCTTTACACTGTCCGGCTCCGAATTGGTGGACCTACTGAGCGCCGTGACCGGATACGGCGCGCCAAAGGTCATAAACGCCACCAGGAACTACAACTATACGGAGGACGTCTATGTCCAGTTCTTCCCGCTGTCTGCCGTAGCCAGCCTGCTCGGCAGCGCTCTTAGCTCCAGCGGCTCCAGCAGCGTCTTCGGCACCAGCGGAGGCTATTCCATAGGCAACGGCTCCTCCCTGGGATCGTGGAGCGGCATACTTGGATCGAATGGCCTGGGCGGCTCGCTCGAGTGCGCCAGCTCGCTCACAAAGTCGTTCTGCGCTCCGGCATACCTGGCCGAGAACGCGACACCTGCCGATACCAACAACCCGCCAACAAACTCCATACTCGGCGCAAACTGCGGAGGCAGCTGCCCAAGCATACTCGGAACAGGAATCACAGGTAACGAAGCCGGGCAGCTTACCGGGATATTCGGAATTAGCGAACCGTGGAGCAGCCTGCCACCACAAGTGGGTGCGCTGCTCGGATTGGAGAGCTATTACTATAATGACAATTACCTGAAGGCGAGCAACCAGTTCAACTACTCGGAAGCCAATGTGACAAACTACATCTCACTCTTCTCGCTCTTCCACAGGTTCGCCTACCTTTACGGGCTTGGCCTACAGATGGCCAACGTGCCTGCCATATACGGATACAACAGGATGACCTACACCTATGTCGACAGGTACAACAACACGATCTACATGCCAGTCGCAGTCGATTTCGCCAACACCACCATACTAAACCTACAGACCGTGCCAACCATCAACAGCCTGAATGTCAACCAGACTCAGATAGAGATCACCGGGAACCTGCAGTACGTTACCCCATTGGGCAGCCTTGCTCCAGCGCCCACGGGCTCCAAGGTGTACCTATACTACAACACCAACCTCAACTACTACAACACATCGGTACTCGGGGGGCTTGCGCAGCTGGTCTCAGGATTCACAAAGATAGATCCGCTCAACTTCTACTACTACAAGTGGGCGGAGAACTGTGCATTCTCTCCGCAGAGCAGCGCATGCGTGCTTGCCAACCCGCTCTCCACGACTGGCGCGGAGGCGGCAATCTACGGGCTTCTCGGGATCACGGACTACCAGACCGCCGCGGTTCAGGCGCTGGGCGGGATGGCAGACACTGTAACGTACCATGTCCCATTTGTTCCAGGCACCAACAGCTGCTACCCAGAGCCGAACAGCCTATTGGTCCTATCGCAGTACAACTGTAACATCTACGGTAACATATACCAGGGGTTCATACCAAGCGGTGGAGTGGCAAACATCATCAAACAGTTGGGCTACCTGCCGTCCGTAGCGGACGGCCCGAATGGAACCGAGTACTGCGTGCCTGAGTTCAGCAACGGCACTGGCTTCCTGACATCACAGCTGGGCCTCATAAAGACCGTGACCACTGATCAGAGCGGCAACTTCAACACGATGATAACCGCATGCGGCACAGGGACAGAGAGGATAATAGCAAAGTATTACGGGTACCCGTCGCCCGAGCCAGAGTACGTGGTGCAACCCAACCTGCAGCACTCAACCAATACGGTCGCAACTGTGCTCGATACAGGCAACGACGTTGTGACGCCAGAGTACAACTACTACTTCGCGCCCAATGCAACGTCATCCGGCTTCCAGATAGGCAGCTACCAGCTCAACCTTGGAAACCTGTACGCCTGGATCCCGATCATAATAATAATCATACTCCTCCTGGCGTCAAGGTCGGCGCTGGGGGAGAGCGAAGGCATATTCGAGCTCTTTGGATTTGCGGCTCTCTACGACATGGCAGTGGGAATCGGCCGTGGAGGCGGCGGAAAGGGCAAGGGAATCAGGTCAAGCTACAAGGCTGCGGGCCTTAACCCCGACACATTCGGCAATATCGACGACAGGAGGAAACTAAAGAAAATGGTGGCTGCCAAGAGGCCGCCGCCAATGCCATCCGCCTCACAAGCCCTCACAAAAAGCAGCTCGCCGTCTGCGGCAGCAGGGCGTGTCAAAATGGCCACGGCATCGTATGCGGTGCTAGGAGCAACCTCCGCAGCCAGCGATGCGGAACTCCGCAAAGCCTACAGGTCCTCCATAATGAAAGCAGACAAGGCGAATAATGAGGATGCCAAGGCAAGGGTAAACGAGGCATGGCAGAACATACAGGTCCAGCGTGGAATGAAGAAGCCAGTAGGGAACATGGAGGCCGCAGAGGCAGCCGCCTTCACCGCAAGGACAGGTGGCTACCAAGGGGCCTCCGGCCCACGTCAGCAAGACGCATGGGAAAGCCACATGTCCGACTACTACGCTGCCATGAAGGCTGACGGACTCATAAAGAGGGCCGACCAGAAGAACATAGACGCGCTCTTCACAAAGCTCCAGAACGCCAAGACCACCGAGGATTCTGACAAGTTGAGGATGGGGCTCTGGGTCGCCATGAATGGCGAATGGCTGAAGGGTACTCATCACATGATAGACAGGAATGTGCTTGACGTACCGAAGTGGAGACGGCAGAACCGTGAGACCATAGCAAAGACTAAGAGCGCGAAGAAGTTCGAGGACCTTCAAGCCATCTGGCAGAACGAGATGAAGGAGCACCTGTATGCGTCGGCCCGTACATTTACTGACAAAGTAAAGGGCCCTCTCCAGACTCCTATGACCCAATGGTCTATTCCGGAAGCGCCAGGTTCTCCTGGAGAAACGAAGGACAGGCTGGGCAGACCCAGGTTGAATCCGGAGGGCGCCTATGCGCAGTTTCTGGGGTCATCTGCAGTCTTCGGCAGCGTCCACAATGAGATGCAGACGAAGATAGACGCTAGGGCACAGACAGAACTGGGCAAGCAAAAGAATATGCTCGACTCACTCTCTAAGAAACAGAGGGAAGAAGTAGAAGGGAGGATCAATTCGAAGGCAGAGGAAGACGAGGTAAGGCAGTACCTCACCCCCCAGCAGAATGCGGAGCTGACCGGCACAACAAACGCGGCCAAGAGGGCCGAGAAAGTAAGTAAGTTTAGGATGATGAAGGAGGTTGATCAAACCATCCAGAAGGATCCGAACTTCATGCAGAACGCCTACAACTCGCTCTACGAATCGCACATGGGCACCATAACCGACACCAAGGCGCCCAATATGCCAAAGCACAGGGTTAAGGGTGATATGCCACCTCCTCCAGAGCCAGCTGGAGTCATAAACTCCCATTAGCCCAAATAAGCCCACTACCCCTCCAATCCGCCAGACGATGCACTGTTTATTACCCTAATCTCCTCACCTGAGAATGTCCCCTCCTTTTGCATCTTCTTGTTTTTACTGAGGAAATTGATGAGCTCCTTCCTTCTCGGGCTTGCAGACGTCCTCTTCAATATCAGGGCAGGGTCCCTGATCCCGACCTCCATGCTCGCATCGTTTATCCAGGAATCCAGTTCTTTGCTGTATCTGATGAGCGTCTCTATCTTCTCAACGGCCATGAGGAAAAGCCTGGCCCGCTCGGCGCCCTCCACGTCAGCGGATTTCGCGGAGCTGCCCATGGAATGGACCGCCTTTATGTAGTCGCCGTACCTCTGCCTCATCTGCTCCGCGTTGTCGAGTATCTGGCCAACCACGAATAGCTTCATCTCAGCATCGCTGGGTTGGTCTGGGACGTTTATCAGGCTGCCCTTTATGTCCATCCTCTTGGCATCGATCTCAGCCTCAAGGGTCTCTATTGCCTGGGTAACGAGCTCGCGCTTCGCCTTGTTTAGAATGTCGACGCAGACCATCCATGCCGGCGTGCCAGTTTTGCCCATCATACCAACTGAGAACTAGATCAAAAGTGCCAAACAGAAACATGCCTTCCCACCCGAGGGCAGTACCAACATGTCGTGAGCAGGCTTAGCTTCCGAGTTCGGAATGGGATCGGGCGTTTCCCTGCTCCAGTTACCGTTTGACAAATATATTTTCCCCGAAAGATATTTAAGCATCGTGCCGCAGCCCCATTAAGGTATAAATATAAAGAGGGGAGCTATACTTACGATCAAATGCCGCAAACCCAAAAGACCGCACCCCCAAGGGTGGCGACCATACCTCCTATTCTGCGCCAGGAGAGCGAGACCAGGAAGGGGCTTAAGAGCGAGACCAAAGAGGACTTGCTCAAGATCATGGGGCATCAGGCCGAGCGCGTAAGGCAGCTAGCCCAAGAGTACGAGAATACCGGAAGCTCTGCCATAAGAAACAAGCTCAACCAGGAGAACCTCCATCTGCATGGGCAGATACATGTTTTCTGGACTGCCATGAAAAACGAGGCGGACCCGAAGGCGCTATCGGACGAGCAAAAGCATATGTCAGAGCTCCAGGCATCCGCCAACAAGGCATTAGAAGATGCAGCAAGGGCGCGCGGGGACACGGTATACTACGTCAGCATAAGCGACATAAGGAGCAGCACCGGTGAGCGCGCGGGCGAGCACATCTACAAGAACCTAGTGCACCCAGACTCAAACACGCTCCACAAGCTTATAAGCTCTGTGGAGAATGGCGTGCTCGATGCGCTAAGAGATAAGGGATTCGACGATTACGAATTCATGAACAGGCTCTTCATGATGTCAAGGTTCATGAGGAATGACCGTTCCAGGGCGGCAGAGCCCCCGGCCGGCCAGGTCGGCGGGTCCAAGAAAGGGGATACAGAGATGGTCTACGTCTCTGCCGAGGAACTCGTGCGGCACCAAGAGGAATACGACAAGATGCGCGCCGAGCTCGAGAGGACTAGGAGCCAGCTGAAGCGGGAGGAAGATATCGCGAAACTACGAGAACAAAGCCTGATAAAGACCCGTCAAAATAACAGCGAGCTATCAAAAGAGCTGGCAGAGGCCCAGGCAGAGCTGCAGAGGGAGCAGAAACTGGGCAGCCTAAGGAAGAGAAACCTTGATGCGGCAGTTGCCGAGCGCGACAAGCTGGGCGAAGGCCTCCAGAAGGCGCAGGGGGAGATAAGGGAAACCAAAGAAGAACTTACGAAGACCAATAGGGAACGCGACAGTTTGAAAGGAAAGTTAGGAGATACCAAGAAAAAACTTGCAAAGACTAAGAAAGAACGAGACGGCTTGGGCAAGGAGCTTGGTGAGGCCAAAAGCGAACTCACCAAATTGAAGAAGGCTCAGGAACCCAAGAGCGACGAAGACAGGCTTTCGTACTAAACACCATTCCGGCTAGGTTGAGGAGATTTCCTCTACCACACCTTTAACTATCTCTAGCCTAACCACGCTTTCAACCCGCGTCTCCTTGGATCCATTCCGTATTATAAGCGATGACGGTTTGAAATCCGCCGCTTTTGTCCAGATTATGCTGTCTATGAAACCAACTCTTTCTGGCGCGTCCCTTGTTTCAAAGCTTCTCAATTGCAATACGATGCTAACTCCCTCAAAAGTCTCTGGGGTATTGGATTCCTTCCTAAGAACCCTGACTATCGGATTCTCACCAGACAGAGTGAGCGAGGCCCTTATGCCTTCCAGGGCGTTCAATTTAGTTGCAGACATCTCAGATTTTTCTCCCTGCGGCGCAGGAATTGCATACCAGTCTTGTGCCCATGTGCTCCTTGCATGCAAGCTTTCCGCACATCCTGCACTCTGAGGTGGCAGGCGCACCGCACATATGGCACAGTCCCCTTATCTTCATCGGATCACAGGTCGAATGAACCCTGGAGAAGCTCCTTCGCCCTCTCCCTGGAGAGCGGCTTGAGGCCCCTCCTCTTAGCATAATTGCACTGATACTCTATGTATCTTTCGTTCACTTTAGTGTTGGGCTCTATCTCCTTGCACCTCTCTATGTACTCCACTATTACCTTGGTCGCCTGCTCGACATCCAACCCCTTGCTGTTGACCAAGTATGGCGCCAGTATCAGGTTGACCGTCCTATGCCTCACGTCTGGTATGGGGGTCTTGAGGAGGTCCTCTATCCAGGACTCGCTGGCAAGGCTTCTCTTCGCGGCCGTCTCGCTGCCCTTGATTTTTATCCTGACTCCCTTGCAGTATTCGACGATCTCTGCCGGCAGCTCTCCAGCCCTTATCGGGAGCCCCTTCATTATCTCGCGGGCGGCTGCCTCTGCAAGAAGGCCCATCGCCTTGCTGGGTACGAGTATAACTGCGCCTCCCCCAAGCCTTTGGTTGACTAGCTCGTATCCCTTTCTGCGCGGGGCGCTCCTTATGTACTGCTCGAACCGGACCGCAAGCTCAGTTGCATCATCCTCTCCCTGGCCGAGCCGCCTTCCCACCTCTACCCCAAGCTCGTTGCACACCTTGATTACCTCATCAACGCCAACGGCGCCGGCAGCCTGCGCAGACCTTGCGCCCTCTGCCCTCGCATATGCACGTATCAGGTTCCTGTCCTTGAGCGCGCTGAGCATCATCCTGGAGTAGAGGTAGGTCATGACATAGTCGAGCTTTGGATAGCTGAGTCTCACGTCCGTATAGGAGAGGCCTCCATTGACGGCCTGGTCCAGATGGTCCCTAGCCCTGCCGAGATACTTCCTCTCTATCTGGTTGGGCTGTTCCGCAACCACCTCCTTTGCAACCTTAGAGAAGGGATATCTGTATGCGATGTCAAGCCGTGTATTCTCATTCACAATATCTATTCTCAAAAAAGGTTAATAAATCCGTCGTGGCAAAGGTAGCTGATGCCAGGAGAGAAGAAGAACATGATAAGCATGGCGGTAGCCGCATCGGTTAGCCTTGGCGCAATAATAGGGGCAGGAATATTCGTGCTCAGCGGGACGGCGCTGGCGCTGGCCGGATCGAACGCATTGATAGCCTTCCTGCTGGTCGGTGCCGTGGCTCTTGCCGTTGGCTTGCAGAGCGGCGAGCTTGGCGCGCTAATGCCCACTGCGAAGGGATCATCCTACTCATACGCCTACGCCGCATTTGGCAGCGAGATCGGATTCATAACAGGGCTGATGCTTGCTCTATGTAACATAGCTGCGATCTCTGTGATATCGCTGGGTTTTGGTTCCTACCTTGCCAGCATGGTTGGCATACAGTCATCATACGCGATCCCATTCGCAATTGTACTGATAATAGCGCTCACGATAGTGAACATATTCGGAATAAGCAAGGCGGCGAAGACCGATTTCGCACTTGTCATGCTGAAGATATGCGTTTTGGTCCTTTTCACAGTAGCGGCAATCTGGCTTGCGATTGGCCACAACGGGCTTTCTGGTTCCATATCACATTTGGGCATGAAGGTTGACGGGCTTGGGGGGATCTTCGCCGCAAGCGTCGTTATATTCTTCGCCTATTCCGGCTTCCAAACCATAAACTCCTTCACCGACCGGGTCAAGGGTGGACCCAACGCGGCAGCGAAGGCGATAGTATACTCCGTAGTAATAAGCATAGTTCTCTACGTTGTGGTTGCCTTGGCCATGATAATGCTGCTGCCCCCTGGAGCCTATAAGGTGTCAGGTGACCCGCTCTCGTTTGCATTGAAGCACGTGGGCGCGCCAAGATGGGTCTTCTTCGTCGTCGACATAGGGGCCCTTGTGGCGACCACATCGGCGAGCCTGGCCATGATGCTCAGGAGCTCAAGGCAGATCTACCAGATGGGCGTGGACCACATGCTCCCCGCGCTCACAAGGAACTACGACAAGTCGAAGGACGTCGCGGTCAACGGCCTAATAATCTCCGCGGTCTTTGCTATACTGCTGCTCTTTGCGGGAAACATCTACACGATCGTGTCAATAAGCAATGTGGGCCTATTCATATCCTACCTGATGGTCAGCTTCTCGGTGGTACACTTCAGGAGAGCCGGGGCCAAGCCATCATTCAAATCCCCATTCCATCCCTATCTTTCGATAATCACGATAATCACGCTCCTGGCCTTCTTTGCGGGGCTCCCAACAGAGGCGCTGATACTTGGAATAACCCTAATGCTCTCCATGCTCATTGTTTACTATTTCATGAGGGAGCTGAGAGGCAAGCCGCCGGTCAAGGTCAGGCTGTTCGGGTGATCTGATGCTGATAGGTATCATAGGCGCGCCAAACAAGGGGAAGAGCACGCTCTTCTCTGCGCTGACGATGCACGACGTCGCCATAGCCGACTATCCATTCACCACGATAGACCCAAACAAGGGGATCGCCTATGCTACAGACAAGTGCCCCCATGTGGAGCTTGGGGTCGGGTGCAAGGCGAGGAACTCCCTCTGCGTAAACGGGATAAGGCAGATTCCCGTAAACGTGATGGATGTGGCCGGCCTGGTGGAGGGTGCGCACTTGGGCAAGGGCATGGGCAACAAGTTCCTCAACGACCTGGCATCGGCTGACGCCCTTGTCATAGTAGCCGATGCGAGCGGGAAGACAGACGCGGCTGGGAATCCCACATCATCTCATGATCCTGTTGAGGACGTCGAGATGGTGCGTGACGAGCTGGCAGAATGGCTGTCCGACATAATAAGGAGGCACATGAAGGCAATCTCAAAGCAATCAGACGGGATCTCCGCGCTTGCGGAGGTTCTGACCGGTCTCAAGATAGGCAAGGATACCATAGCCGCGGCGGTCGCCAAGAACGAGCTATCTTCATCAAGGGTAGAGTGGGATGACGAGGGCGTGGCGAAGTTTTCGGCGACGATACTGGAATACGCAAAGCCCTGGATAGTGGTCGCCAACAAGATGGACTCGCCGGGTTCAGAGTCCGGCGCCTCGTCACTTGAAAGGAAATACGGGAAGGAAAGGGTGTTCAGGATGTCTTCGGCTGTCGAGTTGGCCCTGGAAAAGGCCGAGAGGAGCGGCATGATAAAATGGGCAGGCGAGAGGGACTTTTCGATAGTCGGAAACGCAAGCGCGGAGCAGAAGCGGGCGCTCGACTACATGAGGAGCTACCTGGCCGGCCATGGCATGGCATCGCGGGCCCTGATCAACAGGGTGGTCTTCGAGCTCCTGGGTAACATAGTAGTATATCCTGTCGAGGACGAGCACAAATACTCTGACAGCATGGGGAATGTGCTTCCGGATGCGATACTTCTTCATAAGGGAGCCACAGCCCAAGACCTAGCAGCCGTGATCCATACGGAAATAGCGGACAAGATGCTCTATGCAATAGACGCGAGGAAGAAGATGAGGATGGCGAAGGACCACCGGCTCCAGGACGGGGACATAGTGAAGATCGTGAGCGCCGCTAGATAGTGGTTCAGTACCTTCTTGCAGCTGAGACAATGGCAAAGAGCGGAGCTACGACCAGGCAGATGATTATCGGAAGGGCCACCACATAAGCCGCGAACCCCGCCAAGTTGACCGATGCGAGTGCCGTGCTCGTGTGGGTTGTTTTGGAGACTATGTAGAATATGAATACCTCTATCAGGTATATCACGGAGATGTAAATCGCATTTAGCACAGCCCGGTATGCAACCGTATCGAACTTGCTGCTTGTCGCGCCGGACCTGCTACCGATCCAAAGCCCGGCTAGTATCGGGAGCACGAAAACCCCGGGAACGTAGAGTGCATAGCCTACCAGCTTGTTTATGTAAGACATAACGGGCGCCAGCGGGCTGGCCTGCGGGACCGCAGGGAAGATGAAGAGCTGTATGACTGCCGCGATAGCCACCAAGCCGACCCAGAGCGCAAGAGGCCCTCCTATGTCCATGTCCTCATTGTTATGGGCCGTCTCCTCCCTCTTCTTCTCTACCGATTTCAAAGAATCATTAATCCTGCTTACAGAAAGTATAAAAGGATGTAGCACCAATTTAGATTGGTTGTCAAATGCCAGGACTTTATTCGCCGCAGAGCCAGGCCGGTGTGCAGAGCTTCTACGATGCGCCGACCAAGGGCCCGAAGGTCGATCCTCGCTTCATAATAGCCGCGATATTGATATTCACTGCGGCGGTGCTGATAGTCGACCACATCGCCTTCGCTTGATGAGACTGGCCCAATAAAGTGTTCAGGCAAGCCTGAAGACCTCCCTCCTTACCTCAGTCACGTCACCATTCTCAGAGAGTACATAGAGAACGGTCTTTACCGCATCCGCGTCAATTCCAACCTCCTTGGCAATCTCATCCGCGCCCACGCTCTTGCCCCTCTCCAGCACCCTCATTATCTTGGGGCCGTTCTTGTTTATGAAGCCCCTGAGTCCTATGTAGAACTTCTTGTCGAACGCCCTTGTGCCTATGACAAGGCCCTGCCGTATGCTGTCCTCCAGGGCCGCCGAAGCGCTGGCAGCATCAGCCTCGTTGGTGAGAACAACATAACCCTTGGTTTCCAGCTCCTCCATTACCCCGTTGTCTGACCTCTGCTCCCACTTCTTGACTGCCTCCTTGTCCAGCTTCCTCTCCGGCTTATCCTGCCGCTGCTGCGGCTTTTGCTGCACTGGCTCGGGTTGCACTCCAGCCTTCGCTGCCCTCTTCCCGAACAGGAAACGGTCGTAAATGTTCTTAGATATGCCATACTTGTACTGCTCCTTCGGATCCTTCCTATATAGCGTGACAAACTTTCTCTCGAGCAGCCTTGCAAGTACCGCCTTCTCTGCCGGATTCAGGGCAGAATCCACCCTCTCCCTGGTTCTTTCGTTGTACCTCATGGCGTCGAGTTTCCAGAGTATGCCAAGCTCCCTGTCGCTTATCTCGACAGCCCCTGTTCCTGCACCGACCCTGTTCATTCCGGATGGCGCCCCCTTTCTGGAAACGATGAAGCTGGCTCCGTCCCTCTTCATGAAATCCAGCTCGTCGTTCTCCTTTATCCCCATAGAGTCCGCTATCTCCTGAGGTATGAGCACGTAGAGCTTGTTGTTGGATTTCTTTACCTTGGGCACCCCCACCACGCGGTATTAAATAAATACCACTAAAATATGGTGTAGAAGTATTAAAATTGTTTGGAATTGGTAAGATGGAGTCCCTTTTCTCTGAGATAAAGGCAGAGCTCGCGGATGCGCTTCTCTCCGCGGCGAAATCGGCTGGATACGAGGTTGCCGAATCTGCAGTCTCGGTGGAGGAGTCAAAGGCCTTCGGTGACGTCTCATCCTCGATTGCGCTCAAGATAGCAAAGCAGGCAAAGTCAGACCCCTCGAAGGTGGCAGAAAAGATAACGGGAAAGCTGAAACTGCCAGAATACGTAACCACTGTAACGAGGGAGAACGGATTCATAAACTTCCACTTCGGGAGGAGGCAGTTTGTGGACCTGTTCCTGAACCACGTTGTGCTGGAGGAGACGCTCAAGCCGGTTCCCGTTGGCAAGAGGGCGCTGATCGAATACCCGAGCGTCAACCCCAACAAGCCCTGGCACATAGGCCACCTAAGGAACGCACTGATTGGTGACTGTCTCTCAAACCTGTACTCGGCGGCAGGTTACGACGTGGAAAGAGAAGACTACATAGAGGATCTGGGCCTGCAGGTGGCAGAGCTGGTCTGGTGGTACCAAAGCAACAAGCCGCCAGAGCAGCCAGGCAAGAAGTTTGACCGAATTTTGGGGGAGGAATACGTGAAAGTGAACTCGTACATGAAAAACCATGGCGATGACGCAAAGCCCCTTGTGGCAAAGGTGCTCTCCCTCATGGAGCAGAGCGGAACCTACGAGTCAAAGCTTGCAAGAGACATGTCGCAGCAGGCGGCGACAGCACAGTACCAGACGGCATTCAATTTCGGGATATACCATGATGTTATGATCTGGGAGAGCGACATAGTGAGGGAGAGGCTCCTCGAGAAGTGCCTTGAACTCCTTAAGAAAAAGGGATTCGCCAAGATGGAGAGCGAGGGCGAGTATGAGGGGTGTCTGGTAATCAACCTCAAGGAATCGGGCGGCGGGTCAAAGGAGCTTGTGGGCTTATCAAACTCCGTAAAGGTCTTAACAAGAAAGAACGGCACCCCCACCTATGTCGCTAAGGACATAGCATTCCACATGTGGAAGTTCGGCATACTCGACGATACATTCCTCTACTCGAAGTTCATAGAGAGGCAGCCAAACGGGAAGCCGATCTACTCCACAGCGCCGGCTGGGGAGAAGGCCAAGTTCGGGGGTGCGGATATGGCGGTGAACGTGATAGACGTCAGGCAGACACATCCCCAGACGGTGATGAGGCTCGCGTTCGAGGGCATAGGAAGAAAGGACATATCGGACAGCATAAAGCACGTGGCCTATGGCGAGGTCGAGCTCGAGTCCGGCGGGCTATCCGGAAGGAGCGGAAACTGGGTCGGCTACAGCGCCGACGAGATACTGGGGGAGGCAATAATAAGGGCAAGGAAGCTCATAACCTCGCGGTTCGAATACCAGCATGACGAGAAGGAGAGGATAGCGAGGTCGGTTGCGCTGGCGGCAATAAAGTTCGAGTTCCTGAAGTACGGCATCGAGAAGAAGATAGTGTTTTCGTGGGAGAAGGCGCTCAACTTCGAGGGGGGCTCAGGCCCATACCACCAATACATGTGCGCAAGAGCAAACAGGATAATCGAGGAGGGGGCATCGATAAAGTTGAAGCCAGACACATCCTCTATAAATGACTACGAATTCAGCCTCCTCAAGAGGATCTCGATGGCGCAGGAGATCGTGGAGAAGGCGCGGTCTGAGGGCAAGCCGAACATAGTGACCGATTACCTCAATTCGCTCTCATCAGAGTTCTCCAAGTTCTATGAGAACTGCCCCGTGCTGAAGGCAGAGGAGAAGAAGCAGGGGCTCAGGATAGAGATAACCAGGCTTTTCAGGGGCACATCGGCAAGAATGCTCGGACTGCTTGGGATCGAGGCGCTCTCTAGGATGTAGGCTTATTAAAGGTTAAGAATAGTAATATCAGCGATGGGCCTGTAGCTCAGCTTGGATAGAGCGGCATCCTCCTAAGGTGAAGGTCGTGGGTTCAAATCCCACCAGGCCCGCTTCAATTGGCATGCGAATCAAACACCATGCTTTAATAAGTTTAATGCCGATGGGTTAGGCTAAGGGTGGAGTAATGCCTTCCAGGAAAACGAAAGACGAAAGACTCAGTGGAAAGGAACCGGTCTTCATAATCAAGCCTGTGGCAAAGGGGCACGGGCTGGACTACCTGCACCTTGCGCTTGCGGTGCTCGTCGTGGTGCTCATAGGGTTCGCCTTCGCGCTAGCGTACTCAAAGCCCGCACAGATTTCCACCTGCAACTCGATTTCCTGCGGTAACCCCCAGCACAACGAATCACAGGTCCTGTCGGCCGCGAATCACGCCTTGGTCTACTACTCCTCCCTCAACACCTCGCTCTCGCTGCTTCCCTATTACTCCAAGGTGAACCAATCAACGGCGTTTTACGTGCCCAGCGGCAAATACTGGCTGGTCGTGATACCATACGTCAACCCGTTCAACGGCCTTATCACCTACAACTTCTCCATGACTGTATACGACTCCAACCTGTCCATCAAGAATGCATTCATAAACAGCATAGTCCCTGCAAAGATCCAAGGCAAGAGCGTCGTCGGGTTCGGCACAATATCAGTTGACAACACGGCCGTATGCAACACCACGGGCCCAATGCCCGTCTACCTGATAACCGACCCGTATGCGCCAGGCGCGTTCGCCGCCATCCGTACATTGATAAATGCCAGCTCTGCCTATGGCAGCAGGATAGATTCGAAATACTTCATGGTGTTCAGCAAGTACGCGATATCCAAATACCAGGGCTTCGGGCTTCAGCAGACCCAGCTGCTCGGCAACTACATGTACTGCGCCTCCAAGCAGCCAAACTTCAAGCAGTTCATGTCGAACCTCAGCATCGCCTACACCGGGCAGCCTCTGGATAACCTGACGCTTGGCGACGTGGCCAGGGGTTCATCCCTGGACATGGAAAACCTTGCGTCATGCCTTTCCAACTCCTCCACCGCGATAAACTACCAGGCGGACCTGGCAAGCAACTACAACATAACCTCGACCCCGCAGCTCATAGTCAACTGCAAGTACCTGACGATACCGCAGACGCTTTACTACGCGATAAACTACTCGCTAAAGGGCACGCGGTGAACCGGTCGCATGTATCTCATAGTTGGAGTCGATCCCGGCAAGACCATAGGCATAGCCTGCCTTGATCTTAGGGGCAGGCTGGTCTTCAGCTGCCATCACCCGAATGAGAGCCTGGAGCATGTGGTCAACAGCATAAAGGGCACTGGCACCCCAATAATAGTCGCAGGCGACAAGTCTAATCCCAGCGAACTGGTGCGGAAGCTCAACGCCACCTTCGGCGCCCGGCTCTTCTCCCCCAAAAGGGAGTTCAGCTCCGAACTTAAGAGGAGGCTCGGAAGGACCGTTGCACTGGCAAACCAGCATGAATGCGACGCCTACTCAGCAGCCATAGCAGCTTACAACCATTATTCAAACAAGTTCCACCAGATAGAGCACATGAGCGGCAAGGGCGAGGCAGAGCTGGAGGACATAAAGAGGCAGGTAGTCAGCAAGAGCTCTGTCTATGAGGCGAGTTCAGGCGTCAGGTCAAATAGGCGGTAACATTAGCTCAACCGGTTAGGTATTAAGCCTTGCCTTTTGAATATCATCTCATGATGGGAGGCAGAATGGCAAGGTCGCAGATGGCGATGGAATACCTCATAGTCTACGGCATCGCGCTCCTGATAACGCTCATCGCCATATTCGTGCTCTACACTGTGTTCGGCACGCCCCAGAAAAGCACCCTGAATACCTGTACATTCTCTGGAGGGGCGACCTGCAGCGACTTGGTTCTTTCAGCCAATACGATAACCAGCAACACCGCGATTATGGTGCTGCTCAACAATGCAGGGGACCAACCTATAGTGTTGCCTTCGATTAGGATAAACATAAACGGTGTCAACTCCTCATACGTAAGCTGCCTTCCCAAGTACGTCAAGGCGGGCGGCTCGGTGGTCTGTACGATCAACATAACAGACAAATCGATAGTGGGCCAGCAGCTAAGCGGTAAGTTCTACCTCTCTGAACAAAACTGCGCCTTCTCGGGCTCTGTGGGCAGTTGCGCCAACGCAGTCAACCAAATATATAGCGGCAGCTTCTATGGGACAATCCAATCTAGTGGCACAAACCCAAATTTCGTGATTTCGCTCCAGCCAACCCAGACACTGGCTGGGAACGTCACCGGATTTGGTTCGGCCGCAGGGCAAATAATCGTGAATCTTGCGGGAACCCTTGCCTATGTCTCAACGACAGGCACAGCCCCAAGCGGCACTGTGAATGTCATAACCCTATCTAGTCTTGCAATAACCAATACTATAGCCGCCCAAGGAGCCGGCAACATGGCCCTGAATCCCTCTGGCACGCAACTCTACGTACCAAGCTCTTGGGCTACCCCTAATTATATGACCATAATAAGCACCTCAAACAATGTGGTAATTGGAACACCGAGCATGGGTACCTCCCCAGAGGCTCCAGTCTTCAGCCCCTCGGGCAGCCTGGCCTATGTCGCTGACTTGCAGGATGGCAACATAAGAACTATAAGCACTGCAACCCTGCAGGTCGTCAACACGATCAGTTTCGCGGGCTCCGGGGCAGTAACTTTCGGTATCACGGTCAACCCATCTGGCAGCCTCATATATGCCCCTATAGAATCAGGCAGCACTGTCAACGTCATCTCTACCACAACGAATAGCGTGGTCAATACCATCACCGTAGGAAGCCATCCATACCCAGTAGTCTTCAACCCCTCCGGCACCCTTGCGTATGTCCCGAATGCCGGTATTGGCAGCAACAGTGTAAGCGTCATAGATGTGGCTGCAAACACGGTTTCAAGGACAATAAGTGTCGGGTGCGGCCCCGATGTCGCGGTTTTCTCGCCCAATGGAGGCAATATTTATGTCAGCGATTCGTGCGGCAACACCATAAGCGTGATAAATGCCACTACCAATTCGGTTACAACAGTGCAAGTCGGGGCGGCGTCTGATACCAGCCCCAGGGTAATAATCTTCAACCCCTCGGGAACCATGGCATACGTCAACAACTATGCGGCGGGAACGATAAGCGCGATAAACACAAAGACATATGCAGTCAGTACGATAACAGTCGGCGGCCTAAATAGCGAACCCTGCTCGTTGGCGCTCAACCCGGTCGGTTCTGTGCTCTATGTCCTTGACTGTTACTGGCCGTTCCCGAAGGTGGTGGCCATCAACACAGGCCAGATCGGCCCACCGGCAACGAACCAAAAGTACCCAGTGACGGCACTTCTTACCGTATCTGGAAACCCGATCAAGGGCGCCACCATAAACTTTTCGACATCGAACCCCACGTTCCAGGTCAGCCCAAGGTATGTCTCGACCAACTCTTCGGGCGAAGCGACCTCCTATGTGTGGGGGAGCACAGCGGGGACGGCTACTGTATATGCCAACTTCTCAAACACAGTATCAACTAACGTGATTATTGGGCTGAAATGATGAGACCTAAGGAAATGGCGCAGGCGGCCATGGAGTATCTTATAATCTATGGCATAGCTCTGTTCATAATAATCATTGCTGTGGTCATACTATACAACATATTCGGTTCACCCCAGAAGAACGTTCCAGACGTATGCACATTCGCTGGAGGGGTCACCTGCACCGACATAGGTATTGGAGTCAATACTGTTGCAACCACGGTCTCAATAACCCTGCTTCTTACAAATTCTGGGACAGAGCCGATATTGTTACCTTCGTTGAAGGTCAATCTGAACGGGGTAAACAGCTCAAGCTTTCAGTGTACTCCGAGATATGTCAAGGGCGGCGGATCGATCCTCTGCATCGTAAACTTGACAGTGAAGGCGGTTGTTGGTCAGAAGCTTAGCGGCAAGTTTTACCTATCAGACAACGACTGCTCGTTTTCCTTGTCTTCTGGAACATGTAAGAATAGTGTAAGCGAGGTTCATATTGGCACCTTCTATGCTACAGTGCAGCAGGGAATTCAGGTGCCCAGCTTTCAGATTTCAGTGATACCCGCACCTGTGGTGGTAACAGGTATTATCACCGTGGGCAAGAATCCGCTCTCAATAGCGTTCAATCCGGTTTTGCCTACCGCTTACGTTGCGAACCTTCAAAGCTATACGGTGAGCGTTATAGATGTAAATACAGAAAGCGTAGTAAACACGATCGGTGGTCAATTTGAGCCAGAAGCGGTCGTGGTCAACCCCCAGGGCAGCCTCCTCTACGTTGACAATATCGGCAGTTCCAGTATAAGCGTAATCAACACGGCAAATAACATGGTGGTCAACACCATCTCCCTATCAGCCACATCGTATAACATGACCCTCAGCCCATCCGGCGGCCTCCTATACGCTACAACTCCCTACTACCACACCGTCACTGCGATCAATACCATAACAGACAATATAATTAATACGATCACGGTGGGCAGCAACCCCATAAAAATCTCGTTCAACCCTGTCCTACCAGTTGTCTATGTGTCAAATCTGGCTGACGGAACTGTCACCGTAATCAACACCATAACAAGTGCACCCGAAGACACCATCGCTCTGGGCCCATCATCTGCTCCATACTCTATCGTCTTCGATTCTTCTGGGTCATATGCCTACATAGCCACCACCACTGCCATCAGCGTGGTCAAAACCGCGACAAATAGCGTAGTGAATACCATAGCGCTGGGCTGCAGCACAAGCTCCCTAATACTTTCTCCGCATGGGAGTCCCCTTTATGTTTCATGCACACAGGGCAACAATGGCATAGTGAGGGTCGTCGATCCTAGTGCCATGAAAGTGACAAACACAATTCCTGTAGGCAAATTCCCTTCAACAATGGCATTCAACCCTTCGGGGTCATTCCTATATGTAAGTAATGTCGGTGGCCAAAACATCACCCTGATCGACACTGTCACATACCAAACGACCGACATCCCAATTGGCCTTTATCCCTTCGCTCTAGCTTTCAACCCCCAGGGAACCCTCGCCTACGCCGCGCCTGCCGGTGGCAACAGTATTACAGTGGTGAATCTGGCTGCGCTCCCAACTGCCAATCAGAGATACGGAGCATTAGCAACGGTCACTGCATTTGGTTTGCCATTCAGGGGTGCCACCATAAACTTCTCCACTCCTGACCCCTATTTCCAGATAAGCCCACGATATGTACTCACAAATTCGTCTGGTGAGGCGTTCACCTATGTGACAACACCCATTCCCGGGGCAACAGGAACCATATACGCGAATCTCACCACCTCAACATCTGCGAACACGGTGCTCATATACCGCTAATTTAGTTAGCTTTTTATAGCTGCCTATGGTATCTTTATTCTGCGACGACCAACGCAAACCCGTGATCTATTGGAAAGAAGTAGGATTCCCTCGTTAAAGGGCGCTTTAAAGCCCCTCACTATAGAGATAAGGAGCAGGGCGAACCTACTTCCATTCAAGGCGCTAATATACGTAACCTCAAACGCCGTGCTGAAGTCCCCCAAGGCATCTAAGGCAAGACTAAAGGACCAGTACAAAAATCTAACCAATACGATAAAGATACTCAACACCTACGCGGACAGGCTTTATGGAGCGGGAGGTCCGAACCCCTCTGCCCCAGGCAAGCCTTCGCCCTCCGAGCCTGATCCTTACTCTATGGCCGACACCATGAAGTCGGCTATAGACAACTATGTCTCACTCTTCTACTCCATGGCAACTCATGAGAGGTCAGCTTATGTCAAGTCCATGTCAGCCGTCAAGCATAAGCTAAAAAGGGAGAGCAACATGCTCTTCATACCGGCAATCTTTGCTGAGGACAACGAGGACCCCAAGGTGGTCAAGGCGGGGTTGTTCAAGCACCTCTACTCTATGCCCTTCAAGATGCTCTACAATACCAGCAAGTCGGGCCTCAGGCTGATGCTCCTGCAGAACGGTATGGCGCTCAGGAGCGTAAACTACGAGATGGTTCACGAATTCTCCAAGTCTGTATCGGTACTTGATGCGAGGATACTCGAGATATCCGAGGGGAGGATAAGCCCCATAAAGGACGAGGAGCTCAAGACCAACTTCATAGACCAGGCATTGAAAATGTCTAAAGAAACAGATATAAACATAGCCGAGATAATATCAGATAGGGTGCGAACAGAAGGTCACATAATGAGGGAGGCCCACAGGCTCATGAGGCGGGCCATCCACGTTCACAGAAACTAATGTTAAGAGCTCCTATCGTCTAGCCCGGTCAAGGACACGGCCCTCTCAAGGCCGAAGCACGGGTTCAAATCCCGTTGGGAGCATACTGACGGACTGACATATATACTGATATACTGATCGATATACTGACTGAAACTATTCCTCTTGATTTAGGCAGATACTCTTAGTAATTTCCATCTGCCTAAAAGTTAGGTAGATAACTCCC
>JAGWHK010000001.1 GCA_028866775.1 Microcaldota archaeon | reverse complement strand
GCCTTCAAGATTATTATACCAGAAAATATCTTTTCCTTTTTGAATTCTTTATCCGCTTTGATATACCTATCAAAACATTTCAATAACTCTGTTTTTACCACGGACTTTAGTTCTTTTTCGCATCTACAAACCCTATCTCTTATAATTAGTATAAAAATCGTCGTTACCACTCCTATTACTAATGCTATTATTCCCCCAACAATCGGCGATATATCAATCATAATAATCAATAATAGGGCAATATAAATGACCAATACCAACTTAAAAAGGTTGAGCTTGCTTTTTCGCTGGGGGGGGGGGGCATAACATCTTTCATAGATTCACCATTTGTTTATCAGAAACTCCAATCCCCTCTATCGCCTCGTAAAGCTCCCGCTTGTCGCTGTGGATGTAAATCATGGTAGTGTTCGGGTTTGAATGGCGAGCAAACCGAGAGGTAAGCACCAGATTCCCGTTAGTCCTTTGCGAGAAGCGGCTGATGGCGTAGTGCCTGAGCGAGTGGCTGGTCAAGCGATGCAGCCTCCTCGTAGCCCTCCCGCCTTCCCTCTCTGTGCTTGTATCATAGACTTCATCAAGCCCAGCCTTCTTGGTGTATTCTCTGAACTTCTTCCTTACATAATCAGCATCTATGTATGGCTCTGCCCGCTTGCTCCACTGCTTGTCAGAGAAGAACAGATAGCCCTGCGCCACCTTGATTATGTCCTTATACTTGGCCATGTAGTCTATCGTGTTCTGGAATAGCTGTTTTGGGATTATCAGGGCGTCCAGCTTCCTAGACTTCTCGCTCCTGAGCCTGAGCTCCCTTGTCTGTAGGTTTATGTCATTCGCATTAAGCCTTACCACCTCCCCTATCCTGAAGCCCAGCGTGGCCATATACTCAAAGAGAAGCCTCATCTCGTCATTGTCCTCTATCGCGAAGAAGAAGGCCTGCACCTCGCTTTCTGTGAATCCCTTGTTAAGGTTGCCGTATTTCAAATGCTTTGAATGAACGTATCTCTTGACGTAATACTGCCTTACCTGAGTGGTGATGTCCTCTATGTGGTGCTTCGCCAGCCTTGGCATGGCCGTGTCTAGAAATTCACTAACCTGCCTCATAATCTCGCCTCTTTCTGCCTCCATTTCGGGGGTCAGGGTTCGGATTTGTTTCTCGCTGGCCACCGCTTACACCCTGAGATTCGGCCTCTCTAGAGTCCGGTTTTCTATCTTGCTGGCCTGCTTCGGCGGCCATATCTCGTCCTTGAGGGAGGGCACACAAGCACAAGCCAGCATCCTCGGCGAGCCGATCGGCACGTCTGAAGGACGTGCCTCTTGAGGCTCGCCTATGGTTAAGCCCAGACCCCCCAAGCCGGGCGCGCGGCACGAGCAAGAGGCGAGTGCCGAGCGCAGGGTTCGGCCGAACGAGGCGTAGCTAGAGCTATAGGAACTAAAATTTGGGGTTGCAGGGATTTGAACCCTGACCAGCTGGTTTCTTCATGTAAAGACTTTCCAGATCCTAATCATCGCCAATCGGCTCAATAAACATAAACATCTGGAGCCAGCTACGCTGCCTGGTTACGCCACAACCCCGTTGCAATATTATCCGCAGAGCCAGCTATAAATACCTTTCATGCCAATACCCATCTGGTTTCATGGACACTCCCAGAAGGAACATGCTACTCTATGTTGGGGTCGCTGCGATTGTCGTTGTATCTATCGGATATCTACTATTCAACGGGATTGGAACAACATCCTCCTCATACAACCAAACCGTCAGCCAGCAGGAGCTGTCCCAGCTTAGCAACGTTGCAAACAACCAGACTCTGGCAGGCCGAATCGGCATAAGCGCCTACGTTGGGGTCAACTCCTCTGCGTACTTCAAGAACATAAACGAGAGCGTTCTTACATTCAATGGCAAGCCAGAACTCCTCTACATAGGGGCTGAGTTCTGCCCGTACTGCGCGGCCAGCAGGTGGCCCATAGTCCTGACACTAATGCGCTTCGGAAACATGACAGGCCTCAGGTACTCGGAATCGAGCCCGACAGACGTCTTCCCAAACACCCCAACCTTCAGCTTCTATCCAAATTACAGCTACACCAGCGATTACCTCTCCTTCAGGGCGTTCGAGACCGAGACAAGGACGAGCCAGCCACTCCAAAAACTCGACAACGAGTCGCAGGCCATATACTACAAGTATGGCACTGCAATACCGTTCTTCGACTTCATGAACCGATCAGTGGCAGAGGGGTCCATAGAGAATCCTGGAGTTTACAGGGGGCTAAGCTGGCAGCAGATAACCACCCAGCTGTCCGATCCTAGCAGCCAGATCTCTCAGGATGTCATAGGCGCGGCGAACATCTACACCGCAGAGGTGTGCAAGAACATAAACAACACAGCGCCCGTATGCTCCGAGGCCTATATCAAGTCGATAGAAGGCAGGTTCCTGGCCTAATTCGGGATCTGCCTGGAGAGCTCCAGTGCCACCTCCCTCCTTGAGTGGATGAGGTTATCCTGCTCATCCGGGTCCCTCGAGATATCATAAAGCTCACTATCTCCACCGATGTTGTGTATGAGCTTCATGCCACCCTTGTAAACCGCCACCGCCTTTCTATTGCACCTGTTCTTGGCTTCGTATATCGCAGTAGCGCTTTTCGACCTTGGCTTCAACATGCGCAGGAACTCGGCATCCCAACCCTCAGCGATCCCAGTATGCTCAGAGAGCACGTACCTGCTGCTCCTAAGGTCTCCATTGAGGTAGGTCGATGTGCCATCCGCCAGGTTGAGCAACGCCCTGTTCAAAGCCCTCAGCGAGACAGGCCTCTCAATCCTTTCTGGTTCCCCAGAGATCTTACCATCTACGAAGTTGGCAGCTATGAGGGGGATCTTCGCGACACCCTCATAAGGCTTAACGGCATGGAAGAGCAGTCCGTGCTCGCCGAAAAGCTGCCCGTGGTCAGAGGTTATCACCACGGTGGCATTGTCCAATATGCCCTTGCTCCTCATCATCTCGAGCATGCGCCCCACCCTACCATCAAGGTATCTGAGCCTTTTCATGTAGCCCCTGTAAAACTCCGACCTGGTTTTTGAGTCTATCTCCCTTATGCCGCTGAGGTAGATCCACTTGTCGTGCGCTATCCCACTCCTCGGTCCGACTGGATAGTTCTCATGGGCCTCTATGTAATTCATGAACATAAACTGGGGCCTGTAGTCATACTTCAGCTCGAGATGGCGCTTGACAGAAGCCTCTGTATCCTTGGCACCCCTGTCGAGCCTATGCGTGCCGTCGGCATCGCATATCCCCTCATTGAGCCTTTGCCTAAGCCTCAGGTAGAGCCAGTCAAGGGCCGCAGGCGGCAGCAGCCTTGTGGCATAGTAGCTGGTCTTGAACATGGCCTCCCTGGCCCTGGGCCCGCCATTTATGATCCCGCCGAGCCTCTGCACAAGACCTGTGTTGTATTTCAGGTTGGAGTCAAGCCAGAGATCCTCAATCCTCTCGAACCCAGAACCTAGGTTGGTGAAGCTGCTCAGGAATGGGTTGTTGGAGAAGAGAGAGGTCTGGTAACCCAATGAGGACAACCTCTTGGCCAAAGTATCCGCCCCGTCATTCAGGAACCTTGTCTTGACCATCCAAGGATCTATGCTTCTCGTCCCTCCAGTGAAGAAATCCTTGGAAACGCTAGGTATCCCAGATACTGGAATGTCTGTGAACAGCGCTGCGTGGGACGGAGCGGTCCATGTGCCTGGTGCCACAGTGTTTGCATACACAACGCCCTTTTTGGCAAGCCTTTTGATGTTCGTGAGCCCAGCCCCAGCTAAAGCTGACGACCTCATAGTGTCAAGCAGGAGCACTATTATGTTTGCTCCCCTCCTTTTCCCAGCCATCAAATTCACTCTTGGGAAACCCTTTAAATACCTTACCCTGAAACCGTTTCACAAAATTCGGTATTGAAAACAGTAGTCCAATGGCCAGATCTCTCTCTGCTACAAAAATCCTGACGGATTGGTCCTGTCAAATAGTTAGCCTTATAAACAGATCCGCACAAACAACATCAATTACGTGACCCTAATGGAGATATGCATCCTCAACCCCTACTTCTACCCATACAAAGGAGGAACTGAGAAGGTGTTGCTTGAGGTATATGGCAGGCTTGCCAAGAGGCATAACATAACGGTGCTTACCTCCACGGTTCCCGGGCGCAATGTCCATCATACCGACGAGATAAAAGGGATAAAGGTGGTCAGGCTCAAGACACACCAGTACAGCCTGCCCGGCCTCCCACTCCCGTTCGAGTCCTTTGAGGGCCTGAACGAAGCTATAATGAAGACAGGGGCCGAGTTGCACCACATAAACAACCGCTACCAGTACTTCTACTTCAACATGCAGGCTGTCAAGCAGACAGGAAAACTATGCCTCACAATACACAACTCCCTACCGACAAACATAAACGCCCCAACCGACTTCTTTGGTTACCTTTATGACGTTGCCTGGGGACGAAGGATAATGCATGGTGCCGACCTGATAACGGGCGTGTCGAAGAGTGCCATAGAATCCACGGTCCCCGAATCAGAGAGGCGCAAGGCCCATGTGGTATACAATGGTGTCGACTACAAGAACTTCAGGAGGCATCCAAAGAGCTCACCAAAGGTTGCGAAGATAATAGAAGAGCTTGGGTTCAAGGGAACTACCATAATCTGCAATGGGAGGTTTGTCCCGCAGAAGGGCCAGATCTACCTGATGCAGGCGATGAGCATGATATCAGAGCATGGCGACATGCCAAACCTGCTCCTCGTCGGAAAGGGGCCGATGGAAGGAAGGCTCAGGGCAGAAGCAGCAGCGCTTGGGATAAACATGCAGATGAGGTCTGACATAGGTGACGAGAGGCTGCCGTATTACTACTCTGCCTGCGATATCGCGGTCGCCCCATCGCTCTACGAGCCGGCATCGCTGGCTGTGCTGGAGGGCATGTCGTGCGGCCTGCCTGTAGTGGCCTCTAGGGTGGGGGGCCTGCCAGAGATGGTGGGCCGTTGCGGGATTTATTCAAAACCAAAGGACCCGGAGTCCATCGCAAGTGGAATATCAGAGATACTGTCTGATCCCAAAAAGGTCCACCGGATGGGGCAGCAGGCCAGGAGGCGCATGATAGAGCGTCACTCATGGGATAAGATAGCAAAGCAGTACGAGGAGCTATTCTTAAATACGCTGAGGTACTGAAGGATTCTATGCCGCAAAAGAACATCATAGCAGCGCAGAACCCTGATGACAAGGAAATGAAAAAATCAGAGTACATCAATGCAATCAGCAGGTTCAAGCACCTGATAATAATCACAATGGTCGCCAGCGTTGCTGTTTTCATCGCGGTTGCGCTGTTCGGTGGCCTCTCCAAGGTCGTCAGCACGATAGAGGGGGCCAACGCGTACCTTTTCGCTGCCGCCTTTGTCCTCGTCTTTGCTGGAATGCTGACCAGGTTCGGAAGATGGAGTTACTGCCTCAAGACCCTCAAGATAAAGATACCGTTCAAGAAGAGCTTTGCCGCCTACATGTCCCTCTATTCCATGGACATAACCCCTGGCAGGGTTGGCCGCATAGTGGCAGGCTACACGATCAACAGGGTGGCCCACTCAAAGTTCATGAAGGTGGCCCCTATAATAACAATCGACATCTTCTCTGACTTCGTGGGGTTCGCGATACTCGCCCTTGTCACGTCATTCGTATTCCACCAGTTCTTCTGGTATGTGGTTGTGTTTGTCATACTCCTCTCGATATCGTTCGTCTTTCTGCTGCACGAGGGGGCTTACAAGCTCCTCAGGAAATCCTCATTCCTAAGGAATGCCATGAACCGGTTCAGCTCCAACATAAACGATTACTACAGCTCGCAGAACCTGCTAAACAACAAGAAGGTCTACGTAGTGGCACTATTCTACACCATACCTGCAGAGATAATGGACTCGATGGCGCTCTATTTCTCAGCGGTAGCTATAAGCGTGAAGGCATTTGCAGCCCAATCCGTGTTCATCTACTCTGTGGCGCAGATATTCGGGATGGTGTCGACCCTTCCTGGAAGCGTAGGCGTCACAGATGGCACAATGGTTCTTCTCCTGGGCTCGACACTCAACATAAACGCGGCCCTGAGCTCTGCGATAACCATAATGACAAGGCTCTCGACCCTCTGGTTCAGCGTAATAATAGGGATGATATTCTTCGTATATACGCTTAGGTATTGGAACGACGAAAAGAAAGAGAGGCACCATCCCAAAAGCAAGCAATAAATATTATAAAAACCCCAAGCCCGTTGTGTTAAACTCGCAAACCCACAATGGGTCCAGAAATTTGGTCCAACCCACCCTATTCGACGATTCCAAATTTGCAAGCACTACATACCTGCGCAGGTTTGACCTCGGTTTCTTGAACGGTAAGCGAGTATGGGACAAAGAAGGCCTTAAACGAAGGATGGAATCGTTGCACGAAGAAGCCATCGAAATGTTGGCACCGATCTTTAGGGTGGTGAAGCCAGAACCCCTGCCTTTAGTCTTCACCTTTGGGCCTGTAGGGACAATAAGCCAAAAATCCGATAGAAGTCTGATACTCACACTCAATTACGAAAAACTAAACGGGATAGTCGAGGCTGAAAATACCTGCGTTCACGAGACCGGCCACTACCTACATATGCAAATCAACAACTCCGCGGGCCATGAACGTTCCTCCTGGAATGAAAGGGAATTAACAGCCATACTCTCCACCTTCTCATTTTTTGACGAGTTGGGAAGGCTCAAGGCACTAAAAGAATCGGTCTTAATCAATCCAAAAGCCACTACGGAAAAGGCTGTGATCATTACACTAGAACGCTTCAATTTGAAAGCAAATTCTGCACTGCACTACGCGCTGCATCATTATGATGACACATACCCCGGAAGAGGGCGCCAGATCCTGGTGGACGCCTATGCCACCAACCTGCGTATTGTGGAAGAAGAAAAAGAGAGAAGAAAATGAAGAGGCTTATGCCTCCTCGTCGCTGAAGTCGGCCGCCTCGTCCTCACTTGATGCCGAGCCTCCTCCGCTTCCCTTCTCAACAACCTTTATCTTGCCGAACTTTCCGCTCGCGAGCTGGGGTGTGCCCCTGAACTCGTTCACGTACCCGTTCTCGATCTCTATCGTGTCTCCAACATCAACGTTGTTTATGTCGTTGCCCCAGAGAGACATAGCTATAGAGCCGCTGTCGTCCTGGATCTGTATGTTTGCAACACTGAGTCTCTTCCCATACTTGGTCACAACCTCTCTTGGGTTGTCCTTCTGAGTAACCTTACCCTGAACAGTAACGTTGCTCGCTCCAACCTTTAGTTCACTTATTTTCATTTACTGCACCGATGATTAGCACAAGTTTTATGATTAGAAAGTTATTTAGCATAATACCCCAATACCGGAACTTGGGAGCGCAAAGCCGTGTTTCATGAGAAAAGCCTAATAAATTCCATACCAACCAATATAATGGGGTAAAGATGCTCTCTTTAAATGATGTAAACTACGGCAGCTTCACGATTGGAGAGCCTCTGCTCGAAGAGCTAATACACTCAAAGGAAATTGAAAGGCTGAAGAAGATAGACCAAATGGGAGTACCAAAGGAGTATTACCCCTTCATAAACTTCAGCCGATATGAACATTCTATCGGCGTAATGCTACTCCTTAGAAAACTAGGGGCCGGAATTGAGGAACAGGCAGCAGGACTCCTGCATGATGCATCGCACACAGCATTTTCCCATACCATGGACTGGGTCTTGGCAGATGGAATGAAAGGAAACGAAGACATGCAGGACCTAAACCATGGTAAAATGCTTGCCAAAACAAGAGTACCAATGATACTTGAGCGGTATGGATTGGAGTTCAGCAAAATAACAGACATTAAGCGTTATGGACTTTTGGAAACCGAGGCGCCGTCGCTATGCGCTGATAGGGTCGATTACGCATTAAAGGAGTTTTATTACCTTGGGAAGCGTTCCGCATCAAAAGAATGCGCCGGAAATCTCACTGTTTTCAATGGCAGTATCGTTTTCTCTTCTAAGAGGGCGGCAACAACCTTTGGAACCAATTATATGGAATTACAAAATGGGCATTGGGGCAGCACAGAAGCAGTTACACAATATTACATATTGGCGCGCCTACTGAAAACAGCTTTGAGTGAGCACGTAATCACGCTAGATGATGTAAAGGTTGATGATCAGCATGTTATCAATAAATTAAAGACAAGTGGCAATGGTGCGGTGGCAGAAGGATTGAGGCTTTTGTCCTATAAGGGAACTCTTCCAAACGTTACATCAGGCATTAAGGAAACAGTGTACAAGAAATTCAGGTATGTGGACCCGGAATACATAGAAGGAGGTTCTGTAAAGAAGCTCAGCGAAAACGATGCGGCATATTTGAGGCTTATAGAAGAAAGCAGGAAACTAAACAAGAACGGTATCACGATAACATTGGAAACCTCTGAAAATCGGAACAAAATTAGGAATAAAACCTGAGGCGCATTATGGGGGAACAGGATTCATCAAAAGGTATGCATCCTTCATTTGCAGGCGTGATACAGCAGAGGGCGCGCCTCAGGGACAAACTTGCGCGGATAAAGCATAAGATAGGTGTGTACAGCGCCAAGGGCGGGGTGGGGAAAACCACAGTGGCGGTGAACCTCGCATATACGCTCTCAAAGATGGGAAAATCGGTCGGCCTTCTCGATGCTGACATAGACTGCCCGAACCTTCCCATGTTCCTTGGAATCGAGGAGAGGATAGACACCTCCTCAGTCCCATTCAAGCCAGTTGTGAAGGAAGGAGTCAGGGTTGCCTCCACCGCCATGCTGATCGACGAGGCCAGTAAGCCGATAATATGGCGCGGCCCCATGATAACTAAGATGCTCGGCGAGATGTTTGAGGGGATAGACTGGGGCGAGCTGGACTACCTCATAATAGACCTTTCCCCCGGAACCAGTGACGCGCCACTCACAATCATGCAGCTCCTCCATATGGATGGGTTCGTTATAGTGACAACACCGCAGAAGATAGCATCTGTCAACTCGGGGAGGTCCGGCTTGATGGCCAGGAAGCTAAATGTGTCCCTTCTTGGAGTTGTTGAAAACATGTCGGGAGGGGCCCCAAGCTCGAATACGAATGAGCTGCTCGGTGTTCTTGGTACTGATTTGCTGGGCACTGTTTCCCTTGACGACAACTTCAACAGGCTCAGCGACTCCGGAAAGGTTCCTGTGCTGCACAGCGAAAAGATAAGGAAGGAGTTCGAGGAAATCGCAAGGAAACTGGTTTCCTGATCAGAACCTTGCGTTGAATCCATAAGCGATCTTGTAGTCCGTGCCCCTCTCCGGAGCCTGGTTGTACTCAGAAAGCGCCCCTGAGGCTGCCGAATGGATTATCGCCAAGAATGCGGCGAACTCGAACGCAGCTATTATCAGCAGATAGATCGCTCCGCTGCTTATGTACTGGTACGTGAACAGCATGACAGCCACCGCGGCCGCGCTGAGGGCCGCGACCGCTATCCTGGCCCTCGTTGATCCAACAAGTATGTACAACGCGCCAATCAAGCTGAACAGCATGATCATAAGGGTCCCAATCACCAGCCCCAATCCAAGACTTACCCCATGTATTACCACCAATGGGTTCTGCGCCACGTAGCTGATTACGTAGCCGAGCATGCCGTTGGAATAATAAAGGTAAAGCAGGAATCCACCTATCAGTATGAACGAGGCCATGAGGTTCGATATGCTGTACTCATTGGCCAGGCGCTCTGTGTAGCGGCTCGTAACCCTGTCAACATCCTGGACACAGTAGTAGTCCTTCTGGTAATCGACCAAGTCCTCGTAGCAGAACGGCCTGTGGCAGTAGGCGCATATGGCATAGGCATGCCTGAACTGGTGGACGCTGCAGAACATGCCCTTGGCCTTTTCCCTGCTTTCGGCCTTGCTCCTTGGAGCCTCCTGAAGTGGCGCGGTCTGGGAAGAGGCATTCTGGGCTATCGCCTCCTTGTAGAACTTTATGGGATCTGGATAGTCCCCTTCCTCCCTGTAGTATATGGAAGAGGGCTCTGGAGCCCCTGTGCTCTTTGGTGGCAGTGGCCTGGGTGTGACTGGCCTTAACTCCCTTTCCATCCTCCTAGGCCGTTCCTCTGCTGCGGCAGGCTGGGACGCCGCCTGGGGCTGGTCCTCCTCCTTTTTCTCGACCTGTTCGACTCCACGCATTTTGAAGATCAAAAGATCGGAGTCGGAGGCCATAGGATCATCTGAAGCCTCTCTTGGACCTCTCTATCGACTGCCTCTTCAACTTTTCGAATATTCCCCTATGCTTCGCGCAGCTTATACAGTAGGTCATCTTCCTCCTCTCGAAGAACCTGACGTCCTGGGCCGTCTTCAGCTCTGTGTTGTAGCTTACCGGCTTCTCGAAGACAATTGCCTTGTTCCTTGGCACCCTTCTTCCGCACGAGTCGCAACTTACTAATGTTTCTGTACCTCTCACTATAGCACCTTACCATAATTAGCGACGGGAAGATTATTAATCCTTCACGGGGTATCAATAATCGGGGCATATATGCGGATATACGTCTTCGGGGGCAGCAGGGACGACTGCATAGAGCTGGCGAACCGGCTCAACGGCAGCGGTGTCACAGCACTAATAGGCAAGGGCGAGGAGGAACCGAGGGACATAGCTGGGATGATAGGCAAGAGCGTGGACTGCGCAATGATGATATCCGAAGACCCGATAAGATCCTCTGTCCAAGCGAACAGGGACCCGAAGATAAGGGCGGCCGTATGCTACAACCAAAAATCGCTCAAGTCCGCGGCCGCGGAGGCTGTCAACATGTTCATAATGGAGCCGGACTCGCTTGAGAGGCTGGACTTTTCTGTGCTCGGGGGTGGAAAACCCGCTTCCCCACTGCCAGACAATGCGATAGCGACTCCCGCGGGACCAGGGCTATTCAAGTCGGTGACCAATGCGATACTGCCAAGGGAGAAGCCAGCCAAAGCCGAAAGGGAACCCGAGCCCAGGGAAAAGCCAGAAAAGAGGGTCCAGAGGAAACAGCAGGAGGACGACCAGGAAGACGAGCCGCACCGCAGCGCCGGCAGCGGGCTTGGCGGCCGCATAAAGGACATCTTCGGGATAGAGGAATAAGATGCTGGACTGCGAGGCCGCTAGCAAGCTCATAATACCAGCCTTCAGGGTCGCCGTTGCCAAAAAGCTTGTCCTGGACTATGGGATAACACAGTCAAAGGCGGCCAGCATGGTTGGGGTCAAGCAGGCCTCGGTGAGCAAGTACCTCAAGTCCCGCAAATCCGATGGGGTCTCGAAGGTGGCGGGCTACATCCACAGCAACGGGCTGGAGCTCGGCATAGCTGAAATGGCCGCCTCTGGCTCTGAAAAAGTCTCTGTTTTGAGGGCCATAGAAAGGGCCTCGTCCGACCCCGAACTTATACGCAATCTACTCTCGACAAGGGAGCTGCAATTATTGAAAAAAAGTAAATCCTGAGCGGTGCAACCTTTAAATAGCTTCCTGGAAGGGTATTACCGTGGTTAGTATGCCAAATAGCCCACAACACAGAGATGACACTTCAAAGGTAGCGGGCGCTACCGTTGTGATCGAGGAGATTAACTCCAAGAGGCCAGAGATGAAGGTGGATGCACCAGGAGTGAACGATCCAATTACAGCACCCTACCACAGGACCATGGAGGAGATAGAGGCGATGCCAGTCATAGAGAAGACCATGACCGTCTGCCCAGAGTGCAAGCTGATCATAAACGGCATCCTTTACAAGGACGGGGACAACGTAATGATAAGGAAGTTCTGCCCGGAGCACCAATGGACCATAGAGAAGTACTGGGAGGACTACGACATGTACATGAAGATGCGCAGGTACAACTACTTCGGAAGGGGATTCGAGAACCCCAACTACATAACCGAGACAAAGGGGGCAAACTGCCCATTCGACTGTGGAATGTGCGAGAGGCACAAGTCCCACACAGGTCTCGCTAACGTAGTAATAACAAACAGGTGCCACCTCTCATGCTGGTACTGCTTCTTCTACGCTAAGGAGGGCGAGCCGATATACGAGCCGAGCCTTGCCGAGATAAGGAAGATATTTGTCAACCTGAGGGGCCAGAAGCCGATCGCCGCAAACGCAATCCAGATAACTGGGGGTGAACCCACGATGCACCCCAACATAGTCGAAGTGGTAAAGATGGCAAAGGAGACTGGCTTCGACCAGATACAGCTCAACACCACCGGCATAAACATAGGGCTCAATCCAGACATGGCATATCAGCTCAAGCACGCCGGCGTAAGCACTCTCTACATGAGCTTCGACGGAGTGTCAAAGAAGGCCAACCCGAAGAACCACTGGGAGGCCCCGCTCACGCTTGACGCAATAAGGAAGGCCAAGGGAAGCGTTGTTCTGGTACCAACAGTGATAAGGACGATAAATGACCACGAGCTTGGCGCAATGATAAATTTCGCCCTCAACAACATCGATGTTGTCAGGGCGGTCAACTTCCAGCCGGTTTCGCTTGTGGGGAGGATGCCCGCAAGGTTGAGGGAGAAGCAGAGGATCTCAATACCAGGTGCAATAAAGCTCATAGAGGAGCAAACAAACGGTGTAATAAGGAAGGAGCACTGGTTCTCTGTCCCATACGTCGGCGGGATAAACAAGTTCATAGAGGCGCTGACAGGGGAGTTCAAGTACGACCTCTCGATACACTTCGCATGCGGGGCTGGATGCTACATATTCCTCGACAGCGACAACAAGATAATCCCGATCACCGAGTTCGTGGATGCGCAAGGACTGATCGAGCACCTGCAGAAGGCCGTCAACGAGATGGACGGCAAGCCCAAGATAGTGAGGAGGGCAATCGCGGTGAAGGCGCTTCTTGGGATAAACAAATTCATAGACAAGAAGAAGCAGCCGAAGACGGTCAACTTCACGAAGATGCTGATGTCGCTCTTCCTGAAGCACAACTTCGCTACGATGGGTAACATACAGATGAAGAGCCTGTTCCTCGGAATGATGCACTTCCAGGACGAATACACTTACGACATACACAGGGTCGAGAAGTGCGACATACACTACGCGATGCCTGACGGACAGGTTCTGCCGTTCTGCACCTTCAACGTATTCCCAGAGGTATACAGGGACAAGGCCCAGAAGCAGTACAGCATACCGAGCTCCGAGTGGCAGAAGACCCACCCGGGATGGACCTACCCGATAGACAAGTACAGGAGGGACGTAAAGGAGCTTGAGGCGTCAGAGCCATACCTGAGGCACTATGCCAACATGACCGACTACTTCTCGCTCAACGTAAATGGGGGGAAGCCGGTCAAGAACTTCTCAAACCCTGCAACTGTGGCGCCCGTACAGCACAAGGCTGTCGTGGTCCAGACGGTCAATGCCACAGCCGGCGGCTCTAAGACCATGGAGCTCGAGGCCGAGTCTGCCTCATGTGCCTGCGGGAAGAGTGGGGAGGCGAAGGGTTCCTGCGGATGCGGGGGCAAGGGCGCCGAGCCCAAAGGCGGCGATTCCTGCGGATGCAGTGGAGCCGAGGGTGGCTCGTGCGGATGCTGAACGTGAGCTAGATGGACCATAACAGCGGATCAAACTACCAGTCAACCGTTACCCAGACGAATGCCAACTTCGACCCCTATGTGACGGAAAACGGCAACAAGTTCAGGGTTCCGTACCGCATTATAAAGAAGGTCGTGTTCAGCGGCGTCAGCAAGGCAGACATGATAGACATACCGCACGCAGCAAGGCTTCAGTACAGGCTAATGCTGCTCGAGCCCATCATAAAGGCATCAGTCGACTTCACCAAGTCAAAGATAACAGTCATATATAACCCAGACACCTCGGACAACAACCACCCCAAGATAAGCATAGACGACCTAAGGGAGGTGCTCAAGAAGGAGGGAATAAACACAGACACCAACCACATGGCCATTGAGGATTACGACTACTACAAGAACTTCTACTCTTACGCTTACAACCCTCCAACCATAAGGGAAAGGGCCCCATACGGATACACTCAGGAGCAGTGGCAGAGGATGAAGCCTGAGTGGGAAGCCAAGATACAAAGGGGTGAGATAGAGAAGCAGGAGAAATTCAAAGCCTTCCAGGATGCCTACTTGGAGGAGAACCCGGATATAGCACACAAGATAGATCCGAACTACAAGCCAGGCGAGAAGAAGCTCACGCTTAAGGAGAAGCTGTTGGGAAGAAAGAAGGGAAGCGGAGGCAAGGGATTCTGGTTCCACGGCATATAAGTGGTTCTTTGGCAAATGCGCTTTTACTTGATCTAGTGGCACTAGTGAGGGAGCAGAAGGAGGTTGGACTCTACTGGACGGAGAACATAAGGAACATATATGGGATCTACCTCGATGACATAAAAGCAGAGGAGATGGACGGAACTGTCCAGGACATACTATACAAGAAGCTTGGTGGACAGGGACTTTCAAGGATGGACATAGACGCTAAGATGGAGGTGTTTATGAACGAGCTCCCCTACGCTTACTACAACGTGGCGGGCCACGACGGAATGTCTCTGAGCGACGGAGCAAAGGACGTCCTCTCGTTCTGCAATAACAAGGACTTCGTGACCGGGCTAGCGACTCCTGTGCCGGAGAGGATGGCCCAGAATATGTTGGAGAGGGCAAAGATAGAGCATAAAATGTTCAAGTTTGCAGAATACGGCGCCTTCAACAAGGATTCTAACGCCCTTCTCATGGCTGCGGTCTCAACTGCCAAGGCACAGGGCGCAGAGCCCGACAGCGACGGGATCTTCGTTAGCTCGTCCCCATCAATGCTCGCAAGTGCAAGGGCCGTCAGGATAAAGACAGTCGCAGTGACGAACGGCCGGGACCAGAAATTCGAGGGGCTTGATCTGGACGCCAAGATAAGGAGTCTCAAAGAGATAAGGAAGGGGATACAGCAAGCAACACGATAGCCTTAATTATCTTTCCAGAGCTGACCCTCTGGTGCTGTTTTGGAGAAGAACAAATCCAAAGAAGCCGGCAAAGCGCCAATCGTGATCCTAATCAGATCCTATAGCGGCCGTCCCAGATCCCCAGAATACTACAATAATTTTGTCCAGGGGCCAATGGCGCTAGCCCATAAGGTGCTGCGAAGTCTTCCCAAGGAGAAGATAATAGAAGACGCGGAATGATTTCACTTGCTGGACTGGCCGAAAATGGCCTCCAAGTTGAGCTCTGCGGCAGCTACGGGCTCCTCGAGCCCGAAGTTCAGCAGGACCTCAGGATGTATCTCACCAAAAATGCCTGCGGTTTTGCCGTTTACCGTAATCGAGGCGCATCTTCCCTCTATGAACGCAGGGTCCTTCGCCTCCTTGAGACCGAACTTTGATATCCCAAGAACCTTCAGGAGCTCAGCTACGGTTCCCTTTATCTCGGAGAAGTTCGACCTTGAATGCTCATTGACCATGGCGACATTCCTGCCCTCCAGCACCTCCCCCTTTTCCACCCTGAAGACGCTGCCCACCTCAAAAAGGCGCTGAGGCAGGCTCGCCTGGAGCGATGCGGACAGGTTGGACAGAAGCGAAGGCATTATCGATTCTCTCAAGATGGAGAGGCTTTCTGTCTTTGCGTATGCGACCCTGACCACAGACTCCTTGTCGTACTCCCTCCTGACCATATCGAAGCACTGCGCCTCACTGGTCAGGTATGTATTCAGCGCCTCGCTGAAGCCCATGCCCAGAAGCGCAGAACAGACCGACTCCGCATCCTCCTCAAGCTCGTCTGGTGTCCCTATAGAGGTCCCAACTATCGGCAGAGGGTTTATCCTCTCGTAGCCATAAGCAATCGCTATGTCCTCGATTATATCCCTGGCGCTTATCACGTCTACCCTGTAGGGCGGCACCATGAAAAACAACCGGCTGGAGTACCGTGCCGCAAGCAGCCCCATTCTATTAGCAAGAGTTATTATGTCGTCCGCCCTGAAGGCGTAACCCAGCGTCCTGTCTATCTTAGGGTACGGCATCCTGAACTCCCTGTACTCCATGGCTGGAGTCTGCTTGGTTTTGCCTCCAACCAAGGAACACGGCAGAACCTCTGCCCCAGAGTCTATGAAGAGGCAGGCAAGTATGCTGGCCGCGTCGTTGACCGTATGCCATGACGTGCCGGTAACCTCAACAAAGAGATTCTCCGTCTTTTCAGTTACCTTGGTCTCCTCGCAGTTTAACACAGGGGCGATGGAGATCACCTTCTTGCCATCGCTGACATGCGGGTACTTGCCATAGCCCCTTATTATCTCGTCCCATTCCTCCTCCCCTGCGAACTTCATGACCTCGTCAAAGCTCACGCTCTTGCCGCTTCCGAGCGGTGTCATGCTCCCCTTCTTCGAGGCCTCGTAAACCACATCCCCCTCTATGCTATCAAGGTTGTGGAATCCTATCGACATCTTCTTCCTTCTCCTTCCGTAAGTCTCGTGCAGCTTTTCCTGGAAGTTCATGAGTTCCTTTATCTTTCCGCCGCTTAGATCGGCACCGGTGACAGTGAACCCTGAAATGAACGGCCTGCAGTCCTTCACTCCCTTGCCTATGCTTATCTTGAGCTTTGGCGCGCCGTTCAGCGTATACCGGTTCTCCTTTGGCTCTATCTTGCCTTCCAGCAGCTTGATGGCCCTTGTGAGCCCGTTGACCTCAAGGAGGTCCGGCCTGTCAGGCGTTACCTCTATGGTGACCTCCTTGCCATCGATCTTCTCCAGCGACATGCCAAGCCTGTCCACAAGCTTAGGCAGCGATTCCTTGTCTATCCCCCTCGTCGTTATCCCTTCAAGCGCTAGCGTTACGGTTGGCATAGTTACACCTTCAGGCTCGGGCGGCTGCGGAGCCATCCTATGTCGTTCTTGTAAAGCTCTGTTATGGTTGGGATGCCCAGCCTGTGCATCATAAGCCTGTCCACGCTTAGTCCCCAGGCCAGGACGGTTCTGTCGGTTCCCATCGCCTTGGTTATCTCCTGTCTTATGATCCCACCTCCCCCTATCTCGAGCTCCTCGCCCCTTTCCTCATCATAGTACTGGACCTCAAGGCTCGGCTCGGTGAAGGGGAAGTAGGATGGCTTGAACCTTATCTGCTCCATGCCCAGTTGCGCGTAGAACTTCTTGAGCACGTCTATGAGGTTCGCAAGGCTGAGGTTGTCCCCTATTATTATCCCATCTGTCTGGTAGAACTCCGCAAGGTGCTTGTAGTCTATAGTCTCGTTCCTGAAGACCCTGCCTATGGAAAACAGCCTCAGCGGGTAATTCTGCTTCAGGGCGTTCGCGAACTTCTGAATGCCCCTCACGGTCACGCTCGTTGTGTGCGTCCGCAGCACGGCCTGCCTTGACAACTCCTCATTGAACTCCTGCTTCCAGCCTGTCTTGTGCATCCTCTTTACCTTGGAAAGGAGCTCCAGGTCATCTATGTCCAAAAGCTTAGGGTTTGACAGGAAGAAGGTGTCCTGCATCTCCCTTGTGGGATGATCCTGCGGGGAGAACAGGGCGTCGAAGTTCCAGAATGAGGATTCGACTATCGGCCCTACGGACTCGATGAAACCCATCCTTAGCCAGACGCTCCTTATCGTCTTTATCATCTCATGGAGCGGGTGCGACCTGGCTGGATAAAATGCCTCATACGGGGCATTTATGTCATACGGCCTTATCCTCTCCTTCTTCCAGGCTCCGGATACAAGGGCCTCCCTCGCTATCGCACCTATGCCACCTGCCTCAGTCTCCATGCCGCTCCCTTTTGGAGTTATGGTAACTATTATTGAAGACACCTTCACCACAGGCTTGGCCAATCCCCTCTTTATCAAAGCATCGATTGCCTCGGACTCCCTCGCCTTCCCCTCTTTCACGCTCTCCAGGGCGAGCCTCTGGCCATATCCCTTCGATGAGTCCGCCTTCCATTTTGCCGTGGCTGCAAGCTTTCCGTTCTTTATCTCAACCCATCCATTCCTCTTGGCCCACGAGAGGGCTATCTTTCCAACCGAGCTGTCAAGCCTGATCGGTTTTTCAGCCGCGGATGCGGCAAGCTTCTCCTCCGGCATGCCGTGCAGGTAGCCCAACCCCTCATCAGTAAGCACGTACCTCTTTTCCTCCCTTTTCTGTATCTCAACTAGGCCCCCAGCCTTGAGGTTCTCCAGCGCCCACATAAGCCTGTCTTTGTCAATCCCGCTGGCCTTCTCCAGCTCTCTGAAATCGACCTTCTTCTCTTTCTTGAGGATCTTTAGCACCGCAATCTCGTATTCGTGCAAGGGTACACCTATTTGCTCGCCCTGTAGTAAACATACAGCACAAAGAGCAGTATCACTGCGGCTATAAGCACATAAGCGTATATCCCAAGGGTCTTGTAAACCCCTGTGAAGAATGCCAGTACCTCGTCCCTCAGGCTCTGGTTAACGACAAACACCAGGCTGAAAGCCGAGAGGGGCTCGCCACGGTACCATGTAACTGTGGTGACGTTGGCATAGTTGTTGGTGATCCCATAGGCCGGGGCGTCAGGTATCGGCGACACTGACTTTATTCTGGAGCCCTGCGGAACAGTTATGTTGAGCGTTGTGTTGGGGCTAAGCACCTCCCCGCTGGCCCCATGCTGGAAGTTGAAGACGTTGGACCTGAGCGTGTAAACAAAGACCCTCGGGCTGGTCTGGTTGACAGTGCTGACGTTATTGACGTCATAGCTGAGCACCAGGTCAGCCGCATATGTATTGTAACCCACCTCTGTTACGGGCCCGGTGAGGAGATCAAAGTTATAGTTGCCATTTTTTGGGTTCAATATGTGCTCGGTCACCTGGGTTCCTGCGAGCTGCTGCCACTGGCTGAGTGTCAGGTTGAGGGCGACCCTGTTGGTTTGGTATTGCTGCACTGACTGGTTTCCTATCGAGAGCTGTATTGTCTCATTTACATGCGCGCTGGTATCGGGGTTCAGGAACATGTGCACCGTTATGTGTGTCACTGTATACGGTGTGGCGCCGGATATCAGGGAGAGCGGGCCTAGGACAAGCACTGCCAGTAAGAGTGAAAGCGCCCTCACAAAAGCACCGATTAGTATTCAAAAGGCATGTATAAAAGCCTTGCCCGCCTATGCTCCGTCACTCCGCGTATTCGCTATAAATCTCTCCCTTCCTTATGCGCTCTATTGCTGCGCGGATATATGGTACCGTGGCCTTGGGCAACTCCTCTAAATCGAACCAACCCAGGTCATCGGACTTCTGGGGTTCTGTGTTGGATGGTTCCTCATTTGTGTCGGATGTGACGAACAGGTCGATATACTCCCTATCAGTGAACCTGTGCATGACGTGCACCACCTTTAGTCCTTCAGGATTCAAATTCAAGCCTCCCTCTTCCTTTGCCTCCCTTACCATTGCCTCCCAAACAGTTTCCTTGTTCTCCAGATGGCCTGCAATCATCGAGTACTCGCCGTCGCGGAATCCGGTATTGAATCTCCTAAGCAAAAGGATCTTTTCCTTCCTGATGAGGACCAAGTAGCATGCCAGATAGGCTTTTGGGGGCCTCGGGGTCGATGTGGCCATTAACTCATCAATACATCTGCTTGAGTCTCTTTATCCTTTCATCGATCGGAGGGTGGGTCGAAAAGAGATTCACGATGCTACTGGCCCTGAGCGGGCTCGAGAAGTAGAGCGATGCGGTCGTCTCGTTGGCCCGGGCGACAGGTTGGGCCTTTGGGCTGCTCATGTAGTCCTTTATCTTCTGAAGTGCGCCTGCAAGCGATTGCGGATCCCTGGTTATCCTTCCGCCGTTCGCATCCGCCATGTACTCCCTCCTTCTTGATATAGCGAGCCTAAGCAGCAAGGCGAACAAAGGAGCGAGCAGGCCTATCGCCAGCGCGATCAGTATCACTATGCCTCCGCCCCTTCCCCTACCGCTTCCTAATCCCCCGAACCAGAAGAGGCCCCTGAACATCGCCGCGATCAGGCCTATGACACCCGCGAAGACCACTGCTATGAGCATGAACTTTATGTCATTGTCTGCGACGTGCGACATCTCGTGCGCTATGACTCCCTGCAGCTCCCTCTTGTCCATCATGGAAAGGAGGCCTGTTGTCACAGCGATCGAGGCATGCTTCCTATCTCTCCCTGTCGCGAAGGCATTCGGGTTGGGATCGTTTATTATGTAGATGTCTGGGGTCTTCACCTGCGAGGCTAGCGCCATGCCCTCCACTATGTCATAGAGGTAGTGATATTTTTTGGGATCGGCCTTCTGGGCTCCTGAGATCTTCAGCACCATCTGCCCGCCCATGAAATAGGCGAACATGGCGTATAATGCGACTAGAACAGCAGCTATAACCAGGCCGAAGATGTTGAGCCCCAAGAACAGGGTAAATATGAATATTATAGCTGTGAAGAGAAGGAAGAAAGCGGCGAGCAGGGCTATCGACTTGAGCCTGTTCCTGCCTATCTCATCAAAGAAGCTTGCCATCCATTAGCACCGTTAGCTGCCCTTCTTGCCCTTTCCCGCCGGTCCAGGTGGCGAATTTGGGTCAGCGAGGTCGCTAAAGTCAACCTTGACGGGCTCGCTCTGTCCAGGCGGGGCCTGGAAGAACGTCGCTGGCTTGAACCCGAACCACTTCGAGAATAAGTTACCTGGGAATGTCTGCAGTGAGTTGTTGTAGTCAAGCACGTAGTCGTTGAACGATGTTCTCACATACGATATCTTGTCCTCTGTCCCCTCAAGCTGCTCCTGGAGCTCCTTGAAGTTCTCCGATGCCTTGAGGTCAGGGTAACTCTCCGCAACTGCGAATATGCTCTTGAGAGCCCTGCTCAGCTGGTCGTTTGCTCTGAGCTTCTGGTCTACTGATCCTGTCACTATTGATGCCCTAAGCGCCGTAACCTGTGTGAGCACGCTCTTCTCGTACTTGGCGTAGCCCCTCACGGTCTCTATCAGGTTTGGTATCAGGTCGTACCTCCTCTTAAGCTGGACGTCGATCTGGGCCAGGGCGTCCTGCACTCTGTTCCTCTTCGCTATGAAGCCGTTGTATATCGCTATTACCGCTATCGCTATTACTACTATAATCCCTACGCCTACCCAAGTCAGAATCCCCATTGTTTCACCAAGATTAGCAGAACAATTACGCGATTAAACTCTTTAAGGCTTGTGCTATATTTAGCCGGTGCTGACCGTGTTCTTATGTGCTAAATCATCCACCTTCATGAAGCGTTTATGGAATTTTGGGCCACGCCCGCTATGGTCGAGGTTAAATTGAGGGTGGTGGTTGCCTGCGTGGTTGTGGTTATGGTGGTTGAAGCGAAGGCATTTCCATGGGACAATAAGAAATATCCTGCCATCACTATGATAATTATGAGCACTATGGGAATTATGATGAATGCTTTGCTATTTGTGAAACCAGGGGCTTTGGCGTCTGGCTTCGGTGCGGGTTGCTGAACCTGTTGTTGTACCTTCATGGCATCTCCCACTGGATCCACCACTACGCCCTGTGAAGGTACTGGCTCAGCCTCCAGAATCCGGTCGTCCATGGTCTATTTTCTTTAGAAATATATAAAAAGCAAATGGTGCGCCCTGGGTTTGCCTTTACCTGATGACTTAAGCATCAATCCATCCCTCTGGATTTTATCAGTGCAAATCGTGGTATTCTAATTCCATCAACGGTAACTTTTTCCTGGAACATCTTTAGGGGCCTGACCCAGAGATCGTGCCTGCCATAGAGTGCCCTGTATACGACCAGCTCCTCCTCTGTCTCGCTGTGCCTGGCTATCCCAACCACCTCGTACTCTTTTCCCTTGTAATGACGATATATTCCAGGCTTGATATGCACCATACCACCATTAAACTGTGCAGGGGGGAGGATTTGAACCCCCGAAGGCGCTAGGCCACAGGATCTTAAGTCCCGCGCGTTTTTCCGTGGCTGTTTGAGAGCCAGACCGGGCTCCGCCACCCCTGCTTAGATAGTTGTGGCTTCTGCCTAGTTAAATACCTATTGCTGGTCAGAAATCGGTGGCTCCTGCGTTGGCGGTTCCTTCGGCGGCTGCGTCTTGATAGACGAATCATCAGTGTGCTTCTGGCTCCTGGTCCTCCACCTGTAAATCGCGATAATGGCTGCGACTATAATCACACCAACCAGTGCTGCAACAAGCTCTGCCGCTGTAATGGAAGCACCACGGGAGCTGCCCTGCTCTTGCACTATGGTGGTGATAGTACTGCCTGAAACCTGGTTTTCTATAAACAGAGCCACAATCGGGTCCTCAAGGATTCTGAATGTTACTGTGCAGAGGGCCCTGTTGGTCGTGAATGGGGTTATTGGCTCCCACGCCCCATTCTGGAGCACGAACGGCACAATACGCGTCGAGTTTATGTTACAGTCATAACCAAGCGTCATGTAAATCGAGTCATTCGTAAGGTACTTCTTGCTCACACTAACGTTTATTGATATGGCAGAAGTGTAATTTTCAGGCGGCGTTGGCAGATGCGATACGGCCTTAGACACATTCACCAATATTGGGGAAGTTGAGCTTAGATTTGCTATTATGGACAGGTTCCCCGGCCAAAATCCCAGCCCTGGTGTTGTGATGGGGTTTGAGAGAACAGGTACTTCTAACACATTTCCATTCGTGTCAAATACAAGCGTCTTGTTGGGTAGCAGACCAACAAGAACCATGTTGGGGGAGCTGCAGAAGCCCAACTGTATCGTGCGCTCTACTGGCAGATAACTAAGGTTCAGCAACCTCATCGTGTATATGTAGCTTGTGGTATTTAGTATTGTATAGTTTTGGCCCGGTTCAACAGACTCATATATCCTCCCATTCACCGTTACACCCGCGTCAGTCGGTCCAATGAAGTTCACGACCGAGGAAATCGAGACACCATTGAGCGTGAAGGTTTCTGTGTTTTTCTGGGAATAGTTGGATACAGTATAGCAACCATTTGAATATATCACTGTGGGTAGAACAGTTCCGCCTATCCCACCAGGTCCTGAATTGCCTCCGGTCACCCCGCCATTGTTCCCGCCAGGTTCTATAGTGGCAGGGGTAGTGGTGCTCTGCATAGTGGTTGAAACTATCGTAGTGGTAGATATTCCCGTGCTGGTTGTAGCTGCTGATGTTGTAGTGATTGGCACTATAGTGGTGGTTGTAGAGCCAGAAGGTCCGAACACGGCGGTGGGCATGACCCCAGCAGGTGGATAGGTCCTTATCCTCACATAACTAAGCTTCAGGGAAGGGTTTCCTGTCCCTGACATCCACACTCCTATATATGCCTGGGAACCAGGAATCCGAGACGTTATCTGCTGGGTTGCCGAGTAGTCGTAACTGTAAAACGCCATAGAAGATGAAGGCCAGTAAGTATAGAGTAAGTGGTACTCTCCTATCGGGGGGCCCATGGAGCCGCAATAGTAGGTGCCGCTGTAGGAGAAGTCAGTAAAAGACGACGAAACGCAGGCGTTATTCCAGCCTACTGTTGAACCTTCGTTGCACTGGATCGATGAGTGGGAAACGTAACCCGAGTTAAGGCTGCAGTCGTTGCCGTTCGCCCCAGTGTAGTCCCCGTACAGCTCAAGGATCTGGTTGGCCGATAGCCCGTATGTGGAAGAGGTGGTAATCCATGATGCCGAACCCAGATTCAAAGGGCTTGTCGTAACCCCGTTGTTTATCGTTATCCCACTCCCTGATTCTGTCCATCCAGGCGGTACAGAAACGCCTTTGAAGTCCTGGTAGACATCGAAAACATTTGCCCCGTTGTCATATTGCCCATAAGACTGGGAGAGCTGGGGTGCCTCCCCTGCGAACACTCCGTCATACTCTGTTGAGGTCGACTGGAACGACATATTGATCTTTATGTTGCCGTTCTGAACAATGGGAATCTTTACCCAAAATATCGCATTGTTGGACGAACTATTACATCCTGATTCGCACCATGAATACAATTCGGTTGATCCTTGTGCGAATCTTATGTTCCCTAAGTCGGCGGCCTCGTATGGCTTGTAATTTTGACCAGAAGGGTTGAAGCTTACCATCTCCTGGAAGTTTGACACCGCCCCGTTGCTGTTCGTTACCGTTACAGTGATGTAGTTTGATCCCACTTGGAATATCGTTGTTGTGGCGCTGGTTGATGCAGTCGAGGTGCTGGTTGTCGAAGTGCTTGTGATAGTGGTGCCGAATGATGTAGCATTGCACAATGTCGGATACATAGAACAGTCAGTAATATACGGGTCTGGATAGGCAAGTGGGGTGTATGGGTAAAAGCTCTGGCCGTTGCGGGAGAGCGGATCTCCAGCCGCTGGAGGCCTAAAGAAATAGTCGCCGCTCCCGGTTGCTGTGCCATTTACCAATGTGGCGCTGCATCCAGAACATGTATTCGGCTCATCCTTCTTAGTTACCATTGAGGCCTGGTTAGTGTTGCCGTTCATTGTGTTGTTCCAGAAATATGTGTTATGGACTGTATGGATGTCAGTAGGCCAATACTTGATGAGCTCAAGCGCGTAGCCTCCCGGTCCGTTGAACTGATTGTTGTAGTATAATGCCGAGCCTCCCCTCAGGTTCGCATAATCCCCGCCAGCGCTGTTGAAGATGTTGTTGTATACCTCATAGAGAACTATGCCGTAGTCTGGATTATCCCCGTGAGCGTCGATGAACCCCCCGCTCCCGCTAGCCGCATAGGCCGCGCTCGCCGTGAAGGTGTTGTACCTGATTACCACTCTTCCTCCATCTTGGCCGTAGATAGCTGTCCAGTCGCTGACAACAGGTGCGAAGCTATTGTTCCATACGAACCTATTGTTCTCCAGAACAAGGGCGTCGTTCTGGCCGGGTTTGATTGGCCGGTTCCAGGAGGTCCATCCGAAGCAGCTCGATGACCCAAAGCAACCATTGCTTATGTCCCCTGGAGATTCGACATCAGTGACGAAATAAGCCTGTTGCGCGTTGATGAAAGTGCAATGGTCAACGACCCCGAGAACCTGGCCGGAAGCCTGCCCATTCATATCTGTGACTATGTCATGGAAGCCATTGATAACGATGCAGTTGTCTATGCGGACTGTGGCTGGGCCAATGACGTCTATAATTTCCGACTGCTGGTAGCTTGAAATGATCTTAAGGCCGCTCAGCCTCACCTCTGCACCAGCCGGTTTGATCAGAAACACAGTACCACCACCCACGTTATTGGTTATGACGGTCGAGTTTGGTCCTGCGCCCTTTATTACTATTGACTTATTTATTAACAGGGTGCTGCTCCAAGCGCAGTTCCCTACTGGTATCTGGATGATACTCCCCGCGGCAGCTCCGTTAACTGCAGCACTGACATCTGAGTAACTGCATGTGGCAACGTTAACGGTCGTCACCGCACCATATGAATATTGTGACAGCACAAGGATGATGGCTAAAAAACATAAGAGGCCAAGGTGTAAGGGGCCTGGGAATAAATCCCAGCTCATGGCCTTCTCGCTTCTAATATGAGACAAATTCACCATCAGGCGTACATGGAAGGTCCAGAGTCACCCACAGCATTCTTGTAGTTCTCGTGACTCTCCTTGTGCTTGCTTATTATCTCACTTATCTTGGCCTCGACCTCCTTCGCCTCCCTCTCGAGGTCGCTTATGTCTATGTCGAGCTCCATCAGCTTGTTCAGGCAGATGATGGCAGATTCTGCGTATCTGGGGTCTACTATGCCGGGCTGGACCGCGACCATGAGGTTTATGTTGTCAAGCTCATCAGCCTTAGACTTCACCAGAAGCATCGCGCTAACCCCTGTGGAGACACCCTCCACTATGGGCTTCAGTTCGGCCTTTTGCATCTTAGTGGAGAGAGACTTCTTGGAGGCAACCCCAAAAACCGTGCCTCCCTTGGCCTGCTGCCCGGGCTGCATGCCGATAGGAAGCCCGCCTATCGAGTAGATGACCTTTATTTTGTTCTTTGTCACGAACCCGTATACGGTTTCAGTTATCTCATACACCAGGTCAAGTGGGATCGCGAACTCCGCGAATATCGTGATTATCTGGTTCTGCTTAGAGTAGTAGAGCCTGATCGGGTGCATGGGCTCCCCCTTGTGTATCGATATTAGGGGAGGAAAGTTCTGGCTGTCTATGTAGCCCACGCACTCCATATCCAGCTTGTCAATCATGTAGCTTATGCTCATGGGGCCCACCAGCCCTATGCCTGGGAATCCTTCAACGAAGGTCGCGCCAGATAGGTCAACCTTCTTGAGCATCGTGATCTCCATCATGCAATCACTACTATTGCCAAAATCCCTACTAAATAGCTATCGCTTGCTAGGATTCAAATGAGTGATGTAAGCACCAATATGACAAAGACCCCTAGGGAAGTAAGCACCATCATCTTCCATGGCGTGTGCTTTCTGGTCTCCGGCAGCATATTTGACGCGCCTATGTATATGAACTCCCCAACAAAGACCGCGAGCACAAGCGTCAGAACCGTCTGGTCCAGTACGAGGGCAAAGGTGGCGAACACACCCAATATCGGGGCAATTGCGTCAGCAAGTAGGAATATGGCAGCGCGACTGACTGTGTGCCTGTTCTTCAGCATCAGCGTAACCGTGTTTATGCCATCTGTGAAGTCGTGGGCTATCACCGCAAATGCCACTATCAATCCTACCCCCGCATTCACCTGGAAGGCCGCCCCTATGGCGGCACCGTCAAGGAAACTGTGCACTACAAGGCTTCCGGCGCCTATGGGCCCCATTATGTGCCCATGCGAGGACTCATCATTATCATGGATGTGATGGGTCGAGAATATCTTCTCTATCAGGTTGTAAAAGAGGAAAGAGAGGACCACGGCAATCAGGGAGTACCTTATCGGCATCCCTATCGCCTGTGCAGTACTCAAGCTTTCTGGGAGCAGGTCAAGCAAGGCCACAGCCACCAGTGCACCCGCCGCGAATGCGAAGAAGTAGTGTAGCACATTCCTGAACTTTATTGCAAAAATCCCGCCTATCGCCGTGGAAAGGAATGTTGCAAACGCAAGTACAAATACCAAAGGATTCATCGGCTCACCCAGAACTCTTACCCCACGCGCTTATGATCGAATACACCACCGAATATACGCATTTGTTTCTCTTGAGCGTAACGAACATGGACTGCACTCTCTTTGCCGGGGCCCTGATATTGAGGACGTCGATGCAGCTTCCCCTTCCATGCTGGTGCAGTTCGCTAAGCACGTCCTCTTTGAATTTGTGCAAGGTGTTGGAAACATGATTCTTCTCCGATTCCTTATAAGAGACTACGAACACCGCCTCGACCACGCCGCCGAGCCCCTCAAGCGCTTCATAGTCCTTCATAAGACCCTGAATAGCGTTCCTCAATAGCTTTGACCTGCTCCTGAACCCGAGCCTCCTCTGTATTCCGTCCAGGCGCCTCTTGGTCTCGTCATCTATCGATATGCTAAGTATGTCCAGTGCATCGCCTAATGTTAATAACTTTATAAGCAAATATTAATAAGTCTTGTCCATGCCCGCTTGGCAACTACTATATAAACTACTATATAATTTACCAGATAACCCTCATCATCGAGCACATGGACGACTCCGATGTTCTGAAGAAACTGGCCGAGCTCTCAAAGAGATACGCCCATTTCCCTGATGGAAGGGTGAATTACACAGGAACCGACTACGCACCCGCGGTTCAGGTTTTCATTAGGGTCAATGGAGAGATTCTTCTCCTAAAGCGGAGCGACAAGGTCGCCAACTACAAGGGCAAGTGGAACTCGATCGGCGGGTTCATCGATGCACCCATGCCCATACAGGAAAAGGCCATAGGGGAGGCGGAAGAGGAATTGGGCATAACCAGATCGATGATCAAGCAAGTAATAACCGGGGATCCATACGAGCTCTACGATCCTGCAATAAAGAAGACTTGGTTGATCTGCCCATTCATACTTGAACTTAACTCAAAGCCCGAAATAAGGCTAGACTTCGAGAACAGCGAGTACAGATGGATAAAGCCGGGAAACATCACAAAGTTCGACAGGGTCTTCGGCCTAGAAAGAAGCTACGCGGCATGCACCAAAGGAAAAGAATAAGCGCCGGGGGCGAGAATCGAACTCGCAGAAGCCATTTCTAGCTAAACAGCTTAGCAGGCTGCCGCCATACCACTAGGCGACCCCGGCCCGAGAGGATATTATTGTCATAGATATTTAATGGTGCTTAACTCTGGTTCCCAGCCATGCCCAACAGGGCCTTTATGGTTCTCATGTTCCTTGTAGTTGCAGTGATCCCGAGCTTTGATTCAAGGAAGTTGTTGCTAAGCTTGGTCCTCCCATACCCCTCTGGACAAAGGAGATACACCTCTCTCTCCGAAAACTTAAGCTCTTCTGTTGCGGTCTTTGCTGAATTGATAGCGTCGAGAGATTGGCCTTTGGCCCTGTCTGAAAGGAAGGTCACATACGCAGCCTCTCCAAATGGATTCGACACAACAACCTCTTTCAGTTCAGAAACCGTTCTTACCAGAACCCTAACGTCCATTCCGAACCTCTTCTTGATGCCTTTTTCAAGAAGGTCCGCAAGTTTGGGGCCATCCCCACCATAATCGACTACTATGTTTCCACTCTGTATGTAAGTCCTGGGATTCTTCAGCTTCAAGGATCCGCAAAGTTCCCGCAACTCTGCCATGGACATCTTCTTACCTCCGACATTGACACCCCTCAGCATCGCTATGTACTCCAATGACTCATCTCCCCAGAAGCGGCTTTATGAAGCCCACAATCACCATAATGCAACCCGCCATACCGATTACTGCTCCTCCGATAGCAAACAGGCCGAAATTGTAGTTCGACTGCTCGCAGGCAGCACCGGGATTAATCGAAGCAGGGCATACCTTAAGGTTGTTCAATCCATAAAGAATCGTCACAATCGCCAATCCTATGAGCAGCCATCCGATCATTGTGATTTTCCTCAGGCAATCACCATAAAGTGGCAGAAGCCGGCCTCGCAGTGGAGTTGCATAATGGTTTATCTGCATCACAGCTCGGCCCTGTATCTTAAGAGCATAGCGAAGATATGCTTAAGGTTGCTCCTTCCGGCCTGGCCTGGTTCACACACCCGGCTATCACCTAAGGCAGGGCGTCTACGCCGAAACACAGGACCGCTTATGCGCGTCCAGCACTCGACCGGCATTGGTTCGCCAAAAGGGATTTGCGAGCAGGGAACCCTTAGCTCCCCGACCTATCTGCCGGTAGAATTTGGATTTCCAACGTATTAATAGGTTTGCATGCCCCATCCGAACCACATAATATGGGTTAAATAACCTTTCATGACACAACTACTACTGCGATTTTTGAGTGATAATTGATGGCTGTGAAAACAACCGAAGACGTGAAGATCCCATCCAAGCTGATCGATCAGGTTATCGGCCAGAAGAGGGCGGTTGACATAATAAAGAAGGCTGCCAAGCAGCGACGTAATTGCCTTCTTATTGGTGAGCCAGGTGTAGGCAAGACGATGCTGGCCCAGGCTATGGCTGAGCTGCTGCCTGCAGCTGATCTTGAAGACGTCCTTGTCTACAAGAACTACAATGACGAGAACGTTCCGTTGGTCAAGTCTGTCAAGACGTACCCGCAGGGCAGCGACACCAAGGGCGATGGCCAGGGAAGGCAGATACTCATCAAGGAGAGGTCCAAGCGCATGCAGCAGATGGTCGGCAACACCTCCTACGTGTCCATTTTGGTCTTCGTGGTCGTGGCAGCACTTGTGGGTTTGGCAATCTTCGGCTACGTGAAGGGCGAGGACATAATCCTGCTCTCAGCGATAATACTTGGGCTCATGATAATGGGAGCGGTCACCATGCTGGTCAGCGGCCTTGGCAGGCGCGTGGGCATGATGCCAGGCATGATGGGGAATGAGATGGGCGAGCCCAAGCTCATAGTGGACAATACCGGGATGAAGCACGCCCCATTCATAGATGCGACTGGGGCCAAGGCAGGCGCCCTCTTCGGCGACGTTCGGCACGACCCGCTGCAATCTGGAGGCCTCGGCACCCCGGCCCACCTTAGGGTCGAGAGCGGCGCGGTGCACAAGTCAAACAAGGGTGTTCTTTACATTGACGAGATAGCCAATATGGAGCCGAGGGCCCAGCAGGAGCTGCTCACATCGATGCAGGAGAAGAAGTGCTCGATAACAGGGCAGAGCGAGATGAGCTCTGGCGCACTTGTAAAGACAGAGCCCGCCCCATGCGACTTCGTGCTTGTTGCGGCCGGAAACTTACAGGACACGCAGAAGATGCACCCTGCTCTAAGGTCCAGGATAAGAGGGTACGGATACGAGGTTTACATGGAATCCGTGATGGACGACAATGAAAAGAACAGGGAGCTTCTTGTACAGTTCATGGCCCAGGAGATAAAGAAGGATGGAAAGATACCGCCCTTCGACAACAGCGCGGTCGATGAGATAATAAACGAGGCGAGGAGGCGCGCAGGCAGGAAGAAGAAGCTTACCCTGATACTGAGGGATCTTGGCGGCCTCATAAGGGCAGCTGGCGATCTTGCGGTGGAGGCTAACAGGAAGGTCGTTTCTAGGGAGGATGTGATAAACGCAAGGTCGCTATCGGCATCTATAGAGAGCCAGATCGTGTCGCGTGAACTTGAGTACAGGAAGGACTATAGCGTCATCAATGTAAGCGGCTACGCCATCGGAAAGGTCAATGGCCTCGCAGTGGTTGGCAATAGGATCACAAACTCCGGTGTAGTGATACCAATAGTCGCAGAAGTCACGCCAGCAGGATCCCGCTCTGAGGGGAAGTTCATACCTACAGGAAAGCTCGGTAAGATAGCCACAGAGGCGGTCAAGAACGTGAGCGCAATAATCAAGAAGCACATGGGCCGCGACATAGCTAACTATGACATGCACGTGCAGTTCGTCCAGATGGAGGGCGTGGAGGGTGACAGCGCAAGCATATCTGTTGCCATCAGCATAATCTCTGCCATGGAAAACGTTCCGATAGACCAATCAGTGGCGATGACCGGATCTCTCTCGGTAAGGGGCGAGGTCCTCCCGGTGGGCGGAGTCACGAGCAAGGTCGAGGCTGCAATAGACGCAGGCATAAAGAAGATCATAATACCGGCCAGTAACCTGAACGATGTCGCCCTGAGCAAGGAAAAGCTAGGGAAGGTCAAGATAATGCCTGTCCGCGTGCTCGCTGATGTCCTCAAGTACTCGCTCAAAGACTGCAAGAGGAAGAACGACATAATCAAGGAGCTTAAGAACGGCACCAAGCCAAAGGGTGAGGCAGATTGAAGAGAAAGGGTGCCTCAGAGCAGACAGCAGCCGAGTCCAAGGAGAAGCTTGAGAGGTTCGGCAAGGGGATAGTCAAGGAGATCGAGGGGATGGAAAATCCCACGTTCTCCACCATGGCAAGGGGCCGCAGCAACGTCATATACGACGAGAAGAAGGGGATCATAAAGCTTGGCGACCAGAGGGAGGAGCGCAGCTTTGTCAACACGGCTCAGTCCAAGAGGTTCATGCAGACAGTGGCGATAGCGGCGAAGTGCCACAAGTTCATAAACGAGAACCTCCACACCACGATAAGGGGACTGTTCTACCAGCTGAAGTACTCGCTCGGCGAGGATGTCGACGAGAACATATTCAACGAGCAGGCCGAGTCAAATCCACTCATCGAGGACCTCGAGGCTGCCCTCGACATAAAGAGGGAGGATCTCAACCTCAATGCCAACAGGAAGGGAGTCCTCGCAGGGAACCTGAAGGTGATGGACACCTTTGGTGGCGAGAGGCAGGAGATTGATGCAAGCAAGCTCGGAAGGAGCGGGTGGGCGATACCAAGCGATGTTGACAACGAGATCGATTTCGTAGACGTGAAGGCAAAGAGCGTGCTCGTGGTGGAGAAGGACGCCCTCTGGCAGAGGCTCAACGAGGACCTTCTCTGGAAAAAGGAGAACATGATACTAATATCGCCTCAGGGCCAGGCGGCAAGGGGAACAAGAAGGCTGATCAGGAAGCTGGCCGATATGGGTCTTCCAGTCTATGTTTTCAACGATGGCGACGCATGGGGATGGTACATATATTGGACCATCAAGACGGGGAGCATAAACCTCGCTTACATGGGTAACTCGATAGCCACACCTGAGGCCAAGTTCCTCGGGGTTACGATGTCGGACCTCAAGAAGTACGACTTCCTCAACAAGATGACGATGAAGGCAACCGAGGTTGACCTCAAGAGGGCGCAGGAGATGCTTAACTACCAATGGATCAACCGCCACAAGGAGTGGGTTGATGAGCTCAAGATGGTCCTAAAGACTAAGCTCAAGCTTGAGCAGGACACGCTGCAGGGTCCCAGGCTCACCTTTGTTGACGACTACATCAAGGAAAAGATAAGGAACAAGGAGTGGCTACCGTAACTATATCCTTATCGCGGGCTCGCCGTTTATCCCGAGCTTCTTGAGGGTCTCGTCCGGGCCGAAGTAGTAGTCCCTCACGGTCTCGCTTATCTTCTTTATGTCCCTTTTACCAGTCTCGTTGAGCTTCTGCAATATGGTGGCCCTCACCAGCTCCTCCGAAAGTATATCTGTGGGGGCGACGCCCGCCAGCTTCGCCAGCATGTCCCTATAGGTGACGCTTGGCAGTATCGGCGTGCCCTTCATGGTCTTGTAATCGAACTTGTAGAGGTCAGACAGGAGCACGTTGGTCTCCATGCCGGATATCTCTGACACCTGGGTTATCTTCCTGATCGGTGCCTTGCTGTTCCCCGCCCTTACTATCGATGCGGTTATGAGCACGTCGATGACCGGTATTATGTCTGTGGGCACCTTCATCGGGGTGTGCTCCAGCCTGTTTACTATGTCCCTGGACGATGAGGCGTGGATTGTCCCCATAGCGATCTTTCCTATGTTCATCGCCGTCATCATGTCGTTCGCCTCAGTGCCCCTGACCTCTCCAACTATTATCATGTCCGGCCTCATTCTCAACGCCGTCTTGACAAGCGCTTCCATGGGCAGGTCCTCGCTCGTCTGGAGGTTCACGCAGTTCTCCTGCATGTGTGTGTTCAGCTCATAGGTTTCCTCTATGGTTATGATTCTCTGTTCCGGCCTGAAGAACGAGAACATCGCATTGAGAAGGGTCGTCTTGCCGGCGCTTGGTATCCCACCGATCAGCAGGTTCGCGGGCCTTATCTTCAGCCCGTCAACGTAGAGCCAGAGCCTGGCTGCCATCTGGTAGTCTAGGGTTCCTGAGTTTATCAGGTCGAGTATGCTGAGCGTTACCTTTTTGAAGTTCCTTATGGTTATGTTGTAGCCAAGCGGCGATGCCACGACGTTTGCCCTGCTCTTGCTTGGCATCTGTACGTCGAATATCCTGCCCCCGTATTCCATGTTGGTCGCGTACAGCTTTATCTTGCCTACGAATCTGGAGAGCTCCTCCTTGGTTTTTATCCTCTGGTCGAGCTTTATCTCCCCCAGCTTGGTGCTGGTGACGAATATGTTAAGGGTGTTGTTTATCATTATGTCCTCTATCTCTTCGTCGTAGATCAGCTTGCTGACGACCCCTATGTCATTTATGTCGTTGTAGAGGGTCTCAACCTCATCATCGGTGAGGGTACCGTCTATCTGCCTTGCGGTATCGGTCACTATCTCCTTCCTGTCCTCTGGGTCAGTGATATCGTTGAATTTGCCGACCAGGCTTTCAAGGACCGCGTCCTCTATCCTGAGAAGTCTGATGTCCATCCTAATCCCTACTATAATCCAGGCAAAGCTATTAATCCTATCCGCCGTGTGGCAGGTTACATCCATTACTCTGCCTTAGGCAGTATCGCGTCGGCTATGAATTCCGGCGTGTAGTCAACGAGGGCATCGTACCCCTCGCCAACCCCAAAGAAGAGTATGGGTATCCCGGTAAGGTGCGATATGGACAGGGCTCCCCCGCCCTTCGCATCGCAGTCAAGCTTTGTGAGCACTATCCCGTCTATCTTCATGTGCCTCCCGAACTCTACTATCTGGTTGGCTATCGCGTTTCCGGCAGTGCTCTCCCCTACGAATATTATCATGCTCGGCTTTGCCACCCTCACCATCTTCTCCATCTCCCTTATCAGGCTGGGGTTGGTCTCCTGCCTCCCTGCGCTGTCTATCAATACCACATCCACCTTGCGCGCCCTAGCATATGCAACAGCGTCGAAGGCTATGCTCGCGGGGTCCGCACCGTAGACGCTCTTTATTATCGGGACACCGATTCTGTTCGCGTGATGCTCCATCTGCTCTATCGCGGCCGCCCTGAAGGTGTCGCTTGCCGATATCACAGAGCTGACCCCTCCCTTCTTGAGCCTGCTCGCTATCTTGGCTATCGTGGTCGTCTTGCCGGTTCCGTTGGGACCAAGGAAAAGTATGACAAACGGTTCGCCGCCTCCCGATCTTACCCTTTCATCAAAGCTGAAGCCAGGAGAGCCTTTCTGCAGGGTATCAAGCAAGGCCCGCCTGACCTCCGATACAACCTCATCGTTTATGCTCCTGGACTCGATTCTCTTCCCCTTCAGTCTGGTCCCAAGATCACCTATGAAGTTATCCGCGACGTCAAAAGCTACATCTGATTCAAGCATGGACACCTTGAGGCTAGAAAGTAATCGCTCTATCTCTGCATCGCTTAGCACCACCGATCCGAACACCGCTTTTTTGACCTTCGTGACGAGCGACACTTTTACCATGTCCTCCTTTTTCTCCCGGGTAGTTGGTTTCTCGGTCTTGGCATCCTGCTTAGGTGCGGACTTGTGCACTTCCTGAACCTGGGGTTTTGGTGCCTGCACTGGCTTTTCCACACGCTGTACGGCCTTCGGCTCTTCCTTTTTGGCCTCCGCTTTCGGCCGGATCTGAACTGCAGGTCCAGGTTCCTGCTTTGGTGGTTCAACCTGCTGCTCTGCCGACTGCTCCTCCTTCTTGACAAACCCCTTTATCACTTCAGAGAATTTCTTCCTTAAGCCTTCAAACATCCTATTCACTGCTCTGATTGGGCTCCGAGCCCGACTGCATCCCCAGCATAGCCGCCTCGATCTCCTTCCTGCTCTTGACAAGCTTGTTTACCATCTCGTTCTTTGCGTCAACCCTTGCTTTTATGGTCTCCCTGGCCGCGTCTATCTCCTTCTCAACCAGGAAGCCCGCCCCGATCCCTACCAAGACCTTGGTGTTGGTTTCGATCTTCGACTTCAGGTAGAAATCCCCCCCTATGCCTGACAGCGACGCCTTCCCAGAGACCATTCCAATCTCCTCCAGCGCCTTTCCGGCCGAACTGAGTTCCTGGAGCTCCCCAAGCGCGGCGTTTATCGCATTGCCAGTCATCACGTACTGGTTTTGGTACACCTGTTGCACGTAGGCCAGCTCCTCCCTTGTCAGCTTCCTTCCGCTGCCTTTGTTGTCTGCCATACGATCATATAATATTTCGCTCCAGCATTATAAAAGGGTTGCTAACCCCCTGCACAAAAGCCTTTAATACCACCCCAATTGCTAAATAATCAAGCACATAGGGCGAACACATGAACTCGCAACCGAAAAGCGCTGTTCTGTCTCTTTCCTCTAGCATAGCCCTTGTCAAGGTCCTGCTTATTATATCCTGAGCCCAACACTCTTTTTTTCTCGGGCTTGGGGTGTCATGATGGCTAGATTAAAAATCAGAGAATCCGAAGGTTCTCAAGGAACAAAAAATGGGGCCTTAAGGCCCAGAGGCGAGAATCAGCTTGCCGGCACGTGGGAGGGATCGACTTATGTGATGCCCGCCCTGACTCCGCAGCAGAGGGGTGCTGCAACAAGGCGCAGGAACAATATGGGGCTGTTAAGAGAGGTCCCAGTATGAGAGTCACTGAGGTTCCAGGCCCTGCAGGATCCTGTTGAGCTCGAACCCAGTAGTCTCCTCCCCTGCTACCACTCCATTGGAGTTCGCAACAGCTGCTAGGCCGATCGCAAGGGCGCCAGTATTGGCAGTGGTCCTTATGGTCTTGAAGCCGGTCATCTCCTCCCAGGCACTCTGATCAAGGTCAGTGGCCCTGTTGTTTATCACGAGGCCCGAGTTGGTGAGTATGTTGTTGGCTCCTACGGTTTTGAAGCCCCCCGCCTCTGCCCTAACTGTCTCCACTCCGAGCACGTCGGATATCTGCTTCAGCGCGACATCTGAGTACTCCTCATTTACAATCGCTATCCTGTCATTTGCCAGGATGTTGCTGCCGATCGCGTTTATGCTGCTATGCAGCACCTCCACGTTCCGTCCGCCAGACCTGTCTCTTATGGTCCTCACCTCGCTGTCAGTCGTGAGGTTTGATAGTATTATGCCGCTCGAGTTGACTTTTGAGAACAAACCAACCAGATTTGACTCGCCAACGCTCGCATCTACTATTTCAGCGTGTAGGGTGCTAGAGAGGACCTCCCTCTCTTTCCTGCTGAGGCTTAAGGGAACTAGGATCAGCCTGTCCGACGCGCTGCAGAAGACGCCTGCATAGTCGCTTCCACTTATCCTGCACTTGGCCGCATCCATGGCCACCAGCTACTTCTTTGCCGAAGTCGAGGGCTTGGCTTCTGCCTTGGCCTCAGCCTTCTTCTCGGCTTTCTGGATCGGGGCCGTCTTTGCGGCTCCCTGCCTTGACTGCTGCGCAGGCGCCGCAGCCCCCTCCTTCTTCTGGGTGAAGGGGCTGGCTGTTGCTGTGCCATTCTCTATCTTGACATTAACCTTAAGGGGGAGCATGCTCTTTGAGTAGCTCTTAACCATGAGGTTGTTGAGCTCCTTGCTGATCTTGACCTTTTCCTCCTCCACCTTGACGTAGTGGGCTATCCTGTTCCTCACATACCTGGCCAGCCTCATGTGCCTCCTCCTGACCGGCTGCCTAACTAGGTAGTTCCTGAGGTTTATCGTAAGCAATCTGTCGGCCATTCATGACACCTTCTTTATCTTCCTGTGCCTCCAGTCCCTGCTGAACATGTTGAACTGGAGCCTCCTATGGGTCCTTATCGTAGCGAGTACCGGCATTCTCCGGTTCCTCTTTAGCATCTTCCCAAGCTTTCTCTTCTCGTCTCCCGTCTTCTTAGTCATAGCATCACTTGTGCCTGAATTCTATCTTTGTATCCTCCTTGTATGTGAGCCTCTCGAGCAGCGACCTGAACTGCGATTCTGTTATCTTGCCCTGGACCCTGTTCTGCTGCGCGAGCGATATCAGCATGCTAACCATCTGCCTGTAAAGCATGGGGTTCGAGCTCTTTATGTTTGTCAGCCTCTCATATGCGTTTGCGTCAAGCATGCGCTTGGCGATCTCAGCCATCTGCTGCTCTACCTGGGCCCTCTTTATGGCCTCCTGATATCTCTTCTGCAGCTTCTTCTGGTACTGCTCCTCCTCATTCTCCATCATGCACCACTTCGCGCGCCCTTGAGCTCGTTTGCTATCTTGTCAAGGAACGACCTGCCCTGTGGTGTTATTACTCTTCCCTCCTTGGTGTTCTGGACGAGCTTGAGTCTCTCCAGCTCTATCAGCGCGTCCCTTATTATGCTGCCACCTGCCTTCATGTGGTGGTGCCTGTGAACGACATGGTCCTTCCTGCTGCCGTACCTGGTCCTTAGCTTAGAGACCCCAATCGGCCCATTGAGGTAGACCTGCCTCAGTATGGAAGCCGACCTTGTGAACCAGAAGTCACGGTCCTGGGGAACCCTCTCCTTGCTTGGTCCCGACTTGACGTAATCGACATAGGTGGGCTTCTTCATCTTCTCCTTGAGCCTTTGCGAGGCTATCCTTACCAGGTCCGCCGACTTTACCTCATATACATTAGACATTCGAATCTCCTTCTGTAAGAAGCAGAACTGTTATTTATCTCTCGCAAATGTATTAAAAGCTTGCTTTATGCTACCACTATTAATACCCACCAAGCAATAATAGGGCGATGCCATGAAACTGATGCTTACCTCATCAGGGATAACCAACAAATCGCTGGAGAAAGCGCTAAAGGGGCTGGTTCGGGGAAGGATAAGGATAGCGTTCATACCGACCGCGGCAAACCTTGAAGAAGGCGAGAAGGACTGGCTCATAGAAAACTTCAACCAGTGCCAGAAAATTGGGCCAACTGACATAGTCGACATATCGGCGATGCCTAAAGGGGAGTGGCTCCCGAGGCTCAAGGCAGCAAACGTTATATTCGTCGGAGGGGGATGGACTGCATATCTTGTGAAGTGGATCAGGAGATCCGGTCTTGAGAAGGAGCTTCCCAAGCTCCTCAAGAAGAGGGTCTATGTTGGGATAAGCGCTGGGAGCATCGCACTGTGCAAGAGGCTCTCCGCCACCCCGGAATACCTCTACGGCGAAGACATAAATGATGCGCCTCCCGGACTCGGTTACGTGGACTTCAACTTCAGACCGCATCTCAATTCGCCATACTTTCCAAAAGTGAGGGATGCAAATCTGAGAAAAAGCGCAAGGCGGCTAGACGGGGAACTCTATGCGCTTGACGACAATTCGGGAATAGTCTGGGTCGACGGCAAGATAAACGTTGTCTCCGAGGGCAAATGGAAGAAATACTAGCCCTTGCATGCGGCCACCGCCTTGTCCAGTTCATCCGGTCCAAAAACCTGCCATTTCGAATCTGTAAGCGCGCCCCTATACTTTTCCAAAGAATTGGCGTTCACCACCACAACAGTCTTCATGTACCCCGAATCCCTCTTTTTGATCATCCCCAATGTGTCCTCCATGGCCTTCATGCCTGTTTCGTACTCTACTGCAATCTTGCCGCTTCCGTGGTAAACCACTATGTCGGGGCCATTAGCCCTATCATGTATGTAAGATTCAACTCCAGATTGCTGCAGGAGCGAGTGGATCTTCATTACCAAGACCTCGTGTTCAATTCCAGGGTTCGACTTTTTCATCACCCATCTCTCCCCGCCAAACTCAAACGTGTCGAGCTCTCTTCCCATCGTAGCCGCCTGCCATTCGTCTATCCCAAATTCTCTGCACAAGTCCCTTAGGAGTATGGGTTTCTCTGCTAACGCCTGCAGGCCAACCAAGTCAAGACCCCCGCGGGCCTCTCTTTTGCCCTGCAAGACTTTAGTCGACACGACCTTCGGCGTCCTGTTATTTGCGCTTATGACCATTGCCTCTCCGTCTCCAAGGGTTGCGAGCTTTGACCTTACCGATTGCTCGGCGTCGAAGTTGGATGTCATGACCTTAGCGACATAGGACGCCTCCGATGGCTCCCTGGAATAGAAGGCCATGAATGTTGATGCGTTGGCTACGATTTGCCTATTTAATCTCGATGACATGTGAGTCACTATGATAACCCCTCTTCCGTATTTCCTTCCCTCCTCTATGAACTTGGTTATCACACCGCTGCATTCCTCGGATTCGTTGATTAGGACTTGCGACTCGTCAATCATGATATACTGCCTGATCTTGCCGTCCTTGGGGTCGTCCTTCATTCCAGAATACACTCTTTCCAGGAGCTCCACCATGTAGATGAGCCGCGCCTCCTTGCTCATCCTTTCCGATATCGAAAAGGAATTTATTCCTCCCTTCAGATTTTCCAAGACCGGAGTATTGAACGCCCGCGTATTCAGGTTAGATATCTTGCTGTAGAGGTGCACCAACGAGGCAGCCTCGCTAGCTGTCTTTGAGTTCTTTACAAAAATGTTTATCTCGAACAGCAGATCGGAAACTTTGGGTTCCTTCCTCAGCATCTTATCGTTGCCCCCACGCGCTCCGAATCTCCGGTATGTGTACTTCAGGCACTGGCCAAGCTTCGTTGACTGGATGTGCCCTAACCCATATACGTTGCTCAGCAGAGCCGTCAGGCTGGCAGTTCTATCGGCCACCGTAGCACCGTCAAGCGAGAGCAAGTTTATCCCCCCGTTTCGCGAATCGTGAACAATCCCGCCCAAACCCTGCACCACCTCCCTGTGCTCGTTGTGGCCATCGAACACTATGCAAGAGACGCCGGCCTTGACTATGTCTGCAAGAACTGACTTGAAGAACATGCTCTTTCCGAACCCGCTCATTCCTGACACCAAGATATGGGGATTCGGCTCCTTAGAAGGAAGAAGGAATGCCTTCCCGCGCACCTTTTTCCATCTATAACCCCCCTCATATGACCTTGCGTAAGGGCCGCTGCCCTTGATCCTCAATCCTGCCTTTACCATAAGCGAATTCATCTCCCCCAACTGTATGGAGAGGCCGACCGGCCTCTTTTCCCCAAATAAAAGTCCAAATATTTTGTCTAACAACATAAAATCGCCCAAAAAGAAGTGTTTTTAACCCGAAGAGACAGATACTACTCAATGCCGGGGTGGCGGAATCCGGTAACGCGCCGGTCTTGAAATGAACGCATTTCAAGAGCTGATCTGTGATGCGAACAGGCAAACCGGTTTCCCTCGGGAATTTTGGGTTCAAATCCCAACCCCGGCGAATGTTGATCCAATGAAATACATGATCGTCATCACCACGGCAGGCAGCAGAAAGACAGCGCAGGCGATATCAGAGGCCCTCGTAAAAAAGAGGCTGGCAGCCTGCGTGCAGACCTCAAGGATACAGAGCACATACCTCTGGAAAGGCAAGGTGGCCAGAGAAGGCGAGTTCCTGCTATTGATAAAGTCCAGGGCCTCGAATTTCCGAAAAATAGAGAAAGAGATAATGCTCTTGCATGACTATGATATACCAGAAATCATCCAGATCCCCATATCTGATGGAAGCAGTTCCTACCTGAGATGGATTGGGGCGTCAACAAAGAGGTGATGACATGAGAACAAGTGGGAACACGATACTCATAACCGGCGGTGCAACAGGAATAGGATTCGCGTTGGCCGAGCGGCTCGACAAGATGGGCAACACCGTGATAATCTGCGGAAGGAGGCAGAACAAGCTGGACGAAGCGAAGAGGAAGGTTCCAGGCCTCCACCCGATAAGGTGCGATATATCCAACCGATTCGAACGAGTCCACCTGTTCAAGAGGATCAGTCTCTCATACAGGAGCCTGAACATCCTTATCAACAACGCCGGGATCCAGAGAGCAATAAGCTTCAGGAATGGTGACAGAGAGCTTGACAATGCCGAAGACGAGATAGAAACCAACCTAAAGGCCCAGATACACCTCTCTGCGCTCTTCATACCATTGCTTGCAGGGCAGAGCGAGTCCGCGATGATTAATGTTTCATCTGGCCTCGGCTTCGTTCCACTTGCCAGGTTCCCTGTATATTGCGCAACAAAGGCCGCAATCCACTCATTCACTATGTCGCTGCGGCACCAGCTGAAGGGCACCAGCATAAAGGTATTCGAGTTGATCCCGCCTATTGTACACGACACCGAGCTTAAGGGCAAGCCGATTGAGAAGGCCGATTGGACGCTTTCCTCTGCCGAGGTAGCAGAAGCGGCAGTCAGGGGTTTAGAAAATGACCAATATGAGATTCCGGTCGGGCCAACTAAGAGGTGGCTTGCCTCCTCAAAAGCTGATCTCGACAGGGCCTTCCTTGAGATAAACCAGTAGCAAACCTATTAATCAGCTTGGGCTTGTTCTCCCTGTCTTTGACTGCAATCTTGTCCAGAACGGCATCAATGGGCACCGGCGAGTCGAATCCCCCCACCATTTCCACAAGATGCCTGTAGTTGGGCAGCAGCTCCATCTGCCTCTCCCTTTTGCTCATGGGCTCGGGTCTGAATGCGCCCTTGTAATTCTCCTGGGCCCTCTCCCCGGCCTCCCTCTTCATCCCTAGGTAGATTATCATCATCATGTTACTGTTTATCCTTGTCCTAGAATCTGCTCCGACCCTCAAGCCGTCGAGATTTGGTTTTATGTGCTCAGCATAAAAGCCCGCGGCAGGGGTGAAGTGCCTGAACCTTCCGGGTTCTGCCTCCTTTATTGCATCGGGGCAGTTGAAGAACAGGTTGTACGTTACCGCTGTTACCTGGGCCGCTGTCATTCCAGAGTCTCGCAGCTCATAGAGCGCATGGTCTACCCCTTTGTGGAGAACCATTTTCCCGCTCTTCTTGTCCAATCTCATCCTGTCGTATGCATCCATCTGCGACACAAAGCCGCGCCTCCAGTCAAACAACTCGGGCCAGGTGTAGAGCTCTGCCAGGAATCTTCCAAAGAACGATTTCTGCGCCTCATCAAAGCTTGAATAACCCCTGCTTCTCGCATCGTCCCTTGCGAATCTATCCGAATACTCTGATACCTTCCTAATTGCTACCATAAAGATGTTCTTCTTGTTCGGTTCTGGACTACGGAACTTATTGCCGAGCCTAGCCTCAAGCATCCTGTCAGGCCTGAATTCTTGGAGTGTCGCCTCGAATATGAGCTTCCTGCCCAACCTCGGCTGCTTGTAGACCATTCAATCAATCATAATACGATCTCCAGACGCTTGGCCCCCAGTCATTGAACGATCTCCCAACAGCATCGCGCGCCTCCTCTTTGCCTTTTGTGCCGCCGGGATAGGCGATCGCGCTTACCTCGCGTTTCAGTATCCTCCCCGACCTGATCCCTTTCCTCACAGAGCCCCTAAGCAGAACGACCACTTCGACAAGCTCCTCGCGGGTGTGGTATCCATTGACGGCTGCCCTCTTTCCTCCTCTGACAAGCTTGCTTAACTCAGACGCAATCTCTGATAGCCCGTCAATGTCCCTGAGTCCCAGGTCGCTGTTCCTTCCCAAACTCTTGGTGCCCATGGCACCGATCCCCCAGAACCCGTCTCCTTGAAAGTATTTATAAGTTGTCCCGGATTCTGCCGCACATCAGTGGTCAGCACTCGCCGGGCCTTAGCCCTGCGCATGAGCCTCCCACAACTACGAGCCTTCCGCTAGGAACCACTGCGCTGGCGTTTAGGCTGGAGTTCTGGGTGCAGCGAACAGCCCCATCCTTGTACATGCAGTCCGCATAGCCGCTCGTGTTTCCTCCAATGACTCCAGCAGGCAACCTCACGAGCCAGTTGCTCGTGATGTTCGATGACTCCTTCCAGTTTGCGGTTTCGTTGGTTCCGGTCTGGCCCGTACCATTACTCCATACCGCTATCTGGGGCGGTCTGATCAATCTCCCGCACCTACCCATTGTGGGGCACACGACAACGCTGTTGTTCTCCTCGCTTGCATTTGTCTGGTTGAACCAGGCGCTGGCATTTGCTTCCACAGCAGCGGCCCCGAATGGTGCTGGGAACACGGCGTTCTCCTCTGTGCTCCCATTGAGACCATTGAAGACGACGAACGCCCTGGCATCATCCCCTATTATAAACCTGCCCTTGGCCCTCATCACGAATTGTGGTGGGCCCTCTCCCCTGCCAACAAGCTTCCCACTCACGAATACAACACTCACATTTTGCGGCAGGCTGAAATTGCCCTTCATGCTCCCGTTCATGTCCATGCCACATTCGAAGTTCTCGTGATCCGTCGGGGTTGTTTTGGCCAAGACAATGCTGCTTGAGTTGAGATCTATCTCATTCCCAGTCTGGTGGCTTACAAGAAGTACAGGCAGCATCACCAAAGTGTCGTTGCCTGTCAGGTGTAGCGACTTCTCAAGGTTAACATCTATATTGACCCAATTGGTCGAGTTGCCAGTGATGTTGAATCCTCCCACAACGAACAGCCGTCCGCTTGGCAGAAAGACATTTCTTGAGGTACCATTGACTATCGCTGTCACATTCGAAACCGAGAGCGAGATTGCATCATAGCTTCCCTCCGTAAGGTTCACACCCGAAAGTATCTCTGATATGTTGCGCAGGCCCACCAAGTTGAATGTGCGCTCCTGGAGCGGGATCCTGTACCACTTGCCAGAGGTGCTCCTTACGCTTGCATTGGTCACTGTTATGAATAGGGCGCTAATGTTGTAGAACTGCGGGGAGTCGGAGAGAGAGAACACGGTGCTGCCATGTGGAACCGCTGATCCAGGCGCTATGTAGACCTGCTGCGCCACGGCAACCCCTCGACTGCCTGAGAAGTACAGGCCCACGGCCAGTACAGCTATCAGTATTATGCCCGCAATCGGTATTACGATCCTCTTGACCTGGAAACCAGGTTCATAAGGCGACTGAACCGGTCCACGGTTGAGCTCATAATACTTCCACTTCCTCGGTCTGTCATCCGCCAGCCTTATCTGCCCAGAGTCAACCATCTCCTTGAGGTGCTGGCTCACAGTTGATGGAGCAAGACCCAGCCTGTCACTTATTTCGGTCAGATTAACGTTCTTTGTTTCAAGCATCTCTCTTATCTGCTTTTTAGTGTCGCCTGCTTTTCCCATTTGCACCACTGAAAAGACTTTGCTGCAAAACATATAAAAGACCTCCCCGAAGGTTCGGTTTTTCATTTCGGTTTTAATTCGGCAATTAAATTCAGGTACCAAGTGGTGTTTTAACGAGCTTAAAGTAAAAGGGCGCCTGCACTGCGTCCATCATATCGTGGATTGTTGATGATTATATGGCCACGGCGGCCCACAGCAAAGATATTTAATTAAGGCGTATAAAGAGTTATTGATGAAAGAATCAGACGAGTCTTCAAGCAATCAGGAGTCTGGAAGCCAAAACGCAAAGCCAGCTAACGGAAAAGCCGAAAAGGATATGAAGGGCCTGGTTTACCAAGGCGATGACCAGCCTAGTGATACGCCATCACAGGAAGATTCATACACAGCAGAGCCGGCCTCAGAAGGCGAGGAAAAGCCAGCTGAAGACAAAATGGGGGAGCCGGGCGAGCCTTCTACAAAGCAAGGTAGCGAAGATATACTCACATTCACCGAAAAGGACAATAAGGCCAAGCTGATAATAATCGCCGCCATAGCGATAATAATCATAGTTGCGGTCGGTTACCTATTCTTGCATGGGGCAAAGCCAAGCAAATCAGTTACCACAACAGTGACAACAAAGAACAGTGTAACGGTAAAGTCCTCAACCACAACCGTGCCAAGACCACTGAACCCCAACAAAACGCGTGTATTGAACATAGATCAGGTGGTAAACTATAACGGCCCAACTACCGTAAACAAAACGCGGTGCACCTACACCACACAGGACAGGGTATTCAACTACAATGCCAGATTCAACGCAAGTTCTAAGTTCTACCTTCCGGAGAACGTTGGCGGCCTGAGCTACATCAACTCAAACACCTGCCCACGCCGGATAACCAGGATAGTAACCAGCACACCGGGATTCAGCATCGTCTCGATAAGCCCCAGCCTGCCGCAAAATCTTCCCCCAAATTCCGCAATATCGTTTAACATACAGGTTCAGACGCCGGCGTTCAACTACACCGGTCCGCTAGTAATCACATATTATACGAGCTAGCCGTGGTTCCATGGCCATAAGAACAAAGCCCCTGGGAAAGACCGGAGAGTCTCTGCCAGAGCTGGGCATAGGGACCTGGAAGATGGGCGGATCCCCGAAGAATGAGATCGCCGCGATAAGGGAGTCCATATCCCTTGGGATGGGGCTTGTCGACACCGCTGAGATGTACGGCAACGAGAGAATGGTCGGAAAGGCGATAGAAGGCGCAGAGGATCTATTCCTCGCTACAAAGGTCTCCCCGCATCACTTCAGGCACGATGATGTGATCAGGTCCTGCAAGGAGAGCATATCTAAGCTGGGGGTGAAAAGCATAGACCTCTATCAGCTGCACTGGCCAAGCCACTCGGTGCCGATAGGTGAGACGATCTCAGCGATGGAGGAGCTTGTGGACAAGGGCCTGGTGCGGTACATAGGGGTGAGCAACTTCTCTGCGCTGGAGATGAACGAGGCGCTAGAGTCGATGAAGAGGTACGACATAGTGTCAAATCAAGTGGAGTACAGTCTCATGGTCCGAGAGATCGAAGGGGATCTCATGGATTACTGCTCTAGAAACAAGATAACCATAATAGCATACAGCCCTGTCGCGAGGGGAGCAATGCTGAACGGGAGCCAGCCTCTACTATCCCAGGCGCTTGATGCTATTGGATCAAGGCACGGGAAAACCAGAGCCCAGGTGGCCCTGAACTGGGTCATAAACGGCAAAAACGTGGTTGCAATACCGAAGACGTCGCATGCAGAGCGGGTCGGGGAGAACGCAGGATCCTCCGGATGGGATTTGTCCGCAGAGGAGCGAAGGCTGCTCGAGGATGCGGCTATTGGCAAGAAGTCCACCGCTTCAAGGATAAAGCCGTTCATGTCTGGAATGGGTCTCCTATCAGGCGCATATCAGGGACTCTCCAGCTTCAGGAACAGGAACTCTCACCGCAGCTCCAGCACCACCAAGTCCTCAAAGAAATAATGGGCCCTTGCCAAGGCTCTTGCGCCTGCCGCCACCTCTTTTTCGTAGCTACTGAACGAGCTCTCAAGGAGAAGCGCTACCCCACCTGGCTTCAAGTGCCTCTTGTAATCAGTCAAGAATATCTCAATGAGCTCCCTGCCTGCCTTTCCACCGTCGAGCGCCAGCTCGCGTTTCTGCCCCGAAGGCAGATACGGCGGATTGAATATTATGGTGTCAAATCTTCCATCTATCCCGGAGAACATGTCGGAAAGTATGAAGCCTCCTCCCACATTGTTCCCCTTTGCGTTCGATCGCGCCGCCTCCAACGACCTCCCATCTATATCAGAGAACGTGACGCTGCAGCCATTCAATGCCGCAGTTATCCCCTGAATGCCGCTTCCAGTGCCCAGATCCAGCACCTCCCCGCGCGCATGCTCACTTACAGCCTCTGCAAGCAGGTACGAGTCCTCCCGCGGGTAATAGACTCCATCAGCGTCCTTTATCTTTGCATCCACGCAGGTTTATGGAAGTTAAAATATAAATGGAAGGCCGCCCGGCCTTCATCGGATTCTTGTGGAGAACCTTCCGGGCGACACCTCTACCTCCAAGATGTAGGACTTTCGCTTCCCCTGGTCCTCAAACAGCTCGGACATCACGCGCAGCTTTATCAGCTGGCGCAGATGCTCGACCAGAGAGTCCCTCAGGGCTGCATCCCTCGCCATCCGCTCTATCCTATTCTCGTCGGTAAGGTCGCCCCTGTAAAGGCTTCCAATTTCCTCCACCAGGCAGTCTATCCATAAGCAGAGCTCTCGCTCCACTTTCTCGTTTGGCCTCATATCCAAGACACCTCAGGAACCGGCTTCGCGCTATCGCAGACCCCAGAACAAGCCCCGCTTTCGCAGGCCGCCACTTGTATAGCGCAGGCAGCGCAGTTTCCTTGCTAAGATTCTATCGGCAGAGTATTTAGCCTTTTGGTATTCACTACCTAAAAGTGTAAATTATAAATAATTGTGTAGTGAAGTAAAAGTTTAAAAGGCTTAAATGCGTAATGTTAGTGCCAAGACGGGAATTGGCTGACCTCAGAGAAGCGGCCTGCCTCCTAGGGGCAGGCCCATCATGCTTCCTTCCTCCACGAGCGCACGAAGGCGTTCTTCACTATCTCATCTGCGATGTCCTGCCCAGCAGACAGTTCCGGCGCCACCACCGCATCTATCTTGAGGCTCATCATCTTGTCCTGGTTCTCAGAATCGTTCACAACGGAGATGACCTTGACGCTTGCTGATTTCGATCTTGCTGTTATTGCGGTTATGGCATTCTTCATGTCGTCGTAGTCGCAGGCAACAACGAACTCCGCGCTCGCTATCCCAGCAGCAGAGAACGTTTCCGGCTCGTCTATGTCCCCCACCACCCCAATAAGTCCGGCCTCCATCGCCTTGGTGAGTCCCTTCTTGGTCTTGGCCAGGACCACCGACTTTATCCCCCGCTTCGAAAGCTCAGCGGCAAGCTCCTCCGCATAGCTGTTGAACGGCACAAGAATCGCATGTCTGCGCAGGTTCCTTATCTTTGCCCGCGTTACTTTCTCCCTTATATCGAAGCCGGCGAGCGCTCCCACAAAGCTTATGGCTATCAACAGGGCAAGCAGCGGTAGGACCAAGGCGTCGAGAAGCTTGGCCGCACCTACCTGCCAGTTGTCGGCAGCCGCCATTGGAATCCCTATATAGTCCATCTGCAGCCCGCTCATAGCAGTGTCAAGCGCTGAGGCCTGTAGAGTCAGCCCCGCACTCACCTTAAGCGCCACAGATACGATCAGTAGCGCGATCACCAGCATTGTTATCAGCTGCTTAGTTCGCTTTACAGACACCATTATATCGCCACCAGCTTGTTTCCAAGCTCCACCCCAGCCACAAGCTCGGGTATTATGCACAGGTCGGCACCGGCACGCTGCATCTTCGTCACGCTAAACTCCTCCCTGGCCCTGCTTACCACCATTATCTCCCTGTTAAGTCTCCTAGCGGCAACTATCCCCATCAGGTTGGTTATATCGCTGTCCGAGCAGAAGACCACAGAGCTGGCCCTTTCAACTCCTGCCTTGCGGAGCACCTCCATGTCCGTGAAGTCCCCATCCAGTGCAGTGTAACCCCTCTCGTTGAGCTCCTCAAGTTTGGTCGGGCTTTTTTCCACAACGACCAAACGCCTGTTCTTGTCCTTGAGCGCCTCTGATATCTGCTCGCCCAGCCCCGAGTAGCCGCAAAGGACCACATGTTTCTCCAGCCTGCTGCTCTTCAGGACATTTATCTTTGAGTTTATATCAAGGCTTGTCAGCGCATCTATAAGGACGGCCACCAGGAAGCCTATGAGCACCACCTTAGCCACCCCATCAAGCAGTTCTATCCCAGCTACTGTGTAGAATGCAGAGCCGAAAGGCTGGAGCGAGGTAATTATCGCGAAGGCATAGCCTTCATTGTTGAGATCTATCAGGGACGAGATCGTGTAATATACAGAACCAATGAAGTCATGGGATACAGAGTAGGTGACGAAGATCGAGAGCAGCGCGATTATTATTATGAGACCCGCCACAAGGGCGAGCACCTCCCTCGCTACTTCAACATCAGCGCTCTCTATTGCCATACCGTTCTTTACCCTAGCCACTCTATCGCGCCCTCATCTTGGATATCTCCTTCATTATCTCATTGCATGCAGTTATCTGCGGCATGACTATCTGGTTCGCCCCGGCCTCGACCAGCTTCTCCTTCACGAATGCGTCGTTGGCCCTTGTTGCAATAAATATGTCCTTGCGCATGTCCCTTGCGGTTATCACGGTGAAGAGGTTCTTTGCGTCGTTGTCAAGAACCACAGCTATCGCCTTGGCTCCCTCTATACCCGCCTCCTTAAGGACAGAAGCTCTGGTCGCATCTCCCAGCATTACATTATATCCGGCATCGCGCAATTTTTCCACCTTGGCGGCGTCCGTGTCTATTATGATGAACGCGACCCCCTTCTCCAAGAGCTGCTCCACTATCTTGGTACCCACTATACCATAGCCGCATACTATGACATGACCCTCGGCACGTTTGCCCATCTCAGCACCATGTACCAATGATCTGGTAAGATATAAATATTTGAAAAAGGCCACTCAATCCTGTGGACTGGTGGTTAGATGCCAAAAATCCAATCAAAAGCGAGGAAAAGAGTGCTGGCCGCGATCGAATACTTGGAGGATCCTGGCAAGGAGAATGGTACTGCCGCCGCCTTCAACAGGAACTACGGCGCGCTGAGGGAGACTCTGCGAAATGGATCCGAGGCCAATCGCAAGCTTGTGGAATCATTCATGAGGCGGAACTTCGCGCCAACTGTCAGCTCCTTCAGGCGGAACATCGCGGCTGGGCTCATGCAGGCAGACACAAACATAAGGCTCGGGAGTCCGGCAATTGAGTGACGGCGTGCCTGAAACCAAAGCGCTTAAAACCGGGAGGGTGTTGCTCAGCGCGAGGGACAAGCCGGGGATCCACGAAGCCATAACAAGCGTAATCAGGAAAGCCGAATGCACAGTAATGGACTCGGTGGGCAAGAGCATAGACGGCTACTACCTGCTGAGGACCGAATTCTCTGCCACTGATGGGAGAAACACAAGCCTTGGACAGATAAGGGAACAATTCGAGCTCGCGCTTAAGGCCCTAGACCTTGGCGATCCAGGCCTCAAGGTGGTCAATGCAGAAAGGAGAAAGAAGACCATGATTCTGGTCTCGGAGGCAACGTACTGCATGGAGGAGGTCCTGAGCCACTGGAAGCAGGGCGACCTGAATATTGACATAGCATGTGTGATAACCAACAACGAGCGGACACGCCGTAGGGCCGCCGAGGCATACCCTGAACTGGACGTAATCTTCAAGGATGCTGGCGACAGGAGGCGGGACAAGGAAAGGTTCGAGTCCAAGAAGCTGGCAGCCGAGTCCAGCATATACGCGACATCCCAAAAAAGGGGCGTGGACTTCTATACCCTTGCGAAATGGCACAGGATACTTATGAAGGAAGGGCCGCTGCTTAACCCGAACCTGAATAACTCGCCAATCCTGAGCGTGCATCCAAGCCTGCTCCCCTCGTTCATAGGTGGAAAGGCGGTGCTGGATGCCTACCGAGCTGGGGTGAAGGTATCCGGAGCCACAGCACACTTGGTCACCCCAGAAGACCAAGGTATAGACACCGGACCCAAGATAGCGCAGATAACAAGGGAGGTGGGCAATCTGAGCCTGCCTGACTTCGAGAAGGCCGTCCAGTTCGCGGAAAGGGAGGCGCTCTACAAATCAGTAAAGATGGTGAGCGAGGACAGATTTCTGATATACAGGGATCCTGAATCAGGGACAAGGAAGACATTCATATTCTGAAGGAGTCGAATAACCCGAGCTTGGCACAAACGAGCTCCACCATAAGTTATATCGCAACATTATATCTGGGTTCCTTTGAGTGCAGATTTCGCCGGTGCAAGGCCCCGGTCATCATGAAACCGAAGTTTTCTATGGCAGCTTATAAGATCGTTTTGTGAGAACTTTATGGATGCTTTCATGGATTATCAGATATTGGGCCATAACATGCAGGCGCTGAAGATAAATCTTGATAAGGGCGAGCGCGTGTATGCGGATTCTGGGAAACTGCTCAGCAAGAGCAGCAACGTGATCATGACACCTAGGATGGCGGGGGGTCTGGTCAGTGCAATAGAGAGGAAGTTAACTGGCGCCAGCGCACTGCTTACAGAGTTTGCCGCAAAGGACAAAAGCGGAAACGTATCCGTAGCCGGCCTCTATCCGGGATCTGTCTTTATGGTAGACCTGAAACGGGGAGACTCGTTCGCTGCTGAGGACCACGCGTTCCTTGCCGCAGAGGAAGCAGTAAAGTTCAACGTCGAAACAGTAAGCCTGGGGGCTGCCTTCTTTGGAGGGGCTGGACTAATACTGCAGAAGTTCGTGGGTCCCGGCAAGGTTTTCATACACATCGTCGGCGATCCGGTGATATATAATGTCGGTGAGACTGACCAAATCGAAATAGACCCAGGACACATAGCTGGCTTCAATCCAAGCCTCAAATACGGTATAAGGTTCGTTGACAATGTAAGGACCGCCATGTTTGGGGGAGTAGGTCTCTTTCTTGCAACGTTCAAGGGCAAGGGATCGGTGATAGCGCACAGTGTATCAAGGCTCAAGCTGTCTTCGGAAATATACCTAGAAGGCAAGCAGGGCAACAAGCAGTAATCCATCGGTTGGCTACACCATATCCTTTACCAAGAACAGGCCACGAGGAAAATGATTTATAGCTCCACCCAGATTCGAACTGGGGTTTGCGGCTCCAGAGGCCGCCGTCCTTGACCGCTAGACGATGGAGCTGTCTAACTAATCCGCTATGTATTATAGGCTTCGTGTTTATATCTGTTTATATGCCTCACACTCAGCAGATATACGTGTCTCACTCCCCAACTAGCGCGCGCGAAATCATCGACATCCTGCTCGCCTACTTCGTGCTCACCTGCGCATTCGCGTTCATATTCAGCGGCGGCGTTCTGAGCAGGCAGTCGGTACACCAATCTTTGTTGAATTCCTTCCTAACGATCCTGCCGATTGCGGCTCTCGCCGTCGCGCTGAGTTTCATACTCCACGAGCTCATGCACAAGTTCGTGGCCCAGCACTACGGCGCCTGGGCTGAGTTCAGGACCTGGCCCGCCGGGCTCATGATAACCATAATATCGAGCATGCTGGGTTTCCTCATAGGCCTCCCTGGAGCCACATACATAGCCTCAAACCACTTCACCAAGAGGGAGAACGGCATAGTCTCACTGGCAGGGCCAGCCACCAATCTTGTTGTCTTCTTTATCTTCGCAGCGCTGAACCTTGCCTTCAGCTCATCTTCCGCCACGTACCTTTCCCTGGCCATAGGCGTTGTCATGTTCATAAGCCTCTGGCTCGGCTTCTTCAACATGCTCCCTATCTTCCCGCTTGACGGGTCCAAAGTGCTCGCCTGGGACTGGAGGATATACCTTGGCGTGATGATCCCCACCATTGTGCTGCTCGCAGGGCTATTCCTTGGTGCCCCTCTCTAGCCAACTATCCAACCAGACACCAATCGTTGAAAAAGTTCGGTAAACAACGGATCGTCCCATAGACGCAAAACCCGCAATCCATATATAAGCCTTTCCTGATAATACGTTCTTGGTTAGGATGACCTCTGAACAGGGCGCGACACCCGAGGCAAAAACAAGCATAGACTCCCTCCTTGAACTTCTGAAGGAGAAGGGCAAGTTGGACCTCACCACCATATCGATATCCTTGGGTGTGAGCCCCTCTATAATCGAGGAGTGGGCCAGGGTGCTGGAGAACGGCAAGCTGGTCAGGATAAGCTACGAAGTTGGCAAGATGTACCTGGAGGCCCGTGGGGAGACCGGGGAGCAGGCCAGGGCCACCTCTGTCAGGGCCGAGGCTCAGAAGTCGGTGCTGCAGAACGAGATGAAGGTCGAGAAGATCACGCTTGACAAGTATTCGAAGAATCTTGAGGATCTCTCGACCACTGTAGCGGGAATGGATGCAATCTACAAGCAGAAGCTCCCGGCCATACAGAGAATATTCGCCGAGCTGGACACGATGTCAGCTCCAATGTCGAAGAAGACCAGGGAGCTAGATTCTACCATGAAGTCAGCAGAGGCTTACTTTGCCCAGCTTGACAAGAAGGTTGACGACCTATATTCCAAGATAAATACCCTAGAGGGCGCCAACATAGAGCGCACGCTGAGGCAGAAGGAGGAGACCCTCAAGCTTGCGCTTGCGAGGGCGGACACGGCTAAGGCCACTCTGGTCGACATAGAGGACACGAAGCAGGCGCTCTACGGCAAGATATCATCAGACATAGACATACAAGTAAGGGAGTTCAAGGCCGCGCTGAAGACATCGATAGAACAGATATACAACGACCTGAAGGCAGACGCGGCCCAGGCGATAACGGTTGACAAGGAGATAAGGACCGAGCTGGCCGAGACCAGCAAGGTGTCCGGCGAGGCAATGCGCCTAAAGAAGGAGGTTGAGTCATCGAAGAACCTGCTCCTTAATGCCCGGAAGAGCTTCAAGGACCAGTATGTGAAGACGATCGAGGAGGTAAACCAGATCTCCGGCTCTGTAATGCAGAAGTACGACAAGGCCCAACTCGACCTCAACACACTCAAGGCCTCGATGGGGGAGGTCACCAGCATACACGAATCAATAGTCAAGACTAAGGCAGAACTCGAGTCAGTCCAGAAGTCGATATCCGCATCGAGGGAGGAGGTAGAGACCATAATATCCGCGATCAGGGCCCTAGACGCAGAGAAAAACATAGACCCAGGCAAGAAGGCCAAGGCGGTCGCCGAGCTAAGCAAGAAATCGCTAGCGGCTAAATTGAAGGGGGAGCGCATAGACAAGGCCCTCAAGGATGCAGATAACTCTATTAAAGACCAGATGAATGAAAAGGGTGGCGAGGAAGATGGATAAACCAGAGACTAAGAGATTGGCGAGCTACAACCTTGACGTACATGGAATGCGTGTCGAGATAAGGATAGAGCAGTCGATAATCGACTTCACGCCCCAATACATGGTAAGCTTCCCAGGGATAGGAAACGCAACGAAGCTGCTCCTCCTCTCATTTAGGGGTGAGCTTACCTCAATGGTGTCGATAGACCCGTCAAGGGTGCAGGACGAACGGTACATGAAATCCCTCGACAACCGTTACAAGGAGGTAAGCAACATCCTGATAGACAAGTACATACCTGGGATCGAGCCGCAGATGAAGGTGCTCCTTACCTCATACATAGTCAACATGATGCTCGGCCTGGGAGACCTAGAGGTTCTGATAGCCGACGACAGCCTCGAGGAGATAGCGGTCAACGGGGCCAGCGACTTCATATGGATATTCCACAAGGAGCTGGGCTGGTGCAAGACTAACATAAGGCCGCTGAGCGACGAATCCATATACGAGCAGTCCGCCGCGATAGGGAGGAGGATAGGAAGGGAGATAAACAACCTCGCCCCGCTCATGGACGCAGAGCTTGCCGACGGCTCCAGGGTCAATGCGACCCTTTTCCCGATATCGCAGGGAGGCAACACAATCACAATAAGAAAGTTCGCCAAGAACCCGTGGACCATGACCGCGATGGTAAAGAACGGCACTATAGCAAGCCCGATCGCATCGCTGGTGTGGCTCTGCATCCAAAACGAGATAAGCCTCCTATTCTCAGGAGGAACCGCATCGGGCAAGACCTCATTCCTGAACGCATGCTCGATGTTCTTCCCCCCGACAAGGAGGATAATCTCGATCGAGGAGACAAGGGAACTGGAGCTGCCCAACTTCCTGCAGTGGCTGCCCATGGTCACAAGGCAGCCAAACCCGGAGGGAAAGGGAGAGGTGACCCTATACAACCTCATGGTGAATGCACTCAGACAGAGGCCGGACATAATGCTTGTCGGAGAGGTGAGGACGAAAAGGGATGCAGAGACCCTCTTCGAGGCCATACACACCGGTCACTCCGTATACGGGACCGTCCACGCAGACAATGCGCAGGACACAGTGGTCCGTATGACCAACCCACCCATAGACGTGCCGAAGATAACGATGAACGCCATAGGGGCCGTGGTCGTCCTGTTCAGGCACAGGTCAAAGGGAATAAGGCGTATGCTGGAACTGGGAGAGATTCTAGAGACCGGGGACATCAACGTGCTGCACAGGTGGAACATACTTACCGACAAATTCGTGCAGGTAAGCGAGCTGACGAGGCTCCTGGAGACGCTGCAGCTCTATGGCGGCTACACAAAGAAGGACATGACTGACGAGCTCGAGGAGAAGAGGATAGTGCTGGAATGGATGGTAAAGAACAACGTGACCAGCATAGACGATGCCGGGTATACGGTATCAAACTACTACAAGAACAAGCAGAAGGTGGTCCAGCTGGCTAAGGACGATGTCAAGTTCGCGAGGGACATATTCTAGGTGCGCAGATGAAGGAGTACAAGGAGTTGCTGGTGCTGATCTCAGACATAGAGAGCCAGCAGGCAAAGCGCGATGTGAGCTATGTCAGCATGGACATAAACTCCGGCGAGCAACTCTCAGCCAACCCCCAAAGCTACCCCGATTTGGTCTCCAAGATACCGACTCCGCTCTTCGGATCACAGGGACCAAAGGCGAAGCCTCAGCAGGCCGGTCAAACAGTGAGCACACCGCAGAAAATCGAACCGCAGCGTCTCGTTGCACGGCAACCAGAGGGCCAAGTGCCGCCGCCCAGCAGCTTCTGGCCCGCACCAAAGTTCCCCTCCACTCGATTCCAACCAAAAGTTCAGGTCAAACCCAAGCGGGAGCCCGAGCCTGTTCAAAAGCAGCAGCCGCAACCAATCAAACCGCATCCATTCCAGTTCCCAGGCACCAAACCCGCACCTGAACCACAGCCTACGGAACAACCCAAGGTACCACAGCGGCCATCAGTTCAAGCCACACCATTGCAGCCCCAACAGAGTACGCAAACTAGGCAAATTCACCAGCCAGAGGCAAGGCCAATGGTCAAGGTGGAAGAGCCCGCAAAACCAGAGGCGCAGCAGAAACCCCTTGAGGACTCTGCAGCAGAGGAACTCAAGAAGGTCGTGAGTTCATCAAAGATGACTACCCCTGCACCCCAACCCCAGGCCTACGAGCCCACCAGCAAGCTTGTTCTTCCCACGCTGTCGCTGGCAGACCAGGTGGAAGAGCTCGACAAGATCATATCCAACATCAAGAGATCAAGATTCAACAGCATGCAGATGGAAATAGTGAAGCAGGAGGTGGTCGGGCTAGCAAAGCTCCTCGCCTCGCAGCCCCAGCAGGGCGCCCCTATAGGCGGATTGGACAAGGACCTGGCTGACCTCAGGAGGATCAGGCTCTCCGAGGCGCTATCCCTTATCGGTGGCGCTTGATGCTAGGACTACCAAAAAAGAAGAAGACAGTGGAGGTCGACGGGCAGAAGATAGAGCTGCAGCCAAAGCCCGGCATAGGATCCGGCCTCTCTGGAATGTTCGGGCAGAAGCCCAAGACCCCGCAAGCACCGCAACCGGCACCCACAACAACGCCTGTTCAGACAACCCCAGCAGCGCCACCACCGCCAATAAAACCCCCAGTGCCCGAGGCAAGCCCGAAGAAGGTAGAGCCCAACAAACCGTACTCGTTCCAGTTCCCAGGAACCAAGGCCGCGCCAAAGCCGCAGGCCACACCCCAACCAGGCCAGCCTAACAAACCCTACACATTCCAGTTCCCCGGAACAAAGCCGTCTGGGCAGAAACCAGGCCAACCAACGCCTTCTCCAACATCGATATTCAATAGGATGGCACCTCCATCGACACAAAAAGCGTCTAGACCGCAGGGCCCGCCGAGTAGGATCCGCCTCTACATAGAGGGAATCGGGGCGAAGCATCCGGACCTCGAAGGCGGACTCAGGAAGGAGGGAATCAAGGAAAGCGTCTACGAGTTCATCAAGCGCATGCTCATACTGTCGGTGATATTCACTATCGCCATAGCAGGCGTGACATTCGTTGTGCTGTACAAGCTGCTCCACAACAACGCAGTTGCCGGTGGATTGCTCGCGGTGATGGTCGGGCTAGCAGTGTTCATGACCGTATTCAGGTCGTTCCTCAACTTCCCTACCGCAAAGGGCAAATCATCATCAAAGAAGGTGGAGCGTGACATACTCTTCGCGGCCAGGGACCTGATAATAGCGCTCAGATCTGGAATGCCCCTCTTCAATGCCATAACATCTGTCAGCAGCGGTTACGGAGAGGCAAGCAAAGAGTTCCTCAAGATAGTAGAGAAGGTGCAGCTCGGAACCCCGCTGGAGGACGCGATAGACGAGATCGTGTCATCCACCAAGAGCGCCTCGTTCAGGAAGATAATGCTCCAGGCCTCAGTAAGCATAAGGGTAGGCGCAGATGTCACCTCTGCGCTCCAGAGCGTGATAGACCAGCTGCAGCAGGAGAGGGTGATAGAGCTCAGGAGGTACGGGCAGAGGCTCAACGCGATTGCGATGTTCTACATGCTGTTCGGCATCATACTGCCAAGCATGGGAATAGCTGTGCTCACCATACTGACCACGTTCATACCCATATTCTCGGTCAACGCGACCATCCTGGAGGTTGTGGTGGTGGGGCTTGCGTTCATGCAGGTTGTATTCCTGCAGATGATAAGGGGCTCGCGCCCGATATTCACGATGTGAGGCCATGGCGATAAGATTCGAGAGATTGATATCAAGGAGCGTTGCAGTAGCGCTCTCGCACGAGCTCGACATGGCCGGCCTCAACATGAGCGTCGAGGTGATAGCCAGGATAGCCGTTGTCGGCTCAATGGCGATGCTGGCCGTCGTGCCATTCGCCGTGTACTTCATAGTGAAACTGAGCCCGCTTCTCGACTTCGTCTGCGGGCTTGGCGCAGCGGCGCTCTTCATAGTGGCTCTCTATTCGTACCTGGAGTACATGATAGACAAGAGAAGGACAAAGATGGAAACGCTCTTCCCGGATTACCTCCAGATAGCCTCGGCTAACCTCAGGAGCGGGATATCGCTCGACAGGGCCATGCTCCTGGCGGCCAGGCCCGAGTTCGGCTTCTTCAGCGACGACGTAAAGAACATGAACAGGAGGGTGTTCAGCGGAGAAAACCTTGGGGACGCGCTCAGGGATCTGGCGTCCAAGTACAGGTCCTTCCAGCTCAGCCATGCCGTGCGAATGATACTGGAATCGCTCACCTATGGCGGTGCCATGGCAGACCTCCTGGAGCAGCTATCGAAGGACATGAGGAGCCAGCAGCTCACCCAGAAGGAGATCTCCGGCCAGCTCTTCCTGTACAGCATATTCATAGCGTTCGCGGCACTCATCGCATCTCCGGTTCTGTATGGGCTGACAAGCCAGATGATAGTCGTAACAGACACGGTGTGGAAGGGCATACTCGCATCCAACCCGGGTGGGCTCCCCTCAACAGGGTTCACGTTCCTGAAGCCAACCCCGCCAAAGATAACACCCCAGGAATACCAGTACTTCTCAATAGCAGCGATACTGATCATAACAGGGTTCGCGTCGCTCATAATGTCCGCCATATCATCAGGATCAGCCATCAAGGGCATACGTTACCTTCCCTTATTCATACTGATAGGCATCGCGCTCTTCTTCATAATGCAAACTGCGATAGGAACGCTGTTCACAGGCATAGCCGGAGGCGTATAGCTGGATCACTTGGGGCCGAAAGGCAGGAATATGATGCCGCAGGAGCTGCCCAAGCCAAGCGAGTTGGCCTCTCTGCAGAGTGTGCTTCCCTGGTACTCAACGGCGTAGGTGCCAGTGATGAACCCTGTCTGGTTCGTGAATCCGTTGTAACCCGAGTTGAGCGGCCACCAGGCTGTCGGCGTAACACCAGGTACAGTGTTGTTGAGGTAAAGCTGGCCAATCTGGGTGCTTGTCAGGGCGCTGTTGTAGACCTGGACGTCAGAGATCGAGCCAGAGAATGGGTTCACGGCACCGTTCTGTCCTCCTATGTAAACGGTCGAGCCCAAGGAGCCGCTTAGCGAGCACGTCTGCACCTGGCTTCCATTGACATAGAGGCTGCCGCCACCTCCGCTGTTAAGCACTGCAACTATGTTGACCCACCTGTTCGATACAGAGCTGGCCGAGACCCCGCATGTTGTCCCTCCTGAGTTCAGCCCGAATCCGCTGCCGCTGGAGCCAGAGAGCCCAAGCCCGCTGAAGTATAATGGTGAGACCGTGTTGCCGTTGGGTATCCAGTCCATCCAGAACGAGACCGTGTCTACAGAGCCGCTTGATATCCCGCTTGCCACGAATATGCTGTTCTGAGGCCAGTTGAAGTATGCTGAGCCAGGAATGGTGCCGTTAGATAGGCCGAGCACGCTGCTGGGTAGTTGGACAGACAATGTGGCATAGCTTTGGACAGTGGGAGTGTACAGCTTGCCCGAAGTGTCCCAGTAGCAGGAGGCGACCCCATAGCATTGAGAGATTCCCTGCACTCCCGCCACGGGCGTGTGGTAGAAGGAGCCACCGTCAAGCGAGCTTCCATAGTAACCCGCCAGGTTGGAGTAGGATACTATCCCGTTGTTCGACAGGCCGTTGTTGTGGTACTGGCTGTAGTCGTTTAGGTTGCCGTTGAGCGGCCACCAGCCAACCAGAGAGCTGTAGTTGACAGGCGCGCTGTTTATCCCTGACGCATAGAGGCTGTAGACCTGGTATGGGGTCAGCACTGCATTGTAGACCTGCAGGTCAGCTATCGATCCCCTGAACGTGTTGTAGTTGGGGGTGCTTGGGAATCCGCCTATCGATATCGTGCTCCCAGCACCTGCCGTAGCCGGGGTTCCCTGCAGGACCTGGAGGTTCTCCCTCACGCCGTTTATGTAAAGTATGTCGCTAGCTGCGGCCGGCACGCCATTCTTGAAGATCGCGACTACGTGAACCCATGGCGTTGTTGAGAATGTGCTGAGGCCGTATATCTGGGTGCCCAAAAGGTCGCCACTGCCCGAGCTGAAACCGATGCCTGTGCCAGTGACATAAATCGAGTATGAGTTGAAGCTGAACGGAACGAGATTCGACTGGCTCGTGGGCCACTGGATCCAGAAGGAGGCTGTGTTGTACCCACCTGACTGGGTGTTTACCTTCACCGAGCTAGCGATCACGTTGCCTCCAGAGAAGCTGGTAACTTGCCTGGTCGCAACCCCTAGCGGCGCGACGCCGTAGGGAGAGGTGGTGTACTGGATCCCGCTCATCAGGTTGAGATATGAAGGTGAGAATGCAGATGGGATGTAGGCACCCTTGTAGACATTAGTTTGCAGGGGCGAGGTGTCATACAATGAAAGTGCGTTGCCGCTAAGCAGGTAGGTATTCCCGGTGTTCAGGTAGGCAATGATGTTTGATATGGTAAGGGCCGAGCCAGTCTGGACACTGTTGAATGTGAAACTGGGCATCACATCGTTAGGCGGATAAGCTCTTGCCCTGACATACTGTACGCCCGCAACGAAACCCGAGATCGCCCCAATCATTACGACCCCTGAATATAGTGGCCCCACCGTATTCAGCGAATTCGAGACCGAAACCGTTTGGTACTGGCTGCCACCGGTACTCGCATATTCAAACACCACGTTACCAGTGTTCACCCATGCCACACCGAATATCGTGGGCAGAGTAGTCGTAGTTATTGTTGTCACGGTCTCGGTACCTCCAAAATTCACAATGCCATACTTTTCATTATTTGAACTGCCCATACCGATCGTATACCCCGAATTGTAGGTCTGGGAACCCGAAACTATCGTGTTTCCGATAGACTCCTCCACACCACCCAGGGCCGCCGGCCCGCCCGCATACCTGTAAGTGACAAGGCCTTCGAACATGTATGGGTATTGGAGTGTTGAGGCGGACACAATTCCAGATGAGGCTGGTGAGCTTGAAGTGGTGGTTATGGCGAGCCCATTACTTGCTATCACATTCCCGGTAGGGTTCCAGACGCTCCTCAGACTGGGGCCGGTAAAATTGTCATACAAGCTGAAAACGCTCGGCCCATTATCGAACTTTGCATACTGACCTGCGCTGCATCCGGTTATGGTATTGCTTGGGTTAGTGCAGGTCAATTGTGGGGCTTCTCCAGCATAGACGGCATCGTAATCTCCTGATGTAGGTCCGAATGCCATTGTAATCACCGTCTGCTGCGGCTGGACGCTTCCGAACGACTGCGAAGGCATCACTCCACCTGGTGGATATGCCCTTATTCTTGTCCATTGGAAGAAGCCCGGACCGGCCCCCGCAGGATAGATCATGAGTGCCAGAGGGGCAGCAGTTGGCGTCACTGCGAATGTGGAGGTTATAATCTGGGTATAATTGACCAATAGTGGAACATTGCCAGAGATATACGGTACTGATACAACATACCAGGTATTGATTGCCGAGGTTCCACCGTAAGTCTGGAGCGAACTTGGGGATGACGACTCCAACCCCCATCGTGATGGTGAATCCTGATACCGGAATTCGCCTGCAACATATCCAAACGGATTTGAATTTGCCCCTGTGGTCGTGTATGCATCTATCCCTGAATAAATCCCAGGAGATTTTAACAGCGTCTCCATTACCTGATTGGCGGATAAGACCGAAGAAGTGGTTTTTACTCCTTCCCATGCGCCACCTCCACTAATGCTCACGCCATTGTTCACAGTAACAGTAGAACCTCCATAAGCACCCCAACCAGCAGGCACACTTGTTCCGTAAAAGTTCTGGTAAAGGTTGAATATCTTGTTGCCATTGTCATATTGACCGTAGGTACCCGAGAGCTGCGGCGCCTCCCCTGCGTATATGCCGTCATATTCAACATTACTTGAGAGGAATGTCATGTTTACTATAACGCTGTTGCTGGCGGGTATGCCGCTAGGTAGCAGCACCCAAAAGATCGCATTTGTACTGCTTATCGTGTTGCATCCGCTCTCGCACCACGAGTAGAGCTCCTGGGTTCCCTGGTAGAATCTTATATTGCCAAGATCGTTGGCCTCATTTGATAAGTATAATGTGTTTTGTGGATTGAAAAATATCTGCTGTTGGAAGCTGTTTCCCGTACCGGAGACGCTGTTAGAATTTGTCAGAGTTACCGGCACCTTTATGTTCGAAAAGCTCGGTACCTTTACCCAGAAGACGGCGTTGGTGCTTGATATGGTGTTGCATCCGCTCTCGCACCAGCTGTAGAGCTGGTTCGAGCCCTGGTAGAAGCGTATGTTCCCCAGATCCGAGGCCTCATATGGGGTGTATGCCGTGTTGGTCGGATTGAAATAGATCATCTGCTGGAAGTTCGTTGCAACGCTGCTCGACTGAGAGTTGGTCAGCGTTATATTCACGTAAGTGCCTGCACTATACCCGTATATAAGCGCTGGCTTTGTCGGGGCGCTGCCGAACGGGTTGAGATAGTAGCTGATCATCCCAGCGAAGCCGCAGAAATTGCTGTTTATGTTCTGGCTGTTCGCCGCCACAAGAATGTAGTTGGAAGGGCTCGCCACGCTCGCTATGCTGTTATCGGTGCAACTCGGCGAGTTGGAGCTGTCCACGAAGAGCGGCGCATAGACAAACATGTATGGTGATAGGCTCTGTTTCTCTGCAGAGGAACCTCCTGCGAAAGCGACGCTGTTGTATATGCTTCCGGTCGAGAGCAGGGCCGCGTAGCTGGCGTTGACCAGCCTGCTCACATTATTGCTGTAGGTCATGGCTCCGGTGCCTAGCGAACCTCCATATAAGTCTGGTAGACCAGAGAGCGGAATGCTGGCATTGGCCGTTATGGGATAGGACACCGTTCCATAAGGTGAGCTCACGTTCAGCGACGTGTCCATGGTCGCGCTTATGCTTCCTGAGGTGTTTTGGAACACGATCACATTGGATCCTGTGAGCGATACTGTCAATCCTTCTACGACACCCTGCGTCGCCAATGAGTTCGAATAGGAAAGCAGAGTGTATCCTCCCATGTATGAGCTCATGCTCGTGCCGTACAATGTTCCGTTGGTCATCAGCGACTGCAGTGCGTAAGCTCCGTTGTTGATTTGCTGGTAACCATATCCTGTCTCATAGGCGTTCAGCGCGTATATGGCCTTGCTGAGGCTTATCTGCAGGAAGGCCGGCGCGCCGATCTTCACCTGGCTGTATAACGATGTAGACGCAAGCGATGGGGTCGCCTGTATTCCCAGATTGCTGTACTGCGTGTTGGTGTACAGGTATGTCAGCACCTCCCCCAGCAGGAGCACTACTATGACCACAGTGACGAGCGTGAACATGATGCCCTTGCTGCTGCTCCCTAACTCCATACCACCACACTCACATTGTATAGGTTGCTCACACCGTTGTTATTAAGCTGCAACGGCTCGGCGGATCCGCCCACCAATACCGCCCTTGAGAGGCTCTGCGGAATGTAGTTGGCGCTGGTGTAAGCCATGTTGCTGGGGAAGCCAACGAACCCGTTGCCGCTATAATCATTGCCATCACCGAGCAAAGGCCACCACCCGACCAGCCCCGACGAGTTGGTCGGCTCGGCAAAGGGGCCCTGATTGTAAAGGCCCGACACCCTTGCCTGCGAGATTGATGTATTGTAGAGCTGCAGGTCGGCAACGCTGACGCTCGAATGGCCTGATGGGCCCCCGCCAATAACTATCGACCCACTCCCTGATACCCCGTATACTCCTGTGTTCAGGGTTGCCTGGTGGGGAGTACTGTTGAAGTAATAATAGGATGCCGAGGTGTTGTAGGTGAAGCAGAAGGCGTTCCACACCCCAACCACATTGCTATCCATCTGCGTCGGCGAGTTGTAGGTGGCAACCACGCTGCCCGAGCTCCCATATATGGTGAATCCCCTCCATAGTCCAGCCGGGTCGACGGCGAACTCCGCATTGCCCGCACCAAGTGTTCCTTTGTAGAGAAGGCCATTGTATCCCGACAAGCTATTTAACCTGTACCACCCGCATAGGCTCATGGCCCCGGTGGCCCCTGCCTGGGGGCTAAGCCTCGTTCTCGCAGGTATCGTGATGTAGCCATTTGCACCGCTGAAGTTGGCCACGTGAAGCGATGGTCCGTAGGTTTTGTTTACAAATATCCCTATGTTACCGTTTCCGTACCTGCTGTAGAGCACGTAGTCCGCCAGCCCTCCCCTGCCGCTCAGGTACATGCTCCCTAGTGCAGCAAGGAGAGTCGAATTGCGCGGAAGCGTTGCAGGCCCGAAGACGTAGATCGTGTTGCCGTTGGCCACATAGGCATTCCCATAGGCTAGTGCTATATCAGAGTAGTTGTAGAAGTAAGCCGGGTTCGGGAGCGATACGTTGAAGAGCTGCCCGCCGAGAGTAAAGGCCTCAAGGTTTATTCCGTTGTAGAGCAGGTAAGTGACATTGCTCCCTATCGATGGTACGGTGTTGAATGTGCTGCTCGGCAGTGCAAAGGCAGTCGATATGGAATACTGGTAGTACGGCACTCCAGTCAGGTTTATCACCCCTTTCGTTTTGTTGTATGCAGCAGTGATATTCGCGTACATGGCAAGAGCACCTCCGGATCTGACCAGATAAGGCCCGTACGAGGCGAAGCCATTGGATGGATAGATTGAGGCGTTGACGAAGCTGCGCTGGATTAACCCGTTGAATGGCTTGCCCGGGCCTACCCCCACATAGAAGGAGCCTTTATGGTGCGCAATCCATGCGAGGTTGGCCCCGCTTCCTCCTGCTGCTGTGAGGTCATTCTCAGCCACAGTCCCGTTCGAAGGATTCAGGAAGTAAACCTGCCCCCCAGCCGCAGTGTTGGCGCCGAAGACTATGTAACCGTTCTCAAACTGCAGTGGAGAGGTGAGCTTGGCTCCTGATATCAGTGTGTTCCACACCTTGCTCTGCCCATTGGCAGAGCTCACAGCGACAATGTAACTGCCTCCCGAGCCGCTGGAATAATTTGCGTACAATAAGTAACTCTTGTAGAAGAGCGGTGCAGCCGTGATGACGCTCGGGTCAGATATGGGATAGTTGACCGTAGATGCACCATTGGTGGCGTTGAGCTCGTAGATCTTGCTGGAGGTGGCGAAGGCGACGTAGCCAGCGCCCACAACCGGCGCAGGTATTATGTTACCGGACGCGGCATATGAATAGAGCAGATATGGCCCCACCGGCCCGTAGGCGTTCCCGAAGCTGTACCCGCTGTCTGACCCATACTGCGGCCATGTCCCAACGCTTCCCGCCCCATAAAGCGGGCTGCTTTGCCCTAGCTGTGACACAGAGGCCGACAGGAGCGCAGTGCTTATCGCGCTGACCTGTGGGGTTTGTATCGATGCAGGGGTGTATCCGCTGTAGCTGACATAAACGAGCGTCGCTATCGCGAATGCTGCAAATACCAGGGAGAAGATGGCGTCAAGAGTGAAAACGAACCCCTTCATTCATTCACCCTGCGGTCGCAGTGCTATTGGACCACACCTCCACCTGTATGACAACCGGGTTTCCGTTGAGGACTGCGCTCCTCTTGTTGACAAATATAGTGCTCGCATTGTAAATCAGCGGGTTCTTTCCAAGCGTTATGTTCGATATCCCAGGCCCTGCGCCGCTTATGACAATATAGTAGTCGCTTCCAACCCCAAAGAGTGACCTGGTGGCGCTATAGTTGGAGGAGACCATGGACATCAGCGTGTAGAGCTTTGCCTGCGATATCTGCGGCTGACCTGGCGCTTTCTCTATCCCGGGAACCAAGCCGTTCCAGCTGGCGCTGTTTATCGTATTCGCGGCCACCTGCCAGTCCGCAGGTGAGCCCGCAGAAAGAAGGGTGTCTGACATTGCGCTCGCCTGCATGTAAAGTATGCCCTGGGAGTTGCTGTATGATGTCGTCAGGCCGTTGCTTATGTGCAACCAGGTGACCCCGACCACTGTTATCGTGAAGCTGAATATCACCACTGCAAAGATGAGGTCAAGGCTCCATATCTGAAGTTTTAGTGCCATAGGTTCAACCCATCGATAAGGTGACAGAGCTCTGCGGCGCAGGGCCCTGCTGGTATATCTGCATCACCTGCGCGGGCGTGAGCGCGGTGTTGTAAATCCTGAAGTCCTCCATCTGGCCCTGGAAGTAAGTACCTGCTGAGTTTGCACCTCCCAACCATATGTTGTCCGAGCTGCCGACCATCTTCGGGGTACCACTGTAGGTCCCGCTGTTTACATTCACACCGTTCAGGTACATGCTCCACCCTGTCGTTGAGAATGTCTCGACCAGGTTGTAGAGCCTCATTGGAACAAAGTTGAAGCTATAACTTACCCCTGTGGAGAGCCAACCAGCCCCTGTTCCGACTGAACCCGTTATGCCTGGTCCGACACCTCCGCATTGGCCGGCACCGCATAGTTGGACATTGTAAGTGTCGTCTCCGCTGGTCTGGGCATCGACCAAGTAGTAATCGAACGAGCTGGCCGGATTACTGTAAGTCACGAACCAGAAGCTTGTGCTGAATGGGCTGGCCGACCGTATCGCAGAATTCCCTGTTATGGTTATCTCGTTGCTACCACTGAAGGTCGATATCTTATACGCGGGGCTTGAGGCAAGCGGATAAGTGTAGTTAGTTAGAGTGAAGATGGAGTTGTAACTCAGGGTTCCGTTATTGCCCCCACTGAAATCTACGGTGCTCCCTGTTAGCGGCCACCATCCTGAGAGGCCCGTCCCTGCAAGAGGTAACCCTGTCGGCCCTAGCGAGTAGAGCTGCGCAATCTGCGTGGAGCTCAGCACCTTGGAGTAAAGCTGGACATTAGATATGAGCCCGTTGAATGCACCAGATCCTGAGGATCCCTGCGCCCCAATGTAGTACTGCGCGCTGTTCGGCGTTATGCCCAACGAGCCTGTTACAGTGTTGGAGAATGCGACGCTGCTGTTCTCGAAGACATATACCTTGTTGAGCAATCCGCTCCAGGTCATTGATACCATGGTCCAGTTGAGGCTGCTTAGCGGGGTTATGTAATTGCCTGGGACGTTTGCACTTCCTATATAGGCCGCGTAACAGGTCGATCCGGCCGGTTTGCTGTTCAGCTGTATCCCGCTTCCACTTATACCTCCGCTGCCGAATATACCGTAGCAGCTTGATGATGAACCGCCATTGTACTTAACCCAAGTGACTAGCGTGAAGTTTTTGAGCCTTGTTATGTTGGTCAGAGTGCCGGCATTAGTGACCGTGATGACTCCATTGCTGGCTGATTGCTGCGCAGTGTTCCCTGGGAACGTCGCAGCGGAGAAGCGGACCGGGGGTTGGAAAATGCCCCATTGTATTGGTCCAACAGCGTTGTCCCCTCCATATCCGAGGTCATATATCGTCCCGTCGCTTCCCTGCTCACCGAACGTGAGCGGCCACCATCCTATGAGATTTGCCGTATTGCTCAGATTCCCGTTGTAAGCGTAGATGGTCGCATTCGGGTTTATCGAGTTATAAACAAGCAGAGTAGTGTATACCCCATTTGAAGAAGTGCCACGAGTAGCGCCCCTCCCTCCATTCACGTTCCCATTGCTTATCACTGTACCTACAGGTACACTTTTTATCCTCGTACCGTTCTTAGCATAGAGACTGACTGTCAGGCTAGCTAGGGTGCTGTAAGTGACATTGAAGGCCTGCGCATTATTGGCATTGCCACTATAGTCATCCGAATTCCCATTGAGGGGCCACCACCCTACCAGGTTCGCGGTCTGGGTCGGTGCACCAAATATGCCTTCACCATAAAGCCCAGAGATCTGGGTGGCCGAAAGCGGGGCATTGTAGAGTTGGACATTGCTTATCAAACCACTATATAAATAGGAGCCCGATCCGGTTCTTTCAGCGATACTCAAAGGGTTCGACTGTATGTTTATCAAGCCGCTAGCAGCCGCAGGGGTGGAGGCTGTCCCATTTACATAGGTATATACATCGGCTCCATTATAGACTCCGCAGACGTAGTACCATGTGCTAGGTGACAAGGCCGAGCTGCTGGTTGCAGCACTGTAAACTCCGCCTATGTCTGACAGGAATTGAAGGCTGTTGGTTGGGGTAATCCTCAGTTCGAACTGGGCGCCCGCGCTGCCATCGCTCTTGGTGGCAATCATGTAATAGGACCCCGTACTGGTATAATATATCCATGCGCACACGCTCATCCCGTTCGTCATCGAGTCCAATGTTCCGGAATCGGGTGCCACCATATAGCTGTGACCGCCAAACATGGGAATGTAACCCTCCTGGGCGTTAGATAGTGTGGTGCTTCCTAGCAAGCCGGCATTCGAAACCGGAGCCTTGTCTATGTATATAGTGCCACCTATGTTGGATATCTTAACCACCCCGGTATACGAAGGCACCAGGTAAACCCCTATGGTGTTTGCGCTGCCATACTGTAAGCTCCCGTTTATACTCATGTTCCTACCGTCGCTGAACGCATATGCGCTGACAGGTTGCGAGCCGTAGGTTGTGTTGACTATTACGACACCGCTGGTAGAAATGTATATGTTGTAAGGTATGGTTCCCGGTCCCTGGGCCAGGGCAAGGGTGGTGGTGTACCCGCTTCCAGCACTTACAGCATGATCTATATATCCCGCTATCTCCTGCGCCTCTATCCTCGCTATCGAGCCCTGCTGCGCTGTGAGTATGGAGGCCCTCTGCCCTGATATGACAGTGAAGACGAGAATAAAGACTATTAAAACAACAGAGTAAACCACTATGAACTCCAGGGCTATCTGGCCCCTACCGTTTACCCGCATGGGAAGCACGCTCATAATCCTCTCACAATCAATAAATAGGTTCTAGTGAGGTCTCGCGCAGAGGGCGGGCAAACTAATTTAGCACCAAAATAAAGAATATGACCATGGAGCTCGCTTCCTTGAGGGCAGAGGTGCCAAGAGCCATTTACGAGTCGCTCGAAGCCAGGGGCATATCCAAGCTGACTCCTCCTCAGGCAATGGCAGTACAGAAAGGCCTGCTGAAAGGCAAGAACATGGTCGTTTCGAGCCCAACGGCAAGCGGGAAGACCATAGTGGCGGAATTGGCCTGCGCCAACACGATACTATCAAAGGGGAGGAGGGCGGTCTACATAGCCCCCATGCGGGCGCTCGCATCGGAGAAGTTCGCGGAGTTCAGGGAGGCCTACCCATACGTGAAGAGCGTCCTATCAATAGGCGACCTCGATTCGGGCGATAAGTGGCTGAGCGGATTCCAGATGATGTTCTTCTCTACAGAGAAGTTCGACAGCCTGATGCGCCACGGCATAGACTGGCTACGCGAGGTTGGTTGCTTCGTGTTTGACGAAGTCCACATGATGGGCGACGTTTCAAGAGGTCCGACGCTTGAGCTGCTGATAACTAAGCTCAGGGCGTCCAGCGAGGCGCAGATGATCGCCCTCAGCGCCACCATAGGAAACGCAAGCGAGATCGCGGAGTGGATGGGAGCTGAGCTTGTGGAAAGCGACTACCGCCCGGTCAAATTGGACAAGGGGATAATACACGACGGCGTGTTCCATTATCACGATGGCAAGAAGGAGATAGAGCAACGCCTAATGGGGGAGAGCGAAATTCCTGAGATAAGGGTCATTGAGGATACGCTTGCAAGGGGCAAGCAGGCTATAGTCTTCTATTCCACAAGGCGCAGCGCAGAGCTGGGTGCAGCCAGAGTGGCAAAGCACGTCAACAGCTTGCTATCAGAGCCAGAGAAAGTAGACCTTGTACAGCTTGGAAAGCAGGTCTCATCTGTGCTGGATCGGCCAACCGAGCAGTGCGTCAAGCTCGGTTCGCTGGTCGAGAAGGGCGTTGCATTCCACCATGCAGGCCTGCTGAACCAGCAGCGCGGGATGATAGAAAAGGCATTCAAGGATAATAGGATCAAGGTCATCTGCTCGACTACGACACTATGTCTGCCGCAAGGAGAAGAAATAATCTGCAATTTTGAGCCAAAGAGAATAGAATCACTAAAGCAGACTGACATGGTATTGACTCATAATGGGGGGCATAAAAATGTCATAGCTCCATTAAAAAGAAGTTACAAAGGTAAAATTATAGAAATAACTACTTACGGCCAGTTACCCATGAAGATGACCCCCGAACATAAAGTCTTAATAGTTAAAAGAAAGAGGCACAACAATCATTATGCCGACGGTACGCACGAATATTGGTACGATTACTCTAAACCTGGCTGGATCAAAGCCGAAGATGTTGAAAAAGGAGATATGGTATTATTCCCACGCATAAAAACTAACACGTATAAGGCTGCGATTAAGTTGCATAAACTGGGCCCTGGAATAAACCAAACCGGCACTTTTGGGAAACACTGGGCAAGAATAAATACCGACTCACTCGCAATCGATAATGACACATTGGAAATACTTGGTTTATTCATAGCAGAAGGGATCACAGGTAAAAATGGCATAGTCAGATTTGCAATAAGCACAAAGGAAGAATATCTAACCAGCAAAATCACTGAATGGTTCTCTAGACTTTCCATCCCCGCTAATGTAAAAGATTTTGAAAGGCACAGGCGGGCAATAACCGGATGTTCTAAACAATTGGCAGGAACATTAAGAGAACTCTTCGGAACGAATTCCTACAATAAGCACATCCCTAAGCAACTGATGTCTTTACCAAACGGGAGTCTTTTGCGCCTCGTGCGCGGAATGTGGCTCGGGGATGGATGTTTGTGGTCAAGTAAAAGATCAGGCAATGTTGCAGAATACATTACCGTTTCTGTGACTCTTGCAAAGCAGCTGTTTATAGCATTAGTAAAGTTGGGGTACATGCCATCGCTTAGCTTCCGAAAGCCCCAAAATGATGGAATAGACAAGTACGGCCTAGGTATAGTTAATCACGCACCCTATTACAGGGTAAGAATATCTGGAAAACAATTGATTAAATTTTCAGAAGAGGTGCTTAACAAACAAATCAAGTTTAACGGAAACAGAACATACAACATCGGTAAAATAGATAAAAACTTTTATTATATGCCTGTAAGAGCAATAAAAAAAGGGGATTATAGCGGGTACGTTTATAATTTGGAAGTCGAAGAAGATTCCAGTTATGTGGGCTCTTTCATCGTTCATAACTCCGTGGGCATCAATATGCCAGCCCACACAGTACTGGTGCGCGACATAACTAGGTTCGACGGCAACTACAGCGAGCAGATAGGCATCAACGAGGTTCTCCAGCTATTCGGCAGGGCGGGCAGGCCCAAGTACGACACAGAAGGCAGGGCGATGCTGCCTTCAAGCACCAAGTATAGCATACCAGATCTGAAGAGGAAGTACATAACCGCCGAACCAGAGCCGATAAACTCATCATTGGGTATAGCTCCTGTGTTGAGGTCACACCTGCTTGCGTTCGTTGCTGAGAGGTACCTCAACACAGCAAAGTCAATAGAGAGCTTCATGGACGGCACGCTCTACGGCAAGCAGTTCGGAAACAAGGCCTACATGTCCATGATCATAGGCAAGATATTGGACGATCTGGAGCGGTGGGAGTTCGTGGAGCAGATCGGGGATATCTACAAGGCGACAAGGCTCGGGGAGAGAGTCAGCGAGCTGTACATAGACCCGATGTCTGCGCGGCTCATGCTGGACGCGATGAAAAAGGTTGAGAACACTTTCGACATACTCCTGATGCTGTGCAATACCCTTGAGATGCGGCCTCATGTAAGGGCAGCAAAGGAGGCAGAGGAGCGGTACAGCGCCTACATCGCTGGGGGCAGCGAGGTCCCATTCTATGCATACAGCGACATGAACTATGCCGATTATGACCCCGTGAAGGTGTTCAGCACCGCGATGATGCTCGAGGACTGGACCAACGAGCTAAGGGAGCCCGAGATAGTTAAGAAGTACTCGTCTACTCCGGGCGCCCTCTACACAAAGCTCACGAACGCGGACTGGATAATATACTCGGCATCAGAGCTGGCTGGAATAATAGGGATTCCAAAGGCGAACATTATAAAAGCAAGAGTAAGGCTGAGGTATGGAATAAAGGAGGAGCTCCTGGATCTGGTAAGGTTGGAACAGGTCGGAAGGGCGAGGGCAAGATTGCTTTTCATCAACGGGATCAAGAGGGCGTCAGAGATAACGAAGAACAAGGAGAGGGTGATACAGCTCCTTGGAAAGGAGGTCGCGCAGAAGGTATTCAACCAGCTCGAGTAATTCCAGATAGACGGAGCTGCAGGATAAGCATATATATCTGAACGCACGGCAATACTAGGGTGGGGGTGTTGGTTGAAAAGGACAGGCGAAAGCAAGAAGACGAAAAAGAACTAGTCAAACTGCGTTCAATGCTTCGCATAGAGAGAGTCCGGGAAGAGGCAGAGTTTGGAATAAGTCTGGGGCTGCAAAGTGCAACAAAGGGTCCGGTTCATGTCCAAGTAGAAGAGAGAACAAACTCGCAATTCTCAGCGATGTTCTTCCACAACCCTAACCTGGAGAGGAGCCAGATGGGCGGGCTGGCAATGCTCTGGGTGCTAATACCAAAAGTGGAGGAACCCGAGATTCACTGGGGAGAACGTCCAGTTACAAAGAAGCCTGGAAGGTTGGGCGTAGGTGAACCAGATCCTTCAAGGAACTAGCCTTTCTTCCGCTAACTTGGCTCCAGCTAATGCATTTAAAAATGCGCCCATGCATTCTTCTTTCGATCAAATGTACATCTCACAGGGGACAGTGAAGAAAATACTCAAGGAGGCCGGAGCCCAGAGGATAAGCATGGAGGCTTCTGAGGAGATGCGTAAATACCTCAACAAGCTGGCCTTCAGGACCGCACAGAAGGCAGTCAAATTATCGAAGCATGCAAGGAGGAAGACGGTCGAGCTCTCTGACATAAGGCTTGCCTGCGACTGATCGATCAGATAACAACGCCAAAGAACCTTAGTATTATCAAGGTTCCAGCAGCCGGCAGTCCAAAAAGGGCCAGCGGAATCAGCGTGTAAATCTTGAGCGGTATTCCCATCTTGAAAATTAGGTCGACAAGCCAGACAACCCCCACTCCAAGGATGCTGTTTATTATTATTCCCAGGATTATCTTGAGCAGGCTCTTCCCTATCTTATAGACTACATATAGAAGCAGCGCTATCGCGATTATTACTATTATCTCTCCGCCAAGCGTGTCTAGGGTGCTCGGGATCGCCATGGGCTAGCTTCTCATGCAGGTAATAAAAATGCTATCCCTTTCCGCCTGGGCCCCTCTTGAAGAGACCCATACCTCTGTGACGGGCCAGTATTCTAACCAACTCGGGGTCGCTCTCCCTGTAATGTATCCTTATCTTGGTCTCCCTGGCAAATTCATGCTCGTCCATGGCACCGGCAGATTCTGTCCACCTTGGTGTCATAAAAAGGTCGCTCACACCGCTGCCGAGAACCTTTCTCCAGAACCCGAACCACCCATTCGCCGAATTGGGGACCGACCTATACTGGTCTAGGAGCTCCATGTGGAAAACGTCAGCCGCTGATATCACAGGGTAGCTTGTAGAATTCCTAAATCGGTCAGTATAATCAGCAAGTATGGCCATGTTCCTATCAACGAGCTGTGGGCCGTCAGACCCAATGATTGCAGAGACGAAACCCACCTGGCCGCAATTTCTGGAAAGGGAAGCCACGACTCCCATGACGCCTGCGCACACCCCATCGTAGCTGTTTGCGCCTCGCGTTGCACCCCTGAACATGGCCTTCAGGACAGCCCCGGAATGAAAATTCAATGGATGGACAGCATTGCCTATTGTCTTATTTTTGTTTTGCATTATAGCACCAAAAGGCACAGGGTCAGCGCCGCATCCCTGCAAACCTCCTTATCGTGGCGATTTTGTTGCCGTTCTTCTGTTCCTCATGTCTCGAAGGAGGTGACGCCATCATGGAAAGATCATTCCAAAGATTGAAAATCTGATCTCCATTTACGCCGGCCCTCTTCGCCGCCTCCTCCCTGCTGCACTTGAGCGAAAACGCGTCCGCAACTATCTCTCTCTGGTAATCGGCCAGCTCGCCCGTTTTCGTGGTCCCGTTAACTTTGGAGCTGCCATTTGGTCCGTGTATGGTCTTCCCGTTTACGTGCCCTTCCTGAACCGGTTTCACCTTTGCCTTGTCGCGTGGCAGGCCATTGGATCTTGGCGTCCTGTCCCTCAAACCAAGACTTTCCGCTATCCTGCTAAGGCCTTCTCCCCCAATCCCAACTCTCTTGGTGCGTCCGTCCCCTCCTTTGTAGAAAAGCTTGTGCATGATCACCTCCTGCACCAGTGTGTCAGGCAGTCTATTGTGGGTAAGATATCTGATGACCTTCGCTTCGACTTCAATCTTCTCTTCATCGCTAAGCCTCAGCGCACCATATAATTCCTTTCTGCCCCCACTCCACTTTACCGATTTCCTCCTTGCTAGGCGTTCAAGCGCTGCAAATTCAGGGACCTCATGCTCCGACCTAGCCGGCCAAGCAGACCTAACGCCTTCTCCAACAGGCCGGCGTCTGGCATTTCCATCAATCCGATGCGCCCTGTAACTCATTCTCCCCCTATCAATCTCTCACCAAATTCAAATATATAACCTTTCTACAGCCTGGGATAGCCTATTATATCCCTGCACCCAAAACAATATTGCGGCGGGCGGGCAGCCTACCGAAAGGAGGAAGCTCCTCCCATGCAGAGCGCGCCGGGGCTTAAGGCCTTATTCGGAGCAGAAACGGTACCGGAACATGCACAAGGCGATGACAATACGAGCGCATGAGACGGATGAAACGGCCGATGGGTGCGCGGTGAGCATGCAAGGCCAGAATGGCCGCTCAGACTAATGCTGCCTAAAACAGAAGGAGGGCTACGGCCCGCCGCCACTAATTATAAATATTTGGGAAAAGAGAGCAGAAGTGATAATATGCCGACAACTACCGAGCGCCCTTTGGACAGGGAGATAAGGGAATTTGCAGTAAGGTACAAGGAATATACTGGTCTTGTGCTGATAAGGCTAAAGGAGCTTAACGGCATATTTGGCGAGAGCGTGCCGCTGATGCGGATGGCAATGAGTGCAGCAGAGCATAAACATGTCACATCATACGACTCCAGCTCTGAAATACTAAACAGCATCAGGAAGGTCGCAACCCCGGTCATACGGAGCGGCGATGAAAAGGAAAAGGAAACTGTTTATGTCTTCATGAACGCAATAACGCTGTTCGATGACGTGAACCAGAGGGTCCGCTTGGCCTCCCATATAGCAGAGGTCATGGAGGGGGTCACCAGAAGGCAGGTTATGGAGGAGACTACAGAAGGCAAGGAAGCGACAAGGATTCTCTCTGCCATAAACAAGACGTTGGGCCACCCACTTTCGCATTCTAGCTGGGAGAACTTCGAGGACGCTGTTGAAATCGCAGCTGCGTTTAGGAATATGTCAAGGGCCCTGAAAGACCCGATAAAGCTAATTGACGTGGCAGACATAATCCAAAAGGACTGGCTCGCAGAGCTAAGGCGTAGGGAGCGGGAAGGCACCGATTGACCCCCGTACCAAAGGTATAGTGCAGTCTCTACAAGCCTTATGCTCCAACTTTTCCCCTGCTCCTGGTCATTGGCCTGTCGTCGCATCCACCCCAAACTAAACCGAAAGCTTTATATATCTTTTCCCCACACAATACTACTGCCTGATTTTAGCAAACTTTAAAAACCTATCTGGGGTTTCGGCCCTGTTGTGTTTACAAAAAGAGTGAGAGAATGGCAACCAAAAAGACCCAAAAGAGTTCGGCAAAGCCGATGGCAAAGAAGAAGCTCGTGCTCGACAACAATAATAGGATAAGCGTCGAGAACGCTGTCCCGACCAGGGAGACGCCCTCAAGTCCGGAGGCACCCATGGGTCCTGATCCCAGTGCCCTGGCAGGCAGGGTCAGGAAGTGCCCCAGCTGCGGCAGCACAGACATAGTCTTCGACAGCGAGAGGGGAGAGCTGGTCTGCAACAACTGCGGACTTGTGATAGAAGAGAACGCCACCTACTCCGGGCCGGAGTGGAGGGCATTCGATGCTGACCAGAGGAACTCCAGGGCAAGGACAGGCGCACCCATAAGGTACACCAAGCCCAACAAGGGACTTGTCACCGAGATTGACCTTTACAACAAGGACATAAGGGGAGTCAGGATACCAAGCAAGAGGCAGGCCCAGCTGTACAGGATGAGGAAGTGGCACAAGAGGGCTAGCATAGCAAGCTCAAGCGAGAGGAACTACCTGATAGCTCTCCCGGAGCTGAACAGGGTTTCAAGCTACCTCGGACTACCTGAGAACATAAGGGAGAGTGCTGCGCTGCTCTACAGGAAGTGCGTGCAGAACAACCTGATAAGGGGAAGGCCGATCGAGACCGTCGTGCAGGCGGTAATATACGCATCCTGCAGGCAGGCCGGAATGCCGAGGACGCTCGATGAGATAGCAAGCATATCAGGGCTTCCGAAGAAGGAAATAGGGAGGGCGTACCGTGTCATATCACACGAGCTCGATCTCAAGATACCGCTCACGGATCCGATAAGCTACGTGCCGAGATACGTCAACGCGCTAAAGCTTAGCGGCGACGCGCAGGAGAAGGCGGTGCAGCTGCTCAAGAACGCGATGAAGAAGGGTCTCATCTCAGGAAGGAGCCCAACAGGAGTCAGCGCAGCTGCAGTCTACATTGCAGGAGCCCTCGCAGGAGAGAGGAGGACCCAAAAGGAGGTCGCTGACGTGGCCGGAGTGACAGAGGTCACGATAAGGAACAGGTACCGCGAGCTCAAGGAGCAGCTAAACATCGACGTAAACCTCTGATTCTTGATGCCCTTACGGGCATCCTTTCTTTTTTCAAATCAACCTAGCCTCAGGAAAGGCCCGCAAAATACCTGAAGACAAGTTTAATATATCAAGGCAAGCTGAGGCTTAGTGGCGATAATGTGGCGCAAAAGATAAAGCAAGCCGATCAACCCATGGACATAGAGGCGGCATGCCGCATAATGTCTGAATTTGGGCGAACGGGCAAAGCAACAATGCTGCAGTTTAATGAAGCATATGCGGTTCTCACCGGCCACCGAAAACTCAGCTTCAAAAAGAACTGGGAGTTTGCAGTGCGGGGATCCACCAGAGCGCTAATGCTGAACGCAGCACGCCTCGCCAGGGCGGAAGGAAACATAAATCATGCCCTTTCTCTGGAGGCGAGAATACCACACCTGCCCAAAAATAGCAGGTATCTGGTGGGCCGCTCAAAAAACGGCTGTTCGACCGCCCAAGTGGTAATCCGAAGGTAAACCCCACTACAATTGGGCAAAAGCCAAAAAGTAGAAGCAAAATAACCGCAATCTGTACAACACCTTTATTAATGTTCATGCCGCTATAACTACGGGTTTGGGAAGTTTTCACACATTATATTTGGGTGGAAGGATGGGAGAATATAGACCAGCAGAGGTAGAGGAAGGTTCGGTCTACAACGTGAAGGTAGACGCAAAGGGTGCACGCGGCGAAGGAATCGGCAAGGTTGGCCAGATGGTCGTCTTTGTCAAGAACGCCAAGACGCGCATAGGCAATGCATACGACGTCAGGATTACCAAGGTGTACCGGACGTTCGCTTACGCGGAGCTCAATCACCCAAGGCACATGTTCATCGGCAACGGGAGCGCGCTGATATAGCGCGCCCTCTCCGCAAAGCATTATATATGTATTGTTGCTGATTATTATTGACATTTTTTGTTTTCAAACTGACCGGTTTGAAGAAGCTTTGTGATGGCGGGGCTTCGTTTGTATAATTCTGTTAAAACAATTAGAGGCGCAGTTATGGAGAATTCGGATTACTCAAAATATCTCAAGGGTACCACTACGGTAGGTGTGGTCTGCAGCGACGGCGTGGTTATGGGGGCAGACATGAGGGCCACTATGGGCACCTTCATAAGCAACTCCGAGATGAGGAAGGTCTACAAGATCGACAACAACCTCGTCATGACGATTGCGGGAATGGTTGGCGATGCTCAGGAGATAATAAGGATACTCAAGGCCCAGAATGAGATCTACAAGATGAGCGAGAACAGGCCTATGGCTCCGAAGTCAGCGACATCGCTGCTTTCAATCATACTTCAGCAGAACAAGATGGTGCCGTTCTACGTCCAACTTCTCGTCGGAGGGGTTGATGGGAGCGATCCTCAGCTCTACAGCCTTGACCCGGCGGGCGGCTACACAGACGAGCTGACCTACACTGCTACAGGAAGCGGCACTGAGCCGGCGATAGGGTACCTCGAGGAGACGTACAAGAAGGGCACAACCACCAAAGAGGGCATAAAGATGGTCGCCAAGGCGCTGTCCGTGGCGATGAAGAGGAATTCTGCGACGGGTGGTGGGATGATAATAACGACGATAACAAAGTCTGGCTACACCGAGTACTCAGGGAAGGACCTGGAGAAGGCTCTGGGCCCGCAGAAGTAAGCCATTGCACTAAGAACGACATTACGGATCATGTGATTTTTTGGAAGAGAGAGATTTCGAGGCAAAAGATAGAGCGCCTCTTACACCGAAGGAACTTTTTGAAAGGATAAAGGAGATGCTGCCCCCCGAGGCGGGCTACATAAAGGCAGAGTTCGAGGGCCCTGACATAGTAGTCTACCTGAGCAACTCGAAGGAGATGTACAGGGACGACTCGATGATAAGGAACATAGCATCTTCGATAAAGAAGAAGCTCATAATCCGGAGCTCCCAGGAGTCGTTGATGGAGCCTGAGAAGGCCAAGGCAGCGATAGAGCGGATAATACCGAAGGAGGCAACAATCCACAACATAAAGTTCGTTCCGGAATTCTCAGAGGTATACATAGAGGCCCTAAAGCCAGGCCTGGTCATAGGGAAGCATGGCTCCAACCTGAAGAGCATAGCGATGGAGACGAGCTGGACACCAAAGGTGCTTAGGACCCCCACAATGGCCAGCGACACCCTTGCTAGGGTGAGACAGCTGATGTTCAACGAGGCAGACTTCAGGAAGAAGTTCATGTCAAGCTTGGGGAAGTCAATAAACAAGAACAACGGGAAGAGCGAGTGGCTCAAGGTAACCGCCCTTGGCGGCTACAGGGAGGTGGGCAGGAGCAGCCTACTCATGGAGACCCCGCATTCTAAGATACTCATCGACTGCGGACTGAGCCCAGAACCTGCGATAAGGGGCGCTGACGCCAACAATGGCAACAAGGACGTCAACAAGGCATTCCCTTACCTGGACAGCGCGAACCTCTCGATAAACGAGCTGGATGCCGTGGTGCTGACGCATGCCCACATGGACCACACGGGCTTCGTGCCATACCTGTTCAAATACGGCTACGAGGGCCCTGTATACTGCACGCCACCCACTAGAGACATGATGGCCCTGCTGCTCAGCGACTATGTCAAGCTCAGCCAGAGGGTCGGCGGTACCCCGCTCTATGACGAGAAGGACATAAGGAAGATGCTGATACACACCATAACGAGAGATTACGGCGAGGTCACGAACATAACAGACGAGCTGAAGCTGACCTACCACAACGCCGGCCACATACTCGGCAGCGCTACAGTGCATCTCCACATCGGGGAGGGCATGTACAACATAGTGCACACCGGGGACATGAAGTACGGGTTCACTCGACTCTACGATCCCACATCGACAAGATATCCGAGGATAGACGCACTCTTCATAGAGAGCACCTACGGCGCCCACAATGACATGACGAGAAGCAGGGATGAGGCCGAGAGGGAGCTGATGCAGGCGATGAAGCAGACAATCGACAGGGGAGGCAAGGTGCTTGTGCCACTGTTCGCTGTGGGAAGGGCCCAGGAGATGCAGCTCGTGCTGGAAAACTACATGACAAAGAAGCCGGAGTTCAAGATGGAGGCTCCGGTATACCTCGATGGCATGATACTCGAGGCTAGCGCCATGCACACCGCATACCCGGAATACCTGAAGGAGAGCCTGAGGAACAGAATACTGAACAACAGGAGCCCGTTCGAGAGCGAGATCTTCGAGATAATCAAGGGAGAGAGGGAACAGATATTCGAGAAGGGGCCATCGATAATACTGGCGAGCGGTGGAATGATGAACGGAGGGGCAAGCGTGGAGTACTTCAAGAGGCTGGCCGATGACCCGAAGAACATGCTGCTCTTCGTCGGTTTCAACAGCTCCAACTCAATGGGCAGGAGATTGCAGGCGGGGTCAAAGGAGGTGGTGCTCCCTAATGAGGAGGGCAAGCTTGCGCCGATAAAGGTCAACATGGAGATAAAGACCATAGAGGGCTTCTCCGGACACAGCGACAGGAGGCAGCTGATGAGCTTCGTAGAGAACCTGAGGCCAAGGCCGAAGACGATATTCACCATGCACGGGGAAGAGCACAAGTGCGAAGACCTCGCGAGAAGCCTCGGGAGGGTACTACATTGCGATGCGCGGGCACCAATGAACCTAGACTCCATAAGGCTGAAGTGAATCTAACGCAACTTTTAGGCTTTTTCTTACCATAAGGTTGGGCTGATTCCATAGAACTGGTAACCAATATACCGAACTGGCTGCTTTTTGCAAGCATATTCTTCGCCCTGGCTGAAGGGGCTCAGATACTCAACCAGATGACGCTCATACCCATGAAGTACAGGAAGGAGATCGAGCGCATGAACGCCCTGTCCCTCCTCAAGGCGTTTGTCGCCAAGGACAAGCTGTCGTTTATTGCAGTGTATCTCTGCGAGGACTCTGTTGTGGCAGCAATCGTCCTGGCCAAGGCGTTTGGAATACACCTTGGGATCGTCCAGCTGCCCTTATGGGGCGCCTACCTGGCGGTCTCTCTGATATGCATCGGGGAGCTGGTCAGGCTCTGGTCCACCTACACGCTCGGCAAATTCTTCACCTACGTGGTGGTAATCGCCAGAGACCACAAACTCGTAAGGAAGGGTCCATACCGGTTTGTGCGGCATCCAGGATATTTCGGCGGGCTCCTGATATTCCTTGGGTTCGGCATAGCCTCCCAGTCATGGATCATTGGCGCAACCATAGTAGTGCTGCTGTGCCTCGCCTACGTCTACCGCATTCATGTGGAAGAGAACGCGCTCAGGCAGAAGTTTGGTGCGAAATACGAGGAATATTCAAGATCGACAGCCATGATAATACCGTATCTATTCTGACAGATGCGCCTAGAATACCCCAAATTTCCTCCTCGTGTCCTCTTTCTTGTCAGATCCTCCCGGCTTTCCTGCCTTTATCGTGAAGCGTTCCCTGACAATCACTCTTCCCTCCCCCCTGCACTCCTTGCATGCCTTGTCATATATCTTCCCTCTTCCTCTGCATTTGTCGCAGGGTGATATCATAGAGAAGCTTGCGAATCCCATGTTCCTCTGTACTCTCCTTTGGCCTCTCCCATCACAGGTGCTACACTTCACCTGTTTCGATCCAGGCTCGCCACCTGTTCCACCGCAGTGGTCGCAGCGCTTTACGTGCTGGACCTCAAACTCCCTTTCAACGCCCCTATTGAGGTCGTCAAAGGAGAGGTACAAGTTTACTCCGGTCTGCTCCGGCTCCTGATAGCCCCCGAACGGCCCTATGTCCCCGAAGTCAAATCCCCCTCCGAAGCCAAAGTCCCTGAATATGTCATCGAAGTTGAAGTTCCTGAAGATGTCCTCCTGGCTGAACCTCTGGTTGAAGCCCGCCTGGCCGAAGGTGTCGTATTGCCTCCTCTTCTCCGGGTCGCTAAGAACCGCATATGCCTCATTAACCTGCTTAAAGTGATCCTCTGCACCCTTGTCCTTGTTGCGGTCCGGATGGTACTTAAGGGCGAGGCTTCTATAAGCTGACTTTATCTCGTCCTGCGTGGCGTTCTTGCCCACTCCTAGTATCTTGTAATAGTCCCCTGACATCTATCCTTCCCTTATTCCGGCCCTGGCGCCTGGGTCCCCTCATATGGGTTCGAGCCTCCAGAGCCCGGCGGTGGCGGCTGCTGCCCTGCACCCTGCTGGCCCCCCTGCCCTCCGTACATGCCCTGGCCTATCTCCTGCAGCGCCTTCCCCAGCGCGTCAGACTTCTCCTTCATTGCAGCGAAGTCGTTCTTCTTTATCGCAGCCTCGACCTCCTTCTTCGCCTCCTCGATCTTCTTCTTGAGGTCAGCCGGTATCTTGTCCTTGTACTCGTCGAGCGACTTATCTGTGGCATAGACAAGCGACTCGGCAGAGTTCTTGGTCTCCACCTGGTCCCGTACCTTCTTGTCCTCCTCCTCATGCGCCTCGGACTCCTTTATCTTCCTATCTATCTCGTCCTTCGACATCTTGTGGGGGGCCACTATGTCCATCGACTGCTCCTTGCCTGTACCCTTGTCCTTGGCAGTAACATGGAGTATGCCATTCGAGTCTATGTCGAAGGTCACCTCTATTTGTGGTATCCCCCTGGGTGCGGGCGGTATCCCAGTGAGTGTGAAGCGAACAAGCTCCACGTTGTCCCTTGCCATTGCCCTCTCACCCTGGACAACGTGAACGTCGACGCTGCCCTGGTTGTTCTCCGCTGTGGTGAATATCTGGGACCTCTTGACAGGTATCGTGGTGTTCCTATCTATTATCCTTGTTGCAACACCCCCAAGCGTCTCTATGCTCAGCGACAGCGGGGTTACATCGAGGAGCACTATGTCCTTCACCTCCCCGGTGAGGACCCCTGCCTGGACCGCGGCACCGAGCGCCACGGCTTCCATCGGGTCGACCCCCCTTTCAATCTTCTTGCCAAGGAGCTGCTCGACATACCTCTGTACTATGGGCATTCTGGTGGGTCCTCCGACAAGTATTATTTTGTCCAGCCCGCTTGGCTCAATCTTCGCGTCCTTCAGAGCCTGCATGACCGGCTTTGTGGATCTCTCTATGATCGGGACGACCAGGCTCTCCAGCTTCGCCCTTGTGAATGAATAGGTGAAGTTGACCGGCTTGCCGTCCTTGTCCTGGGCGAAGAACGGCAGGTTTATCTCAGTGGTAAGGGTCGATGACAGCTCTATCTTTGCCTTCTCTCCCGCCTCCCTGAGCCTCTGCATCGCCTGCAGGTTTCCCTTCACGTCGATTCCGCTCTGGTTCTTGAACTCGCCGGCAAGGAAGTCAACCACTGAATTGTCCATGTCTGTTCCGCCGAGCTGGGTGTCCCCGCTTGTGGACTTTACCTCGAAGACTCCCTTACCGAACTCCATTATGGTAACGTCAAGGGTCCCTCCGCCAAGGTCGTAGACCATGATCCTCATGTCCTTGCCCCCCTTGTCAAGGCCGTAGGCCAGGCTCGCGGCGGTGGGCTCATTGACAAGCCTTACCACCTCAAGGCCGGCTATCTCTCCTGCATCTTTGGTCGCCTGTCTCTGGTTGTCGTTGAAGTAGGCGGGCACTGTTATCACCGCCTTTGTCACAGGTTCCCCTAGGAATGCCTCTGCGTCAGCCTTTATCTTCTGCAGCAGTATCGCGGAAAGCTCCTGCGGCTTGTAGCTTTTGCCGAATATATTGTATACATAGTCAGTGCCCATCTTCCTCTTGAACGCAGAAGCCGTCCCTTCGGGGTTGGCCACCGCCTGCCTCCTTGCCGCCTCCCCGACCAGCCTCTGCCCATCCTTTGTGAACGCCACATAGCTCGGGAAGGCCTTGCCGTAGAGCGAGATCCCCTCACTGCTAGGAATTATAACAGGCCTTCCACCTTCCAGAACTGCTGCCGCTGAGTTGGATGTTCCCAGGTCAATTCCAATTATCTTCATTTACATCACCAAATATCATTTCTTGTCATCATTCTTCGGCTTGGCCACTATCACGGCGGCCGGCCTTATCATCATCCCGTTAAACTCGTAGCCCTTCTTGACAACCTCAAGTATGGTGTCCTCCTTCTCAGGGCTTTCCTTGACCATCATTATCTCATGCCTGAATGGATCGAACCTCCCCTCTGCCTTTATCTCGGAGAGTCCGCTCCTCTTCAGGGTATCCATGAGGTTGGAGTAGAGCATCTCCACTCCCTTCACCAGCTCCTTGTCCTGCGACCTCTGGATTGCGAGCATGGCGAGCTGGAACTCATCTATCACTGGAAGGATCTCCCTTATCAGGTTGGCCTTGCCCATTGCTCCAGCATCATCCACCTGCTTCCTCGTCCTCTTCTTGTAGTTGTCGAACTCAGCAGCAAGCCTGAGGAACTTCTCCCTCATGTCCTCCTCGGGCTCCTTCGCCTGTGCCGCCTTCGGGGGTTCAGGCTCCTTCCCATTCTGCGGGACCGTCTTATCCTCCTTGGCCTCCTCCCCAGCCGCATCGGTCTCGATCTTTATCTCCTCGTCATGGGTCATTCGACCTTCACCTCCACTGCCTCTGAGTCGTCTATCCTCACCTTCTTTGCCGACGCTGCACCATGCAGCATCATGTCAAACTCCTTCGCCGTGTCCATCATGCGCTGCATCTCCCTGCTGACATCGTACTCTATCTCCTCTATCGCCTTCTGCATCTCAGAGGCCCTGAGGAAGTACTTCCTTCCTCTCTTGACCAGCAGGCCTGCATCTATGAACCTATTGAGGTGGTATATTACAGTGCTCCTCGCCAGGTCGGTCTCCAGCTTGAGCTCTGAGCTTGAAAGCCCTGAGTCATGCTGCGCAGCCTGCACGAAGTTCTTCAGTATCTGCTCCTCGATCGGGTTCTTCTCCCCTTCACCAGCCAGCCCGAACACCTCGCAGAACCACTTTATTATCTGCTCTGGGTCGTTCGAATCAGGCCTCTCGAGAAAGCGGATGACTAGTCTTTCCATGGTATATGTTATGTTGCAATATGTTTAAATATTTATCGTTTCTTAATAATAAACATTGAAATGTCAATAAATAATTGACATAGGTGATAGAAATGGAAGAAAACAAGGACGAAAAGAAAAGGAGATACCTCTCCCCGACTGAGAGGTGGATGGACTTTGACATGGACTGGCCAATGCGGTTCGCGTTCGGGGGCGGGTTTCCAACTGTTTCCAACCTCATGAAGGCGGTAAGAAGCCCGACAGTTGACCTGGTCGACAACGTGGACAGCTTCACAGTAAAGGCTGATATGCCAGGGGTCGACAAGAAGAACATAAAGCTGAAGGTCACGAAGGACGCCATGTCCATAAGCGCAGAGCGCAACGAGGAGAAGGAGCTCAAGGGCAAGAACTACTACTCAAGGGAGAGGAGTTCGATGGGCTACTACAGGGAGCTGCCATTCCCTGAGGAGGTAAAGAGCGACAGCGCGAAGGCAAGATACGAGGACGGAATCCTGACCATAGAGATAAAGAAGGTCAGCCCGAAGGCGGCACCCACAGATGTGAAGATAGAATGATCAGCGGTCCATCGCGTGGAGTGCGATCTCCTGAATGAGATCCTCCACCTTACCGCTTGCTATCCCAAGGCGTCTCACACGCCTCTCTTTTTCTTTTTTTTCTAAGGTAAAATCAGATACCCTGTAAAGATATTTTGAAATCGAGCCATAGGCCCTTTTGTTCTCGGCAAATACTACAAATCCCCTGTTCGACTTGGCGCCCAAAATCTTGATCGCATCCCCTATTTGAGAGGTCATGGCGGCGCAGAGCAATAACTCCATAGATAAGCTCTTGGACCTAGACTCGCCGCGCTCGTGCAGCTTCAGTGCATTCAGGTATCCAAATTCCAGCTGCTCCTTGCAAGCAATTTTTTCCTCAGAGAAAAGCTGAACGCATAGCTTTTCTGGTATCTTGTCCAGCAGCTCCTCCAAACCCAATTTTGAAGACGCGACAACAATGTGGCTCTTTAGGGACACAAAAACAATCGGTTTCTAAACTATAAATAGTTGCGCGGCTAGGCCGTCTTATCCAGTTTCCGCCTCTTCAGGTACTCAACCTCAACAGCCACTGTGACCGGTATCACAGTATCTGCATAGAAATCCACGATAACCCTTGAAACATTATCCGGCACACCGTACATCAAGCATTTCTTGCTGACCCTATCTATGACAGCCGCCTCAACGTTAGTATCCCTAAGTGCCGATTTTACCCCCTGCCAATCATCTGCCAAGATCAAGGGCCTGAACAGATCTGGATTGTCCTGCAATTTCCTCTCTGCAACAACATCACCATAATGCACCCTGAAAGAGAGCCTCTCTAGGCAGTCAAGATCAGCAGTCGCGGACTCTCCATACTGGCCGTCATCGCCCTCCCTGCATAGGAGCTTCAGGGCCTTAAAGTAAGCCCTTCTTATCTCCGCATTTTTGTTGGCGCCTCTCGGCACTGGATCCTTGGTCGCCTCCCTCAAATAGGCTAGTCGTTGATTTGCCACGTGCGGGAAAAAGGGGTGCTGCCTGTTGTCCCTAAAACGCCCATATATCCTATCCAGCACTTCACGGTCAGTCATATAGGATTCAGAGAAGCTCTGTCCGGAAGTTAGCATTTCTATGCCACCCAGCTCTCCCCTCAGATACATCCTGCTGTTGCTAGGGTGCTCCGCTCTCTCCGAAAACGCAAGAACAATTCCTGCTTCGCAACGCCCCAGCCTGCTTCGAATCTCAGGAAGCGCAGGCGTCTGCCTTGTAAATGTCATCAAAAAGGCTCTATTTTGCCTAATATTTATAGCTGCCGACACAAAAAGAATAAAAAGGAAGAAAGCAGATACTCATAGGTCATATTCTAGGTGTTATTCTGGGCAAGAGCGGAAAGATAGACAGGGCCACCATGGAGCACATCTGCATGCTGGCGAAGCTCAACCTGACGGAACAGGAGAAGGAGAGCTACGCGAGGGAGCTGTCAGACGTGCTGGAGGCCTTCAAGGTGCTTGACAGCATAGATGCGAAGGACGAGCCCGCATTCCACCCGATTGAGATAAAGGACAGGCTCAGGGAGGATGAGGTCAGGCGCACCAAATGGAACCCCCTGGGCAACGCCAAGTCTGTAGACAAGAAGTACTTCACAGGGCCAAAGATAGTCTAGTGTTTTAATGGAAACGAGCATAAGGAAGCACATCGAGGCCATAAAGAACGGAGATGTAAAGCTGGAGGAGTTCGTTTCAGAGGTTTTGGAGAGATGCGAGAAGGTACAGTCAAAGTACAGACCATTCATCACGATAAACAAGAAGCCTGACCTTAAGAAGTCTAAAGGGAAGTTGGCCGGCATTCCGATATCAGTAAAGGACAGCATATGCACAGACGGAATCCAGACGACAGCAGGTTCGAAGATACTGGAAGGATACGTTCCCCCATTCGATGCTACATGCGTGGCCAACGCAAGGAAGGAGGGTGGCATAATAATAGGAAAGACCGCCCTCGACGAGTTCGGCTTCGGTACCTTTTCAACGAACTGCGCCTACGGAGCCCCGAAGAACCCCCACGACCCCGAAAGGGCGTGCGGAGGGAGCAGCGGAGGGGCAGGCTGCATAACAGCGGCCGCGGATTTCCCGCACATTGCAATCGCCCAGTCCACCGGAGGCAGCATAACTGCCCCAGCCGCATTCACCGGAACAGTCGGTATCACTCCGACCTACGGGAGGGTCTCCAGATACGGCCTTATCGACTACGCCAACAGCATGGACAAGATAGGGGTCATCGGAAAGGAGGTATATGACGCTGCACTCCTCCTCTCAGTCATGTCTGGCTACGACCCGCTCGATTCCACGAGTAGCGAGGAGAAAACAGATGATCTTACTTCTTATGTTGGAAAGGGAATCGAGGGAATGAGGTTCGGCATACCAAAGGAATATGTATCAGACACGACCGACAAAAAGGTCGTATCTGGTTTCATGAAAGCCGTTCAGAAGCTGGAGGTGGCAGGAGCAAAGGTCGAGGAAACATCGCTGCCGCTGACGAAATACGCAGTCTCGTCATACTATCTCATAGCAATATCAGAAGCATCAACCAACCTGGCCAAATACTGCGGGCTCAGGTACGGGATGCAGCAGGAGATAGTCGGCGACTTCGAGACCTACTTCTCAAAGGTGAGGACGGCGGGATTCGGAAAGGAGGCGAAGAGGAGGATACTCCTGGGCACATACGCCAGGATGGCCGGCTACAGGGACGCCTATTACCTCAAGGCCCTAAGGGTAAGGGCCAAGATAATCAAGGAGTTCAAGTCAGAATTCAAGAAGTTCGATGCGCTGATCGCGCCATCGATGCCGATACTTCCGCCCAAGTTCTCCGAGATAGACAAGCTTACCCCGATACAGACATACAACATGGACATACTCACCATCGCATCAAACATGGCAGGCATACCGAGCCTCTCGGTCCCGGTGGGAAAGGCAGACGGCCTGCCAATAGGTCTCCAGATAATGGGGGACCACTTCGCTGAAGGAAAACTGATACAGATAGGATCAAGCCTGGAGGGGAGATGATGGAACCAGAGGTAATGATAGGCATAGAGGCGCACGTCCAGCTCAATACCAAGAGCAAGATGTTCTGCTCTGACATGAGCGAGCCCGGAGATGCCGAGCCGAACAGCAACACATGCCCCATCTGCCTTGGATTCCCGGGATCAAAGCCGAAGGTGAACGCAAAGGCGGTAGAACATGGAGCCATGATAGGGCTCGCACTCAACAGCAGGATAAACGAGAAGATGTTCTTTTCCAGGAAGGCGTATTTCTATCCCGATCTGTCGAAGAACTACCAGATAACCCAATACGAGATCCCGCTAGCGTCTGGTGGCTTCATGCAGCTCGGAGAGACAAAGATACGCATAAGGAGGGTCCACATAGAGGAGGACCCGGCGAAGCTTGTGCACGACAGCGGCGAGATAACCTCCGCAAACAAGGTGCTGATAGACTACAACAGGGCAGGTGTACCGCTCGCTGAGATAGTGACAGAGCCTGACTTCAAGAACCCGAGGCAGGTAAGACAGTTCATGGAGCACCTCTCTTCAGTGCTGGAGTATCTCGGCGTCTACGACCCGAAGAGGGAGATGTCGCTGAGGGTGGATGCCAACATCTCCATAAACGGAGGGGAAAGGGTTGAGATAAAGAACATAACGGGATTCGAGAACGTTGAGAAGGCGCTCAGCTACGAAGTGGTCAGGCAGAGCGGGATAACCAGGATGGGCGCCAAGGTGGAGAGGGAAACGAGGCACTTCAATGCAGAGGTCAAGACCACTTCGGCGCTCAGGAAGAAGGAGTACGAGGAGGACTACGGCTACATATTCGATCCTGACCTGCCCATGATAACCCTAACAAGGAAGTTCGTAGACTCATTGAAGGCCAACATGCCGGAGCTGCCGGAGCAGAGGGCGGCCAGGCTGGTGAAGGACTACAAGATAAGCGACTACTACGCAAACGTGATAATCTACACAGGAAAGCCAATGGCCGACTTCTATGAAGCATGCCTAAAGCTCGAGAACAAGCCGGAACCGATCGCGAGCTGGCTGGTCAACTACCTGCTCAAGAGCCTGAACTGGAGGTCCGAGCGGATAGAGGATTCCAAGGTGAAACCCGAGACCTTCGTCGAGCTCATAAGGATGATAGAGAAGGGCGAAGTGACCGAGAGATACGCCAAGGAGCTTATGAAGCAGTACGTCGATACCGGGACCTCGCCGAAGAAGCTTGCGGCAAAGGAAAAGTTCGCGCTGAGCGAATCAGATATGCTTAAAATAGTGAGGGAGATAATAAGTAAGAACGGAAAGGCTGTCAGCGAGTTCAAGTCAGGAAAGGGAGAGGCTCTCCAGTTCCTCATAGGTCTCGTCCTAAAGGAGACCAAAAAGCAGGCCGACCCGAAGACTATAAAAGGGATCATAGAAAAGGAGATACGCTAATTGGCATGCCTCGATAGCTCAGCAGGTAGAGCGATCGGCTGTTAACCGATAGGTCGCAGGTTCGAGTCCTGCTCGAGGCGCCTATGTTCAAAGATAAATACCAATACCTAGTAGCTAGGCTTGGTCAATATCCTATATTCCCTCTCGTTGTCACAGAACATCTTGTAATACCTCCCTTTGTTGAAATCCAGGTCCAGATATTTCGTTGCGCTCAGGGCATACCTCAGACCCTCCTTCAGGCAAGCGCTTGCACCAGGCGACGGAGCCATGCAGAATTCAATGCCCTCCCCTCCTAAGTCGACCACTCCAAGCACAAGCTTCCTCTTCCTCTTGTCTATGATCTGCGGCCGTATCCCACCACCCTGGCTGAAGAACTCGAGGTCCCCATACTTAAGGGTTGGTACTATCTTGTTTACCTCCTCCTTGAGGAAGAAGTATTTCCCAAGCTCAGGCACGGAGTAAACCAAGTTGCTCTCCAGTATCCTCTGGATATCCTTGTCCTCAGTTATGTTGATAAGACTGGAGGCGGTCTCCTTGTCAAGCCCCATCGCCTTAAGGTACTTGTAAGCTGATTCGTAGTCGGACTTTTCCAGGTAGGGGACTACATTAACGGTGGGCCCATACCTGGTTATGTTCTTCCTGTTGATGTCAACATCAGCGTGCACCGCTGCAAACGGCACGCTCCCCTTCTGCACCCTATAGACCTTGCCCCTTATCACCTTCCTAGAATAGTAGAAATTGCCCCCGACAGACAGGAGCGAAAGGTCCTTCCCATAGCCTAGCGATTTGGCGAAGTAGAGGCTGTAACCTCCTGCCGCGAAGACCACGAATCTTCCGCAGTGCTCTGACTTGTTGGTCTTCACGACATAGCCGTAATCTCTCTTCTTTATCGACACCACCTCCTCGCCTATCGATACCTTTATCCCATCCTTCGAGGAGTTCGCAATAAAGGAGTTCGCCAGCCTACCGAAGTCCACCATGTGGCCGTCCTTTGAGTAAGCTGCGATTATCTTTTCATCTGCAGCCCTCCCCTTCACAACCATCGGCTCAACCTTTCCTATTTCGGCCCTGCCCATCGTCTTTATATGCGGGAAGAGCTCAATGAACCGCCTGTCATACCGCTTCTCTATAAGCTCCACCTCCTCGTCCCCAACGCCCAGCACCATCTTCTGCACAGGCTGTATCGTCCTTTCCTTTTCCTCCCCCTTCAGGGTTTTTCCGTACTTCAATATCAGTCTTGCAGCCGTTCCGGTTTCAATTATCTTCTCTGTGCTGTAATTGGTCTCTATGTCACCTATGTGGAGCGTCTGGCTGTTGCTGTCGCTGCTTGAGGAACCCGCACCTATCCAGCCTTTCTCAAGAAGCAATACGCTTTTTACATCTGTAAAATTAGACAATGTATACAGCAGGGCGCTCCCAATGACACCGCCACCAACTACTATAACATCATAGGTGGTTTCCACAATGGTACTTCGGCACCTTTTCTATTTAAACTTTGTCATACTATTAAGTGTGATGGGATGTTGGTGGGTTTATGGACAGGGCTAGAAGCAGGGCGCCTGAGGGCAAGGCCGGCCTTGAAGGGGTAGTCGCTGGGGAGACGTCAATCTCGTACATCGATGGCCTAAAGGGTAGGCTGTACTATCGCGGTTACACAATAGAGGACGTAGCCAAGAACTGCACTTTCGAGGAAGCCTCTTATTTGCTCATCAAAGGGAGGCTGCCCAACAGCAAGGAGCTCGCCTCTTTTTCGGCCGGGCTGGTTCGGCTGAGGAACCTGCCTGACCACATAGTAAGCATGATGAAGACCTTCACCAGCAAGATGAGCTCCATGGAGGCGCTGAGGACCTCAGTGAGTGCGCTCTCCTCGGATGACCCGGATGCCAGGATCTCTTCCATAGATGACAAGCTAAAGACAGGTCTCTCCGTCATTGCAAAGATGCCGACGATAGTAGCCTATCATCACCGAATCAAGAACGGCCTTCCGATAATAAGGCCTGACCCAAAGCTAGGCCATGCGGCCAACTTCATTTACATGCTGACCGGCGCCGCCCCTGATGAGGAAACCGCAAAGATACTAGACACGGATTTCGTGCTGCATGCTGATCACGGTTTCAACGCATCCACCTTCTCCGTGAGGGTTACGGTCTCTACGCTGAGTGATGTCCACTCCGCATTCGTAACTGGGATCTCGACGCTGAAGGGTCCTCTCCACGGCGGTGCTGCCATGGAGGTGATCACCATGCTGAAGAGGATCTCTACGCCGAAGAACGTAGAGAAGTATGTGTTGGCGAGGCTTGCCGCCCACGACAAGATCATGGGGTATGGCCACAGGATATACAGGACCTACGACCCCAGGGCCAGGATACTCAAGGCCACGGCAGGCAGGCTCAGCAAGCAGAAAGGCAACACCAGATGGATGGAAATGGGCGAGCAGCTAGAGAAGATAATGCAGGAGCAGAAGAACATATACCCCAATGTCGACTTCTACTCCGCGATAGTGTACCACAGCATAGGAATGCCCTTGGAGCTTTCGTCACCGATATTCGCGATCGGCAGGTCATCAGGTTGGCTTGCACACATGATAGAACAGTACACAAACAACAGGCTGATAAGGCCGATAGAGCAGTACACTGGCGAACTGAACCTGAGGTTCGTCCCGCTTAAGAAAAGGAAATAATAGTCGCATGGTTTTGATGGATCACAAGATAACCTTCATAGAGGGGGACGGCATAGGGCCGGAGGTGAGCAACGCCGCAAGGAGATGCATAGAGGCCGTCGCGGAGAGGAACGATATCTCGATAACATGGGACAGGCAGTACGCTGGCCTATCAGCGCAAAAAGACACTGGAAGCCTCCTTCCAAGCAAGACCATTGACTCGATAAGGAGAAACCGGGTTGCGCTGAAGGGTCCCCTAACGACGCCAATCGGTTCCGGATTCAGGAGCATAAACGTCGAGCTCCGGCAGAGGCTCTCACTTTTTGCTAACGTGAGGCCTTCCCGCAGCATCAAAGGGGCACCGAGCCGGTATGAGGATGTCAACCTGGTGGTAATAAGGGAGAACAGCGAGGACCTATATAACGGGATAGAGTTTGCCGAGGGTTCCAGGATGGCATCTTCGCTGTCAAAAATCGCAAAGAAGAATCTTGGGAGGGCCGTTGCCCATGGAAGCGCGATAGCGTTCAAGACAATCTCAAAATCGGGGAGCTCCAGAATCTTTGACTTTGCTTTCGACTATGCAAAGCATAATAAGAGGAAGAAGATAACGGCAGTCCACAAGGCAAACATACTCAAGTTCACTGACGGGCTTTTCATAAAGTGCGGCGAATCGGTCGCAAAGAGGCACGGGAGCATAAAATATGGGGAGATGATAGTGGATGACGTGTGTGCGCACCTTGTAATGCGGCCGGAGGAATTTGACATTCTTGTGTGCCCCAACCTGTATGGTGACATAATATCCGACCTGTGCGCCGGGCTGGTGGGAGGGCCGGGCCTTGCGCCTAGCGGAAACATGGGCAGGGATGCTGCGATATTCGAGCCTGTCCATGGCAGCGCCCCGAAGCATGCAGGGAAAAATGAGGCGAATCCTACCGCATCAATACTAAGTGGCGTGATGATGCTACATCATGTGGGAGAGGCTAAGGCAGCCAAGTCGTTGGAATCCGCAACCATGAAGGTAATAAAGGCCAACAAGCGGGTCACGTATGACCTCAAGTCAAGGAACCCCTCCACCACAACAGAGATGACTGACGCGATAATCAGCGAGATCGGTTGAGATGACAATAGCAGAAGAGATATCGAAATACGTTAATTCGGTTAGATTCGGTGATTTGCCGCAATCTACTGTAAGGATAACAAAGGACGCAATAATTGACACATTCGGATGCGCGATAGGCGCGTCACACGAAAGGCCGGCGGAGATAGCAAAGAAGGTCATACCAGGTGGCCCCTCGTTCCCCTGCTCGATAATAAATTCTGGACAGAGGAGCGACGCATCCTGCGCTGGGTTCGTGAACGGAATAATGGCAAGGTATTTCGATTACAATGACTCTTACGAGGCCAAGGAGTTCGCCCACCCGAGCGACAATATAATGCCGCTGCTGGCGGTGGCGGAATGGCAGAAGAGCAGCGGAAAGGAGGCGTTGCTTGCAATAGCGCTGGCTTACGAGATGCAGTGCAGGCTTTCCGATGCGGCAAGCCTCTGGAAGAGGGGATGGGACCACACGAGCTACGGCCTTGTAAGCGTCGCGGCATGCTCTTCACTCTTGATGGGACTCACTGTAGAACAAACAGCGCAGGCGATAAACATCGCATTGAATGCCAACATAGCGATGAGGCAGGTCCGCGCCGGCGAGCTTTCGATGTGGAAGGCGGTCTCCTTCCCCAATGCAGCGCGAAACGCGATCTTCTCGGCCATGCTGGCTGCAGATGGGATGACAGGGCCTGCGCCTATATTCGAAGGGGAGATGGGATTCTGGAATCAGGTGAGCGGCAAGTTCCCCTTTCCCACAAGCAAGTTTGGCGGAAATGGGGGCAGCTTCAAGATAAACGAGCGCATAACAAAGTATTATCCTGCAGAGATAAGGTCGCAGAGCGCAATAACCGCTGCATTGAAAGCTAGGAAGAAGATCGATTCGATAAAACAGATAGAAAAAATAGATATACTCACAACAGAAAGCGGATACAAAGTACTCGGTACCGGCCCCGAGAAGTGGAATCCCATGACGAAGGAAACCGCTGACCACAGCCTTCCATACATAGTCTGCGCTGCACTGATAGATGGCAAGATCGACAACTCCTCATACCTGAAGTCAAGATTCAGAAGAGCTGACATAGTCTCATTGCTTAGACGCGTGACAGTTAAGGAAAAGAAGGGATTGACCCGCATTTATCCAAGCTGCATCGCAAACGAGGTTGTGATAAAACTGAAAGGCGGCAGGGTGATTGATGAGGAAGTCCTATACCAGAAGGGCCATCCGAAGAATCCCATGAGTAGCGGTGAGCTTAAGGAGAAGTTCGAGGGGCTGACAAAGCGGTATCTGACACATGGTCAAATGTCGAGCCTGCTTTCAGAACTGAACAAATTTGAAAGGCTTAAAGACGTTGCATGCTTATTTGAGAAAAGGTGAGGTCATGGCAAAGGCGTTCCAATTCGTAAACATAAATGGGCTTCCAAAGAAGCCCAGGAAGAAGGGCATAGTAGAGGTACGGGTTCCATACTATGCATCATCGCCAACCCTGACCTACATAGAAGACCTCCTTGACACCTGGGGCGAGTATTTCGATGGAATGAAGTTCGCCTGCGGAACTATGAGGATGATGGAGAAAAGCAAGGTCAGGAAGATAATAGACGCATGCCACGGACACAATGTTTATGTCTCTACGGGCGGATTTGTTGAAAGAGTCCTAATCCAGGGCAAGTCTGCAGTGGACAGGTATTTCGAGGAGTGCAGCGAGCTGGGATACGACGTTGTTGAGATATCGAGCGGATTCGTAAGGATAAGCCTTGATGACAAGCTCGCCATGGTCAGCAAGGTGAGGGACCTCGGAATGAAGCCCAAGCCAGAGATATCTATGATGCTCGGCGCAGGCGCGGGCACACACATAGTCGGCTACAAGACGAGAATGAGGCCGATAAAGGACTTCCTGGCTGAGGCGAAAGCCCAGATAGACTCAGGTGCTGAGATAATAATGGTAGAGTCAGAGGGTTTGACAGAGGACCTGCCTCCAAACAAGTGGAGGAAGGACGTGATCATGAAACTGATAAAGGAGTTCGGCTACGAGAGGTGGATGTTTGAAGCCGCTGACCCAGAGGTCTTCAAATGGTACCTCCTCAATGTCTCAAGGGATGCAAACCTCTTCATAGACCATACTCAGGTGACTGAATTCAACGCATGGAGGCTTAAATTATGGGGAGACCCTAATATTTGGGGGAACAAGCTCTACCACTATGGGGGGTCAAAGGTGCGCTGAATGCCAAGGACGCAATCAAAGCCGAAAAAGCACAGAGATGATGCATCTATAAACGAGAAATTCGACTGGGAGCTGTACCCCGAAACAGAGAAATTCATGGTCAGGCAGGTGGACCTTTTTTTAAGCAAGAACCGCGCCGCAAGGAATCTTTCGGAAAGAATGGCGAATGAGACCTCAACCAGGTTCTTCAACTGGGTAGACCACATGGTGATCCCAGAATCCAGCGTGAGGCATAGCCACCTAGAAAAGCTTGGCTTCTCGGAGTTCGATCCCGTTGACGGCCAGCCGGAATCGGGAACCGCATACAGGCATAGCAGGTCATACTTCTTCCCAATAGTTCTCGGCAAGCGCAAGACCACGGAACTGGCCCTGAAGCCCGACGAGGTCGACAGCTTCCTCCAGATGTGCGGCAATGGCGTTGAAACCGAGGGAGCACCATTCTCAAGGTTCAGGAGGGCAGAGATATCAAAAAATGGCGAATTCGTCCTATCCGCGGTTGAGCGGCGAGGTTACGATGGCTTCACTTTACAGGAGTCTGAAGACATCGAGGATTACATAGACGCGCTTGGCCTCTTCTTCAGGAGGAGGAGAAATTTCGGGAGCGATAAAGAGGGGGTGAATGCGGTGGAAAGGCTGATAAGCGAGTCGCTCCACCAGCTTGACGATGCAAGGGTCTCAGACGCATTCTTCAGGTCGGAGAGGGCCTACTGGGAAAGAAGGAACAGGTCTGGCCAGGTGCAAAAGTCCAGGCAGGACAGATTGGGACTGGGCTGGGGTAACCAGGATCATCACACATACCGCTCATCAAGGGCGAACTTCTCCTCCATGATAAGGATATTCGAAAAGATGGGATATTACTGCAGAGAGAAATACTACGCAGGCGACCAGGCTAGATGGGGCGCCCAGATACTCGAGCATCCTGTCTGCAACGTGGTCATATTCACCGATGTGGACCTTTATCCAGAGGAGACCGAGGGCGACTTCCCCCACAAGGGCCTTGAGCAGAGAAAGAATCTGGGCACTGTGGGGCTTTGGATAGGTTTACATGGAGAGAGCATACTGCAGGCCGGAATGCACCACCTGGAGGCGAGATTCGATTTCGAGAGGCTGAAGATAGACCTTCCCAAATACGGGATAAATGTCCTGCCGCCATTCTCCTACTTCGCCTTCCTGAAACAGGCATTCACTGCAGGGGAGATATGGCAGGTCGACAGGAAGAGGCTGGACAAATTGTTGGAGTCCGGGTCCATAACAGACCAGCAGTACAAAAAGTTTGACAGGGAGGGCGCAATCGGAAGCCACATGGAGAACCTGGAACGGGCACAGGGGTTCAAGGGATTCAACAAGAGCTCTGTCACCAAGATAATAAAGGCGACCGACCCAAGGGTACAGGGCCACTATGGTGCATAAGGGATAGAATGCCAAACATCCTGATAGCAAATCCCGAATACTTTGATGAGCAAGCTGTCAAGATACTGAAAAGTGCAGGGGATGTAACCGCAAGGACCATGTCGAGAAGCGAGTTGGAGAGATCTATCCATAAATTTGATGCCATAGTCCTTAGAGTCGACACAAAGCTTGACAGGAAACTGCTCAGCAGGGCCAAGAGGCTCAAAGTAATAGGCTCTGCGACAACGGGACTAGGCCATATAGACACCGAGTATGCGGCAAAGCATGGAATAAAGATAATAGGCCTCCACGGTGCTCACACAACTTCTACTGCAGAGCATACCATGGCGCTCATGCTTAGCCTGGCCAGGAAGGTTCCTTGGGCCTTCGAGAGCATGAAGCAAGGGCGATGGAAGAGAGCAATGTTCATAGGCGCGCAGCTGGAGGGGCGGACACTCGGAATAATAGGGGTTGGAAGGATAGGCAGCAGGGTTGCCGAACACGCAAGGGGGTTTGGGATGAAAGTTATGGGATACGACCCATATGCAAGCCCGAAAGGGGTCAGGATGGTCAATCTCGAAAGGCTCCTCAAGGATTCTGATATAGTGACTCTGCATCCTGTCTTAACTGGAGAGACAAGGCACATGATCTCCTTAAGACAGCTCAGGATGATGAAGCGGACAGCCCTGCTGGTCAACACATCAAGGGGCGAGGTGGTAAATTCCAGGGATCTAATCCATGCGCTGAAAAGCGGCATCATCGCCGGAGCGGCGCTGGATGTCTTTCCCGAGGAGCCACTCACCGGCATCGGCAATATGTTTGCTAGGGAGGCCAGAAGGCTGGACACCCTGATAATCACCCCTCATCTCGGTGCCTCAACAAGGGAGGCGATCCACAGGGCAGGTGCTGAGATAGCAGCCAAGGTAGGGAAAGCCCTAGCGGAAGGGCACGGCCAATAGACAAACCCGCCCGAACAGGTAATCCGAATCCTATAAATATTTCCTAAAATAGACCTCTCTATACCTTGGAACGAGACTATGTCAGCTAAGAAAACCATTACGAGATCCAGAGCGCGGCAGATTCTGGACTCTGCCAGCAAAACGCGCATCCTGGTGATCGGAGACCTCATGGTTGACCGTTTCATCTGGGGAACTGCCAGCCGAATCTCCCCAGAGGCCCCTGTACCAGTAGTAGAAGTAAAGAACCAAGAGTCCATGCCCGGTGGCGCAGCGAACGTGGCGCGTAACCTTGCCGCGCTCGGTGCCAATGCAGAAATCTTTGGGATAGTCGGAAGGGACGAGCCGGCGCGCGAGCTTAGGGCTCTCCTTCGTGATCAAAATATTGCATGTAGCGGCATGTTCCCCAGCTCCCGCCCTACTACAACAAAGACGCGAGTTATCGCACATACCCAGCAGCTTGTGCGCTACGACAGGGAAACAAGAGAGGAAATAAGCAAAAACATGGAGGCCCGCCTCTTTGACTCCCTAAGACCAAGGCTTGATCGTGCATCGGCAGTGATAGTTGGCGATTATGCAAAGGGGGTTGTTACCCAAAATCTCCTGGAAAGGGTCAAATCGCTCTGCGATGAGCGTAGCCTTCAGATAAACATCGACTCTAGGCCGGCCCGGAACCTGAAGCTGAGGGGCTTTTCAATGATGAAGCCTAACCGCAAGGAGGCGTTCCAGTTTGCAAAGATCGAGGATGAAAACCCTGACACCAGCCCATTAAATGACAAACAGCTTCTCTCAGCCTCTAACCAGATCCTGGAACAGTTTCAGCCCAAGGTCCTGATGATCACGCTTGCAAACCAAGGGATGCTGCTCTGCCAGAGGGGTCAAAAGCCACTGCACATACCAACAGTCGCACAAAGCGTTTATGATGTTTCCGGGGCAGGCGACACTGTTATGGCTACATTCACACTTGCAAGGGCAGGCGGCGCCTCTCTTGTGGAGGCCGCGATTCTATCGAACCACGCTGCCGGAATAGTGGTAGGCAAGGTGGGCACGGCTGTCACTAGCCGGGACGAACTCCTCAGAAGCTTCAAATGACACAGCAGCAGCTGGACGACGCTCCCCATTGCGCGCCAGAGCTCATCAACCCATGAAGAGAAGCGCAGTCAACCCAGCCAATACAGCTACGGTCACCAGCCCGTAGGCCTGCAATCTGTCCATATCACCCAACCCATTGGAATAACGCAGTTGGACTATAAATCCTGTTCGGAATATTACGGTTTACCGGAACTGCCCAAGCCCCAGAATCTGGCCCCTGCATAAGCAATGTTCGCGACGAGAATGCTTGTCAAGAGCGGGTAGGGGAGCCTGAGAAGGACGAGCAGTATCATCAGAGCTGCCGTTCCAGCCCCATAGGCAAGCTGGCCGGCCAACCTGTTCGGCGAGGTTTTGGGGTCTGCAACCATGAGGAACGCGAAGTAGTAGTTCACCGACAGCAATGCTACGACTGGTCCAACGCCCCCGGTTAACGCTAACCCCGCTGCCGCTACCGCAGCCGCAGATATCGCTGCCACCCATCTTCTTCCTTCATACGCCGCTATTATGAGGACCGCTGCAATCGGTACCACTATTCCAAAGGCATGCAGCCCTGCTGCGGCCTACCATTCATCACCGGCGCCGAAGGCCGGCAGGGCTACAAGAAGTCCGGCGACAGCAGGATTGAGGAAATGCCTGCTCCTCATTTTCAGGAAATGCTTGGTCAGCTCAGCAACAAGAGAAGCAACCACTACAAGCAGAACGGGCGCGGCGATCGGAGCAACCGAGCCTATTATCACTCCTGTTATAAGCGCAGACCATGGCACCCTCTGGCCCTTCTTATGGTAAAAACCTATCGCCATGTCTATGAGGCAGCATGATACGACCGCAACGATGAGCGATACCGGAAATACTCTGGAGGCGTAAGCCCCATAAGCCGCGAGCGCCACAAGCAGAATCAGGGCTACCAGGTGCATCATGGCTATGTGGTGCCCGCCCAGCTTCATCAGATCAAGCCATCAAATCCCGAATGCGCTCAGCACGTAGCCGTTCTGATCGGCCACAACAAATCCATCGTCACCCACCGATCCCTCGTACCCAGGCGCATCGTCACCGAACGAGGTCTCGACAATGTAAAGCCTCTCTCCGCTTGTAATTGCGATTGTGCCACTTCTTCCCTGAACAGAGATCGTGATGTTCTCCGCACCGGCTGCAGCCTGACTAATGTTCATGCTGTATCCGTCCATTGCGGATTTGGCCTGCGGAGACACAGCTCCGGGGTATATCTGATACGAGTATGCATAATACGGGGTGCTTGAGAAAAGAACAGACGCCGACCGGTTCTGCTGCTGAATCTGCGCTACGGTGCTTGTGGACGAGCCGGAATTTGAAGGCACGTGGGAAAGTCCGGTATTGATCACAACCGCTGCGAGTAAACCTGCAACCACAACAGCTACAGCCAAAAATACAACTTTCCTACTCATGAAACCAAACAGATTTTACCACGCTCTATAAAAAGCCGATTGTGTTGCTTCGGTTCACTGGAACAGCCTCCCCCCATTTTGATCGGACCTGACTATCCTTACAGTGTCCTTCAACCATGGCGGGAAGTTCTCAGGCCCTGAAATCAGCTCCTGGATGAATTCAGGGCATGGCAGCCTTACAACCCTGGGGACCTCCTTGCCGTTAGGGGTTATGATCCCGTCATAGACAACATACGCGGCAAGGCAGAACTCATTCTCGCAGCTGCCATCTCCATAGTCCTTCTCGTAGGAGAAGCCACCAAGTATGGTTATCCGGTGCCTGCCCGCTATCCCATACTCGTTCTTGAGGCAGCGCACTGCAGCCTCCATATGGGTTTCCCCAGCCATCACATGCGTGGTTGGGGCGTCAAGCACTCCCCCTCCAACCTTTGTCATAGGCCTTTCATGGAGTATGATCTCCCCCTTGGAGTTAAGCACCAGGATTTGCACAGCTAGGTGCTTGACACCCGGCGCTGTGTGGGCGGACCTCCTGTCCACTACCCTCCCTGTCTCCCTGCCATCATGGTCCACGCATATCAATCTCTGCGTGGGGTTGTCCTGGAGTCCCTGGCTCACCAAACCACAGCTAAATTGGCAGGGAAAAGGCTAAAAGCATTCATCGGCAGGCGTAGAAAATGCTTAAATATCTGGACGCATTCCAATAGATCGATGACTGCTAGCCGGAAAGCCCCAGAGTTCAGAAGGAGAGTTGCCGTGGTTACTGGAGGCAGCAGCGGCATAGGCCGCGAGCTCTGCAGAATGCTGAGGCAGGAATACATAACCTACTCCTTCGACCAAAAGGCCCCCAGAAGGCCGATCGAAGGCGTTGCCCACCTAGACTGCGACATCGCCTCCCAGCTACAGGTCATTGATGCATTCTCCCTGATAGCAAAGCCTGTAGACCTTCTGGTCAACAACGCTGGCGTGCTGAGGCGGGGCAGCATGACCGACATCGACGAGTTCGAACTGGACGAGATGGTCAAGGTAAACATCATGGGGAGCTGGCGGATGATCAGGGAGGGCTTCAGGAACCTGAGCCAAAACGCCACACTACTGCAGATATCCTCCGAGAGGGCGATATACCCGCGCGAGGATGTGGAAATGTATGGGCTCTCCAAGAACTTTGTGATGGAGATGGCAAGCCAGCTTTCAGACAAGCTGGAGAGGGAAAGGTCAGGGATCAGGGTGAAGATAGCCCTCTTCGGTCCGGTGAGCACGGCCATGCTCAGCAGCCTGGGCGAAGAAAGGGTGGAGAAGCTCAGGGGGATAACGATATCGACAAGGCTTGCCGCAAAGTTGGCAGAGGGCCTGTTAAAATCAGATTACCAGCTGCTCAGGTTTGACGACCCTAGGGAGGAAAAGTCCTGGAAGACCGGCAGGTATGTCTTTGAGAACTTCAACAACTCTGGATACAAGTTTGCAACCTAGTGAAACAATGAGAATCGCATATTTCGGAAAGCCTGCATCAAACACACATACGGCCGCGCTCAGCTATTTCGGCGCGGAATGCGCGATGGTGCCCTTCAGATACCACAACGAGATCTTTTCGGCAGTGAAATCGGGCTTTGACAGGGGCATACTGCCCATATACAGCTCCAGCAAGGGTCTGATCGCGCAAACTGCGGATCTGGTTTTCAACACTCCTGGCGTATGGATCGTGGGAGAGCACATAGAAAAGATAGAGCACCTCCTCCTTGGCGTCAAGGGAACAAGGCCTGAGGAGGTGAGGAAGGTGATCACGATTCCTGATGCAGCCGACCAGTGTAGCATAAAGCTGCAGGGAATGAAGGTGGACGTGGAGGAGGCGCCATCGACCTCGGCGGCGGCAGAGAGGGTCAGAAATGAGGGAAGGAGGGACCAGGCCGCCATAGCCAATGGGAGCGCGGCCACCATGTATGGGCTGGAAGTCATAAGCCCGCAGGGCTCAGGAAGGGAGTGGATCGCCAACAATGTGTTGAATTACACAAGATTCCTTATAATATCCAAGGAGCAGCTCAGGAATCCAGAGTCAAACAAGACAACCGTGACATTCGTGCTCCATCAGGGCCCAGGGGAACTGTACAAGGCGCTGAACAGCTTCAGGAGGTACAAGATAGACCTGCTCAGGATAGACTCAAGGCCGCTTCAGGACCCCAGGAAGCCTGAGGACGTATGGAAGAACTACTTCTATGTCGACTGCGCGATAGACCCGAACGACGGCAGGAACATGCATAGCGCGCTCCATATGCTCAGGTCCAGCGCGGCCACGGTAAGGGACCATGGCCCATATGTGAGGGCGAAGATGCCAAGGTTATAAGCGACCTCCCACATAATTCGCCAAATCATAAAAACCTTCCCTTCAAATCCTCACTGGCACGATGCAATGATCTCTGTAGGATTGGTCTTTGTTGCCGTGGCGGGGATAGCGTTTCTCGGATTCCTGATAAACGCCCTATTCGACAGAATGCGCATAGCAGGCATACTTCCGCTCATGCTGATAGGGATAGCGATAGGCCCGATCCTGGGTCTGATTAACACAAGCCCCTCAGGGATAATTCAGCAGCTGACCCCCTTCATAACCGCAATAACGATCGCCTTCATACTTTTCGAGGTCGGAATCAGCACAAACGTGAAGAACCTGAAGAAGATCGCAATCAGGGGGACGGTCTTCACTTTCCTTACGCAGATATCGACTGCTCTTGCGCTTTCCGTGGCCGCACACCTGCTGTTCCAATGGGCCCTGATATACTGCTTCATATTCGGATTTTCTATATCTGGCCCCAGCGCAGTGATACTGCCCTCGATACTCAAGATGGTCAAGCTTCCCAGCGAACTAAGGACCACGCTTTCCTACGAAAGCGTGCTCACCGAGACGTTGAAGCTGATCGTACCCCTCCTGCTGATCGAGACAATCCTTATAAGCAATGTAAGCTATTCAATAGCCAGTTTCATATTCTTTACAGACATAGTTGGTGCGGCAATACTCGGAACTATCTCAGCCCTGATCTGGCTCTATCTGCTAAACAGGTTCAGGGGCTGGAGCAGGAACTATCGCTGGGTCCTCAGTGTGACCATGCTGCTGGCCACATACGGAATATCAGAGCTGCTCGGATTGAGCACCGCAATAACGATATTCGTATTCGGACTGATGTTCGCGGTTGCTGTGGCCCACAAGGACGGCATAATAAACAGGACCATTGGCTCTCCAGTGACGCTCAAGGCCGACCTAGCTTACATCAAGAACTACCAGAGGGAGATAGTATTCTTCACCAGCACATTCTTTTTTGTATACATAGGCATTCGCTTTAGCCTTAGCGAGCTGAGCTGGCTGGCCATATCATACGCCATACTAATCACGGCGGTCATACTTATCATAAGGGCAGCTTCGGTCCCGATCCTGCGGAGCTACATGAGCAAGGATCCGGGAAGGCGGAGAATGGAAGGCGGGATAGTCAACTTCGACATAGGTAGGGGTCTCGCCTCCGCCGTGGTCGCCATAATACCCATCAGCCTTGGGATCAACATACCTGGTTTCCTTGACCAGATATTCCTGGTAATACTATTCACCAACCTGGTATCGAGCTTAGGCATATTCCTGACCTACCGGAAACCCAAAGAGAAAGATGAAGCGGCCAAGTGAAATGATGAGAGCAAAGTTCCTAGTGATAATGGGTCCATCTGGGGTAGGCAAGAGCACTGTGATGCAGAGGCTCTCCGAGCTTGATGCCAGATTCGTCAAGGTAAAGAACCATGTAACTCGCCCTCTCAGGCCAGGTGAGACCGAGAGGGTGTCGATGCCCCTGTCAAAGCTCAAGGAGATGCGGGAACGCGGCGAGGTTACCCAGATAAACCACATCTATGGCGACTACTATGCAGCACTCCCAAAGAAAATGATAAACGAGGCGATGCGGGCAGGAATGTTTCCGATGGTGGATTACAAGATCCCCTTCCTTGCTGAGCTGAAGGTTGAGTTCCCGGGAAAGATATTCTCTGTCTATCTGCTTCCGCCGAACTTCTCCATAATAAGATCGCGCCTGATGAAGGCCGGCAGGCAGGTCGAGAAGAACAGAATCGAGGAGGACGAGCGCGAGGCCTCCTCACTCGACTCAAGGTATGCGGGGCTGATAGACCTAAGACTGGTCAACGAGGAAGGAAAGGTGGGCCGGGTAGCAGAGGAGATAAGAAAAGCGATAACCCTGAGAAGGAAGCCTTAACAATTGCAAATGAGAGATATTGTCATGCAGATCTGCATACTCGGAAGAAACCCGAGCCTGGGGGTTGCCGAACTGGAGTCGGTTCTCGGTCCAGACCCAGTCAAGCCACTGGGAGGCAGCTGCGCAATGGTGTCTACAGATGCCGACCTGTCAAAACACGGCCTGGGGGGCACAGTAAAGATAGGAGAGGTCATAGGAACATGCCCCCTCTCATCGAAGCTGTCATCAGCGGCCCTTGAGGTCATAGTGAAGCATTTGGAAGGCAAGCCTGCCCACAAGATCTCTTTTGGGCTTAGCGTGTATGGCATCAAAGTGGCGCCCAAGCAGGTAGAGAAGCTCGCGTTCGATATCAAGGGCGAGCTGAAGAAGAGGGGCAGACTATCGCACGTGGTGCTGGGGGAGGATAATGAACTGAACAGCGCCCAGGTTATACACAACAAGATGCTCGGCGATACAGGCTTCGAGTTCCTCATAGTTTCAAGCGCTAAGGCCAACTACATAGCTAGGACCACAAACGTCCAAGACATAGAGAGCTACTCCAGGCGAGACTACAAAAGGCCAAAGCGTGACACTAAGGTAGGCATGCTTCCGCCAAAGCTGGCGCAGATAATGCTCAACCTGGCTAAAGTGGGCCCAGACAACACAGTCCTAGACCCGTTCTGCGGCACTGGAGTGGTGCTGATGGAGGCGGCGCTCAAGGGTTCCAAGCTAATCGGCAGCGACCTGAATCCCGAGATGACTCTCTACACAAAGGACAATCTCGAATGGCTTGCAAGCCAGTACAAGATAGACATAAAACTTGAAAGCCTGACCTCAGCCGATGCATCAATAAACAAATGGAAGGGCTACTTCGATAGGGTCGTAAGCGAAATATACCTCGGGCCACCGCTGGACCACCTGCCGAAGGAGTCCTCGCTAAAGGCCATCGCCTACAACGCCAACATAATGCTCAACAACTTCCTGGCGAACCTGAGGCCCCAGCTCAACCAAAAGTCGCGCTGCTGCATCGCCATTCCTGTATGGAAGACCAAGAACGGCTTCCTGCGCCTTCCCGTCGCTGATAAGTTGGACAAGGTGGGCTACGCAAGGGTGAAATTCGCAAACCTGAAGGTCGACAGGCTGATATACCACAGGCCAGATCAGATAGTCGGACGCGAACTGCTTGTCCTTATACCCAAGTGACCCGAAGCGACTGGCTCGCGCTGGGAACTCATGAAATAAAACATGAGAGAAGAGGTTATCGTACAATTAGTCTTTAGTAACGGTATGTTCGCAAATCGCTTGCGCTCTCTGCTTACGCACCCGTCCTATCAAAGCCGTCTATTGCGGCCGACCTAGTGTCTAGTTTCGGGTCTGGCTTCGTCCTTAGATGCTTTCAGGGCTTATCCTTTTGGCGCGTGGCTACCCGGCAGTGCAATCACAACCGGTACACTAGAGGCGCCGATCCCCCGTTCCTCTCGTATTGAGGGGAGCTTACCCTCTGACACTGACACTCCCAGTAGATACTACCGTCCTGCCTCGCGGCGGACTGAACTCAGCTCGTGTACGATTTTAATGGACGAGCAGTCCAACCCTTGGCCGCTTGTGCACGGCCAGGATATCGTAAGCCCATATCGATGTATCAAACCGCCAGGTCGCTGTGGACGCTTACTGGCGACGAATCGGTTACCTCCAGAGTAACTTTTTTGACAGCTTGGACCCCCATTAAAAGAGGTACCAAAGTTCGCTAAGCCCCTATTTCTAGTCTGCGTTCCACGCTTTTAAGAACACAGTCAGCCCTGCATTTACCTTTATGCTTACCGGTGGATTCCCAATCCACCTAAGCAGAGCGTTGGCCACTCTCGTTTCTTTATCGAGAGCAACCGTCCAGTCCAACTACCCACCTGCTGCTGTCCTCTCGCGAGTTAGCTGCAAGGCAAACTAGGAGTGGTGTTACATTGGCGCTCCCCGGCCGCCTGAGCAACCGGATCGACGCTCCCACTTACGCTATGCATAATTTGCATTGCAACAACAACAGGCTGTAGTCAAGATTCATGGAGACTTCGTTTCCCACTGAGAGATCGCGGCATATTCACCGCGCAGTAAGTTCACCGGATCCAATCTTGGGACAGTGGGACAGTCATTACGCCCTTCATGCAAGTCACCTATTAAGTGACGAGGTATTACGCTACCTCAAGAGAGTCAGAGTTACTCCCGCTCTTTGCCAGCGCTTACTCCCCTTGTAAAGGGCCTTCACGTACTGGCGGTGAGCAGGCGTCACCCACTGTACTTAGCGTTTCCGCTTTGCGGTGAGTTGTGTTTTTGATAAACAGTTGCTGTCCCCTAGTCAATGATATCTGCATATCCTATACGCAGACATGGCTTCTCGAAAACTTACGCCACTATTTTGCCGATTTCCCTAAGATTGGTTATTCCGTCACACCTTGGCCTTTTCAGCCAGCAGCACCTCTAATGGTTCTAGGTACGGTTTAGACTGATCGTTGCGGATTCCCTTTTCACTGGGTCAGGAATTCAGTTCATTAGTTCATTTAGCTGCTTCTCCTCATAACGAGACTCCGCAGCCCTTTGCACTTTCTTTCGAACCTATCCCCAACCGTCAGAAATCCACCTTGTGTTGCCACGCCTACATCCCAAGTGCTGGAATATTAACCAGCTTCCCTTTTGTGCAATTGTGATTAGCATTGCACTTAGGATCGACTAACTCTCCGCTGACGAGCGTCGCGAAGAAAACCTTGTGCTTCCGGTGTATGGGATTCTCACCCATATATGATGTTACTGATACCAGGATTTTCCCTATAGCACGGTCCATAAGTCCTCTCGAACTTACTTCTTGCCGTGCCACATGCCCTCTTACCCGTGCTTATCGCACGATGTGGTCTCGGTGCCTGATTTAGCCCCGTATATCTTCAGCCAAACATGGCTCTACCGGTACGCTATTACGCGTTTTTTAAAGGGTGGCTGCTTCTGAGCCTACCTCCCGGCTGTCTGTGTCATGTTCAGCCTTTAAGACACTCAATCAGAACTTTGGGACCTTAACCACATTCACTATCTTTGCAGTCTCGCGGGGCTGGCTTACCCAACCTCGCCGACTCCCGGGGTCTACGCAGCATATGCATTCGGAGTTTGACAAATTGGTGGAGCCTTTCGACTCCGCCCCAATTGATCGGTAGCTCTACCGCACATGCAAACTCGCCCGGAGCTATCCTAAAGATACTTCAGAGGGGACCCGCTATTGCCGTGTTCGAATGGTATATCGCCGCTACCCGAAACTCACCCAACAGGACATGCCATGACAGGTTGCGGGCCTCCACCAGGCTTTAGCCTAGCTTCGCCCTAGTCTCGCGTAGTTCACAACGGCTTCGGGTCGTAAAAAAGTGACTTTGGCATTTTCATACCATGCGCCTCACATGTTGCGCGCCCTCGCTTTCGCTACGCCGCTTGCGCGGCTCGCCACTCAAATACACTCCCTGGCTCTTGCTTCAAGAAGAATGGTAAAACGCTGTTACTCACGCATCGCATGGCACTTTCGTGCTTCAGCTTCTGCATGCATCATCACTTTAACGCCTTACCTTCATGTCGCCACCTAGTTTCAGATCTTTTCAATCCCATAGGTATGGGTTCTTTTCAGCTTTCGCTCGCGCTACTTGTCCACTATCGGTCTATAGCCAATATTTAGGGTTGGGGTTTAATGCCCCCGTCTTCGCTCTGGATAATCAACCAGAACTACTCCTTCACAGCTACTCCCTCTCACTTAATCTACGAGGCTGTCACTCTCTATGGCCGTTCTTTCCAGAACGCTCGACTCGTGATTGGGATGCTACTGTCCCACATCTCCGCCATTTTTGCAAATGGGGATTCAGGTTGCCCTCTTCCGGTTTCAATCGCTTTACTAACGGAATCGCTTTCGCTTTCTTTTCCTGCGGCTACTAAGATTTTTCAGTTCGCCGCGTGTGCGTGCCTCTCGGCACATTAGGTGATCCCCGGTTCAATACCTGACTTGCGGCTCCCCGGGGCTTATCGCAGCTTGCCACGACCTTCACAGCTGCTATAGCCTAGCCATCCTCTAGGTGGCATGAATATGTACTTCATAACCTCTTCTCCTCAAAATCCATCGCGAAACACGCGACTTCACGGTAAATGACGCAGTAGACTAGAAAGTCTACGTAGCATTTTTCGTCCGGTGTCGAAAACACTGTCTAGAATGCGTGAGCCTATTCAAGCTCTGCGGTCATTTCAGCACCGACTATAAGTTTGCCCCAGAAGGTATATATAGCTTGCTACCCTTCCAGAGCAAGAAAAGCCACAGGCAGCTATAAATATCTGGAAGCGGGATTCCCTATATCATGGCAACAAGGTCAGGAAGCTGGGACGAATTGGCGGCAGAAGCAAAGAAGTCAGGAAAGTCCAAGATACACGAGCTCCTAGAGCCCAAGCTGCGCGGGTTCCAGGAGAGGTTGAGGACACATGAAGGGGAACTCGTCGCTGTGAAGGCACTGAGCCCCACGAATGACCTCTACGACTACCTCTTGATCAAGACAGTCAACGTTGGTATAATAACTCCTAAGACGACCTTCCCCGTAACAGAGCAAGCCGTCAAGGACAGCCACCTCGGCACAATAATGCTGAACGTCAAAAACCCAGTGGAGGTGTTCCTTGATGAAGGATATCCAAAATTCATAAATGGTAAGGAGACCATATATAACCACAGACTCCTGGATTTTGTAGTCGCCCTCTACTTTCATGATAGGCAAGCTGGTGAGTTCAACAGCGAGCCAAGGCTGAAATTCTTCATAGGCAACGGTGAGGCGGTGCCTTTCCTGGCATCTGAGCTGAAGGGGTACCAATACGCCGGTCTCTCAAAGGTACTGCAGGTTGAATTGCCCATGGGTCCCACTGTCACAGCAAAGATGAACGACGAGAAGATAGAACTATACAGGGATGTAATAAAGGCAGAGGGCGCATTCGAGAACTACGACAAATGGCTTAGCGCCCGCATTGGAAGGGCAAATGCCTCAAAAGGCCAGAAGATAAGCACGCAGCCCCAGATGCCGACTGACGATCTCCACGATGAGGTCTCACTGAGACTCAACTTCGGTCCCGAACTAAATGAGAGGGAGCGCACTCTGATGCGCAATGTGGAATTGGGGATAGCAAGAGGTTACCACAAAGAGCATGGAGTAATAATAGAGATCAACGAGGATGCGGGCGTGAAGAGGACCCTCGACGTCGGAAAGTTCTTCTACGACCGAATGCTAAGGTACGAGCTCACCGAATTCGTAAAGGCATAAGTGAAAGACATATAAATCGTTTGAGAGAATCAAAAACGATGGGATGACTGCAAATCACACGAATACACGCTATATAATCCGGTATGCAAAACCTAGTGATACCAGGACGATTCTCAAGCTGGGCAGGGAGGCATGGCCCGAATGGTCGGGGAAGAACACCCATGCAGACGCCAAATATACAAGATACGCGATAAAGAATAGACATGCTCTGGTTACAGAAGTCAATGGAAAAATCATAGGTTATGCGTTCTTTGGAATCGTGTGGAACTACATGCACCTCCTCGCCTCTTACGTCAAGCCTGAATACCGCAAAGAAGGAATAGGATCAGCTCAGATGGAGCGTAGGATAGAGATTGCAAGGGAAATGGGGCTAAAGAAGGTGCTCAGCGACTGCGACGTGGACAACAAGGTCGCGTACAAATATCATATAAAGAACGGGTTCGTGAGATGCGGATACATCAAGAGGCTCTGGGACAGGGAAGACTCGTTTGTCCTGTCTAAAGATCTGTGAACCTGATTTCATTGGCTGGCAAAAGGTTTCAAAGGAACAGAGAGGACTTCACCTGCGAATGGTGCGGTACAAGGGTGAAGGGCACAGGCTACACCGACCACTGCCCAAACTGCCTGGCCAGCAAGCACGTGGACACCAATCCCGGGGATAGATCCTCGAATTGCGGCGGCAAGATGGAAGCCGTGTCATCAGTATACCATGGTGGGGAGTTTGTCATAACCTACCGCTGCAAGAAATGCGGCATTGAAAAGAGGGTCGGATCGGCTGCCGGTGACAACCAAGACCTCCTGATTGTCCTGGCGACTGGACGAAAAGGAAGGTAGGCCGCGATATTTTTATCTTCTGTCCCCTAAAAGAGCAGAAGCATTAAAAACCTGTTAGAACAACACTTACGATGGTTGGAATGGACTCCAAGAAGAAGCGCTACCAGGAAGAGATAAAGCGCATAAGGCAGCTGAGCGCGCTCAACAAGGTGCTCAAGAAGGGCGACGTAGAGAACGCATTCCTCAACAACGCGGACAAGGAGACAGAGATATCCAAGGACACCGCGGTAGAGCGCATGCTGGACGAGCTGGAATCAGACAAGAGCAGCAAGAGAGACCTGGCGGTCCTGGACAGCCTTGTCGGCGAGGAAACAGGATCGCGAAGCAGCTCGAGGTCCAGGACTCAAAGAAGGGCGAAGCCCCAAAGGCGCAGCATGCCAAGGAGGGCGGCCAAGCCAAAGTCAGGAAGGCAGTCAAGGAGGAAGCGATAACATTAAAGAACAGGAGGGGGACTAATACTTATCCTAATGGGCTCTTGGCTCAGTAGTAGAGCGTCCGCTTTGCAAGCGGAAGGTCGCGGGTGCGATCCCCGCAGAGTCCATCAATATTTCCAATCTGGCTAGTTGGACCAGGCCAGTACCACGCTGCCTGTTCCACCATTGCCTCCGCTACTGGAGCCAGCACTTCCACCGCCGCCTGCGGTATTGGTAACGCCAGTCACAGAAACCGAGTTCCAGCTAGATCCTCCTCCCCCACCCCCTGGGAATCCATATGCCGCGCTACCACCTCCACCGCCGTAATATCCACAACCTCCACCGCCACCACCACCAGCACCAGCTGCGCTCCCCCCGCTATACGAGCTTCCCGAGGTTGCACCAAGACTTCCGGTTCCACCTGCCGATTGCGTTCCCCCAAGTCCTTGGTCACCACTCGATCCTGTGCTACCTGCACTGCCCGAGGTGCCTCCCCCATTGCCGCCATTCCCCGAATATCCTCCACTACCACCTCCTCCTGCAGCTACGATTATAACTGCAGGGTTCGATAACGAGGAAGAAGTAGCAACAGCAGAGCACCCTCCTCCTCCAGCTTCACCGGTATACCCGCTTCCGCCGCCCGGAGTCCCTCCACCGGCTCCACCTCCAGATACTCCCCCTCCTCCAACCCAAACATAAAGCGTGCTGCCCGAACTAACTGCATATGTCCCTGATATGTAGCCGCCCGCTCCGCCAGGGGCAGAACCCGCACCTCCACCGCCGCCACCAGAGAGCGTTAATACAACGTTGCCGCAGTATGCGGGCACTGTTATCGAGGATGGACCCCCCGCAGCGCTGAATGTATTGGATGTGCCCGAGCAGGTGCCTACCGAGACTAATGCCGCTCCTGATGAGACACTTTTGATGATGCTGCCCGTAACAGTGTAGGAGAACCCTGTAGAGAGGTCAGTGTAATTCACTATCAGGTAACCAGAGTAAGATGAACCCACACTCCCCGAGTATGCAACGCCGTTCTTGTAGCACTGAATGTTTAGGGTGACATTCCCCCCGACTGGCACGGTCTGCTGTGGCGAGAGCTGAGTCATCTGATTGGTGATCCCGTTGCTGTTGCATGCTATCGAGACTATGTTGACAGTGTCCGGCGTCGACTGCTGTATGTTCACCTGCACCACCCCGTCTGAGGCCAGGACTGCGCCCTGGCATCCTATGTTGGCTGGGAAGCTGCACAGGTTCTGCGATGTGAGGAAGCCGTTGAATATGCCAAGCGAATAGAGTGCTGCGATTACGACCATGAGGACTAGTATCATCCACCCGTAGGTCATCATGAACTCCATAGCGCTCTGCAGCCTCGCAATTCCTGCGTTCACAAGGCTATAGCGAAATCCACGCTTAAATACCTGTTCATTCACGGGGCCTGCATGCTCAAGAAGAGATTATGTCCCCGAAAGAATGGATGAACCTTGCCTTGGCGACCGCGACAGCCCTCCTACCTCTGGGTGTCAGGGAATACACAACCATCTTGCCCTCTGGCTTGCCTTTTATGAACTCCTTCACCTTCAGCTCCTTGAGCGCCGGATATATGGTTCCCGCCTTCGGTTTCTCCCCCCTCCTCTTCTCTATCTCCTTCGCGAGATCCTCGCCGCACATGTCGCCCTTGGAAAGGAGCCAGAGTATCTGGAAGGAGAGGAAGCCTCTCATGTCGCAGCAGCCTTCTTCCATTTAATCAGATACATATATGATGTCCTATATGTTTATATACCTTTCCGGCCACAATATAGCATATCCTATACGAAAGTGTAGGAAGGTGGAAAAATGTACGACAACAATTGCGGCTGCGGGTACGGAAGCGAGATGAGGAGATTCCTCACGACAGAAGAGAAGGTAGAAATGCTGAAGGACTACAAGGAAGAGCTGCAGAAGGAGCTCAAAGCGGTAGACGAAAGGATAAAGGCTCTGGGGAAGAACAACTAGTTCTTCTCCACTAATCCTCAAAGTTGGTAAAATGGAGTGGAACAAGAGGGCGGACGAGAAGACGGTCGCGGCTACTGCAAAGTCTCTGGAAGAGAACGGCATCTCAGTGTTTGTAGTCGAGAACGGAGAGGAAGCAAGAGTAAAGGCACTGGAGCTGATACCAAAGGGATCGGAGGTCTTCACGGCGACTTCTGTGACTGCGGATACAATAGGGATTGCCAATGAGGTCAACGAGTCAGGGAAATACAACTCAGTAAGGAACAAGCTTCACAGCCTGGACAGAAGCACGCAGAGGAAGGAGATGGCTGAGCTGGCGTCCACGCCAGACTGGGTTGTCGGCAGCGTTCACGCAGTTACTGAGGATGGCAAGGTGCTTATCGCCTCTGCAACCGGGAGCCAGCTTCCGGCATACCTATATGGCGCACCGCATGTGATCTGGATAGTTGGGACCCAGAAGATAGTGAAGGACCTGGACCAAGGCATGAGACGCATATACGAATATGCGCTGCCGCTAGAAGGCGAGAGGGCGAGGAAGGCGTATGGGGCTCCCGGAAGCGTGGTGGCGAAGTTGGCGATAGTCAACAAGGAGGTCTCAAAGGACAGGATAACGATGATACTAGTGAAGGAGGTACTGGGCTTTTGACAATGCCCCCTTAGTTTACGTACCAAAACAAAGCGAATGGAATTAAAGCATATAGAGTGTCTACTTTATTGGTGAGGATATGGCTTCGAAGTTGCTAATGTATGCAGCACTTGCCATCGTGGCGATCCTGGTAATAGCCTATGTGGCATCCATCTCGCTGTCCGGAGGCCCGTGGGCAGGAGGCACCACTAGGGTCGCTGTTCAGCTCACAGATCCACCTAGCGTGCCTCAGGGAACCCAGCAACTCCTCGTAAGCTACTCATCGGTGGAGGTTCATGTATCGGGCAGCAACCAATCCGGTTGGGTTTCTGCGCAGGGTAGCGGAACCGTGGATTTAATGGGACTGCAGAACTTCTCTGAGACCATAGCTGATGCGTCAGTCGCTGCAAACTCCACGATAAACCTTGTGAGGTTCAACATAAGCTCGATAAAGGTAATGATAAACAATTCGACGTACAACGTTACCTCCCCAAACAATCAGGTGACTGTTTCAGTAACCGGAGGGCAGAAGATAAACTCTAGCGCAGCGGTGCTTGTGGACTTCTACCCAACAGTTAACTCGCATGCAAGCGGGAATGCGACGGCTTACGTTCTTGTACCAGCTGCAACAGCCGTGGTAATCAACAGCAACTCCACAGTGAGCGTGAACACTGCTGTGGGAGCCAGATCCAGCATAACCGCGGGTATAAGGGCCAAGCTGGGCATCGGGCTGGGCGGAGGCACCTGCATAGGCATAGGCGGCGGTTCATGCGGCGCCACCACCACGGTAGGTGGAAGCTCCGGTGGCAACAATGGCACCATAATGGCAACCGCAGGCGATCGCGTCAGCAACTTCCTGGTGGAGAGCGTGAACTACAGCTCCCGTACTGTCTTCGGACTCCGCTATACCTTGTATCCTGTTGCCACAACTGTTGGGGCCAATGCAACAATCCAAGTAAACGACACGGTAGGATATGCTTGCGACAACTCCGAATGGAAGCTCAGGGACATATACTCCAATGACACCGCACTGTTCGTCCATATACAGAACAGTCCGAGCCCCGGAGGGTGCCCTATCTAACTTAGGCGTGCTAAAATTGGCGTTGGCCTTCCCCAAAAAGCCGAAATCCTTAAATATATAGCATATCCTATACAACCCATGGGAGTCATTGAAACCAAGAACCTTACCAAGAGGTTCGGAAAACTTACCGCAGTCAACAAGATAAACCTAAACATAAAGGAGGGTGAGATCTTCGGGCTTCTCGGACCGAACGGTGCCGGCAAGACCACTACTCTCTCGATGCTTGCGACGCTGCTTCCACCGACATCAGGGAGCGCCTCTGTCAATGGGGTGGATGTTGCAAGGGATCCCTCGAAGGTGAGGCACAGCATAGGGTTCGTCTTCCAGGATCCAAGCTCCGACGAGGTGCTTACAGGGAGGGAGAACCTCTATCTGCATGCGCTGATGTACGGGGTGAACATGGGAGATGTCAACAGGAGGATGGACGAGGTCCTAAAGCTTGTCGACCTTACGCAAAGGCAGCATGAAAGGATGAAGCGCTACTCAGGTGGGATGAGGCGCAGACTGGAACTTGCGAGGGGCCTTCTGCACGAACCAAAGATACTGTTCCTTGACGAACCGACGCTAGGGCTGGATCCGCAGACCAGGGAACACCTCTGGGGCTACATAAAGAGGCTCTCAACCGAGAAAAAGGTCACGATAATAATAACGACGCACTACATGGAGGAAGCCGACCAGCTATGCGACCGGCTCGCGATAATCGACCACGGGAAGATAGTCGCGCTCGATACGCCGCAGAACCTCAAGAAGAGGCTTGGCGGGGACATGGTAAGGCTGCAGATGAGAGACAAGCCGAACCTCCATAAGGTAAGGAAGCTCAGGTACATAAAGAACGCCAAGTACGAGGAAGGCGTGCTTACGCTCACGGTAGACGATGCCGGTGCACACCTCCAAGAAATACTCGGTAAGGTGGGCAGCGTGGCCAGCGTTGAGTCGAGGTCGCCCACGCTGAACGATGTCTTCCTGCACTTTGCAGGGAGGGAGATGCGGGAGCAGGAGGGCGACGGCAGCTTCTTCGAGAAGGCGATACAAAGCAACAATAGGTGATATGGTGGGCGAGCTAGGCGGACTGTATGCGATCTGGTACAGGGAGATCAAGGTATTCCTCAGGGAGACCTCAAGGCTGGTGGGCGCGATAGTCCAGCCCCTTATGTGGCTGATAATACTCGGAACTGGGCTGGGATCCGTAGTGGAGGTGGGTGCCGTCGGGGCAGGAACGAACTATCAGCAATTCATATTCCCCGGAGTACTTGCGATGACGATACTCTTTGGCTCCCTCTTCTTTGGGATGTACATAATATTCGACAAGAGGGTCGACTTCCTCAAGGAGGTTCTGGTGGCACCGCTCAGCAGGACCACGATATTCTTCGGGAAGGTTCTCGGTGGATCAACCGACGGGATAATAGAGATAATAGTCCTGATGATCCTCGGCGAGCTGTTCTTCGGAATTCACTTCACTGTATTCTCGGTGGTCGTAACTCTACTCGTGATAATGCTGCTCATGACTTCGATAATAAGCCTTGGGCTGACGATAGGATCGATAATGACAAGCCCGGAGGGGTTCGGCCTGGTAACGGGTTTCCTGATATTCCCATTATTCCTTCTGAGCGGTGCGCTCTTCCCGGTAAAGAACCTGCCCTCGTGGCTGTTTGGCTTTGTCGCGGTGAACCCGGTATCGTATGCGGTCGATGCGCTTAGGTCCACCATACTCGGGATTCCAAGCGGTTTCAGCCTACTGATAGACTTCGGGGTGCTTATACTATTCGCCATCGTGATGGTATCAATAGGAACATATGCCTTCAAGAAGATGAAGTTCTGAGTCTCATCTTCCGTTCTTCCACAGCCTCCCCATAAATCTCCCTTCCCTGCCCGATAATACCGAGATTGCCCTCTTCACGTTTCTTTTTCTTGCGTCTTCTGACTTGAGCCTGGAAAAGTAGCGCAATATCTCCTTTTGCCGGCTCGGCGGGAGCGAATCCCAGGAAATCTTGGCTCTCCTGCTCCTCGAAAGTGGAACCCGAAACCACTGGTACATGGGGTGCACTGGCCCGTTCTTGTAGTTCTTGTCGAACTCGAGGAGAACAGATACTGTGTCACCTACCTTTGTGTCAGAGGCTTTGCGTATCTGCCCATTAAGATAGAGGTAGTAACTCCCATCCCCCTTCGGCACAAGGTTAATCCTATGCGGCTTTTTGGGTGCGCCATTCAGCTGCACCAATACCGGGATTGTCTTCCTCCAGCCACTCTTCAGATATTCGGACCGGCTTTTGTTCACCGTCACGTATGGATTAACCCCAGTTATTAGAATTCTTGACTTGAACTCCAGTTTCTTCATGAAATCCAACAAAACACCATCATGGGCCAGCGGCTCAGCCGAGTCAGAGTCGGCTTCTCTACAATGGGATTTTATTATATTATTAATTAAGCTTGGCTTCTTCTTTTCTCACTTGTGCTCTTAATCCATTCAGTATCTTATCCGATTCTTCTTTGGTAAGACCCCTAAACCATTTGCAAAATTCTACAAGTTCATTTGCTTTAATCCCAGCATCTGTGAGTTTCTTCGCATCTTCTAAGGCGGAATCTACTGCCGACTTTGGCTTGCCCTTATTTTTCCCAGACATTTTACCATTTGAATTTAGTAAGACAAAATATATCAAGTAATTGTGATGTTCGATTCTCAGGTAAAAGAAGCGAACTTTTTAGTCCGATTCCCTTACGACCTCTGATTTTGTCGTCAGTAAATGGGCCCGCGGAGAATCGAACTCCGGTCTTCAGCGTGTAAGGCTGACGTCGTACCATTGGACCACAGGCCCGGTCCATAATATTATGAGCAATACCATAAAAGCTATTTCTGGACGAGCCTGGCCTCGTCTATTATCAAGCGCGCCACGGTCCCCTCCCTTTCTATGTGGCTCTTTGTTATCTCGATGCCCTTTTTGAAGAGGGGTGCGTCAAGCACGAAGGACTCGGCCTCTCCCCCCTCAAACAGCATGTTCGTCCTGTATTTTTTGTTGAGTTGGATCAGCTTCTCCGTCAGATTGCTGTCTACCCTTGATCCAAGCATGCTCTCATCGAATCCCTCAGCTGCCACCTGGGTTATTATTACTTCATAAAGGACAGACAGCTCGTTAAGTTCCTCAAGCGGCTCTATCTTCCAGAGCGGAGAGTGGCAGACTATGTTGAGCCTCTTGCAGATGGCCTCTATCCTTTCCTTCTGGTAGCTGCTTGCCACAGCACCTGTTATCAGCTCGGTTACCTTGTTCTCCACGAATGTCTTTTCAAGGTCGGCAAGCTCCTCCTCCTTCACGCCCTTGGTCTTGTAAAAAACCTGCCTTATCCCAAGAGCCTCCGCCTGCAGTTTGGTCCACATGACATTGGGCTTGTGGAACATGTAGCTGAAGTCGTTCTCTGATATCATGGTTATGAGAAGGTCGGTCCTCCTTCCAACTGACTCCATCCTGTGCAGTGCTAGCGTAGAGTCCTTCCCCCCGCTGAATAGTGTGGCTATCATCTTCTTACCGTACTTGACGGGCATATCTTGTTGAGAACGCACCGCTCGCAATAAGTTTTCCTTGCGGTGCAGACATCCCTGCCCAGATCTATGAAGAGATGGTTTACCTCTCTCCAGTCAGATTTAGGTGCGATATCCATAAGTCTCTTTTCTATCTTGACCGGATCCTTGGTATCCACGAAGCCGAGCTTGTTCGAGACGCGTATGCAGTGCGTGTCGATCGCGATACCTTGGTTTATGTTATAAGCGTTCGAGAGTACGATGTTCGCTGTCTTTCTGCCGACACCAGGGAGCCCGACCAGTTCGTCCATCGTCTTCGGCACCTTCGAGTCAAACTGTTTCACTATTATCTTTGCAGAATTGATTATGTTCTTAGATTTGCCCCTGTAAAGGCCTATGGTCCTTGTGTAGGCATAAAGCTGCTCTGGCTTCATCCTTGCATAATCCCCAACACTAGGATACTTCCTGAATAGCACGGAGGTAGCCTTGTTCACAGTAGGGTCCTGTGCCTGTGCTGACAGTATCGTTGCAGCAAGAGCCTGCCATGGAGTAGAGAAGTGCAGGAATGGCGGCCTCCCGACTCCATATCTCCTCTTTAGGAGCGACATCACCTTCCTTATCCGCTGTGCATCCTTGCCCATACTTCATTACCGATAAATAGTTATGTTCCATATCTATTTTAGCCTAATCAGTGGGGGAATGAGGGTAATAGCTGACCTGCAGGTTCACTCAAAGTACGCGAGAGCGACCAGCAAGGACCTCAGCATAGAAAACCTCGAGAAGTACGGAAGGATTAAGGGGTTGGATCTGATAGGGACAGGTGACTTCCAGCACCCCCTTCACAGGAAGGAGATCGATGCCGCGCTTACTGAGGATGACAAAGGTATACTAAGAACAAAGACCGGGTTCCCATTCCTCTGGCAGACAGAGGTGAGCCTGATGTTCAGCCAAGGCGGCAAGCGCAGGGCTGTCCACCTACTCATATTCGCCCCAAACACAAAGATGGCTGACAAGATCACAGACTACCTGGGCAGCAAGGGAAGGCTTGATTACGATGGAAGGCCGATATTCGGGATTACCTGCAGGGATTTGGTTAGGGACCTCAAGAAGATAGATGACAAGATCGAGATCATACCTGCCCACTGCATGACTCCCTACTTCGGGGTGTTCGGAAGCAAGTCCGGATTCGACTCGTTGCAAGAATGTTTCCTCGACATGACAGACAAGATCTACGCTGTGGAATCCGGTCTAAGCGCCGATCCTGGGATGCTTTGGCGCTTCAAGGAAAACATAAACATAGTCAGCTTCTCCGACGCACATAGCTTCTGGCCGTTTAGGTTGGGAAGGGAAGCCACATTATTTGACATTCCCGAGCTGAGCTATGAAAACATAATTGGGGCGATAAGGACTGGAAATGGCCTGTGGGGAACGATCGAGACCCCTCCATCGTATGGTAAATATCACTGGGATGGCCATAGGGACTGCAATTTCTCATCTTCCCCAGAGGAAACGAAGAAACTCAAGGGGATATGCCCTGTCTGCCACAAACCGCTCATAATAGGAGTGGACTACAGGGTCGAAGAGATAGCAAAGGGACCTGCGGGATACAGGCCAAAGAATGCGAAAATGTATTACGATCTGGTTCCTCTTCAAGAGCTAATCTCGTTTGTCTACAAAACTCCAATGGCAGGCAAAAAGTGCTGGGAGATATACAACGGTCTTATCGACAGGTTTGGAAACGAGCTTAAGATAATGACCGATGTCGAACGGAATGAGTTGGCAAGGGCTGACCCCAAGTTAGTGGACATAATAATCGTTAATAGGGAAGGCAAGCTGAAGATAAAGCCCGGATACGACGGCGTTTATGGGCAAATAGAAGAAAGTTCAAAATCTAAAAAAGAAGAGGGTCAAAAGCATCTGTAATGACTCAGACCTTGCACCTGTTTCTAATCTCGTTTATCATTTCGAACCAGTATTGCCCTCTCATTACATATTTATCTGGGGAAGTCCTTAGTCCGTTCTCAAATTCATCTATCGGAACAAGAGATAATTCCCTAACCTCCTCCAACTGTGGTTTAAGCTTGTTAAGCATTCCGTCAAATCTGAATATGTAAACATACTGAAAATGGTAAGAATCCCTATTGATCATAATGAATTCTAGCTTTGAACGCTCTATCCCAATCCCTAGTTCTTCCTTAATTTCTCTCACCGCAGCATCAACAGGCTCCTCCCCGGCATCTACATGCCCAGCAACTGAAAGATCCCACAAATTTGGATTCTGTTCGGTGTTGGCTCTAAGCTGAATTAATACCTTGCTATCTGCCGTATAAACCCAAATATGAACCGTCCTGTGGAAAAGCCTGCTTTTGTGTGCTTCAGCGCGACTTTTTACCATCCCATTTGGTTTATTCTCCTTATCATAAATGTCGACCAGTTCCTCACTTATCGAATCACCCAAACTTGAACTTCTTCTTGAAGTTCCTGTCGTTCTTTAGCGTGTTGAAGGCCTTCTTCATCTTGTTGAACTCTGCGACCATGGCCCTTACGTCCTTGTCCTGAACGCCTGCCCCTTTCGCTATCCTGGTGACCCTCCCGGGCTCGTGGAGAAGCCTCTCGTTCTTCCTCTCCGCCTTGCTCATCGAGCCTATGATCACCTTGTACCTCTTGAGCCTCTCCTCCCCCTGCTCCATCACCTCCTTCGGTACGTTGTTGACTCCCATCATGCCGAACATGTTTTTCAGTGGTCCCATGTTCTTCATTGCGTCAAGCTGCTCGTAGAAGGTCTCAAAGTTGAGCTCCTCCTTCTCGAGCTTCTTCGGGTCCATCTTGGATTCGCTTATGGCCGTGGTTATGTGCTTGACAAGCGACTCGATGTCAGGTACGCCGAGCAGGTTTCCTATGAACTTGTTCGGATTGAAGGGCTCTATGTTGCCGAGCTTTTCCCCAATCCCTATGAACATGACCTTCGCGCTTGCGGCGCTGGCCGCACTGAGTGCCCCACCTCCCTTTCCAGACCCATCCATCTTTGTTACTATTACCCCAGATATCTTCACCGCATTGTCGAACTCTCTCGCCAGCTTTCCGGCTATCTGCCCGGTGTCGGCGCTTATGACCAGCGCCTTCTCGTCGGGGTTGAAGACCTTGTTGACCCTCTTGAGCTCCTCTATGAGCTCAGAGTCAAGGGAGCTCCTCCCGCTGGTGTCGCAGATCACTATGTCCTTGTCCCTGAACTTGGCGAGCCCCTCCTGGGCGATCTTCTCTGCCCTCTTCTCGGTCTCGATTCCGAAGAATGGCACGTTCGCCTGCTTTGCAAGGGTCTCAAGTTGCCTGTATGCAGCCGGCCTTGACACGTCGCAGCATATGAGCCCTGCGCTAAGCCCCCTGTCCTGGTAGAACTTCGCCAGCTTTGCTGACGTGGTGGTCTTGCCAGAGCCGTAGAGGCCCATCATCAGTATCCTCTTCTTCTCCATCTTGGGGATGTAGCCCTCCCCAACGAGCTTTACCAGCTCCTCGTAGACTATGTTTGTTATGTAGTCCCTTGGATCAACCCCCTGCGGCAGGTTGCTCTTCAGCGCCTTCTCCTCTATACGATCCGTGAGCTCTAGGACAAGCTGCACCTCCACGTCCGAGCTCAGCAGCGCCTTCTGGAGCGACTTGTTGAACTCCTTTACCGTCTTGGCGTCTATTATCGTGGCCTTGCTAAGCTTTGCAAGCGCCTGCCTAAGCCCCTCTCCCAGATCCATAACAATCAGTCAGTACGGAGTGTAGCGATCCCCAACTTTTCAGGGGCGATTACCGCCTGCCTTTCCGCATCATTGCGCTTCCCTTCTGTCTTGGCCAGCTCCTGCTGCCTGCCCGTCCATATATTCCAGTTGAAGCCTTTTGGCACAGGAAGAGGCCTTACCTTTTGTTCGGCCATCATATCATTATTAATTATCCCCACCCCCTATATAAAATGAACAGGTGCGACCCATGAAGCTCGCGATAGCGCAGTCAAATCTGACGCTGAAGGGTGGTGCCGAGAGGATTGTGCTCAAGATAGCGCAGCGCTACAAAGCGCCCATTTACGTGGCTGAATACGACCAGAAAAACACGTTTGAAGAGTTCGGGGATCTTGATATCAGGCTCATTCCGAAGAAAGGATTGCTCTCAAGCCTGCCTTATGGAAGGGCATCCCAAGGGCTGACCTACGGGCTGGGATTCTACAACCTCGACCTCCAGGACGAGTTCGACGTGGTAAACGCGCACATGGCGCCAAGCCACTGGGTCAGGAACAGGAATGAGAGAACCATGTGGTACTGCCACACCCCCCTGAGGGACATCTACGACCTTTACCATTACAGAATGTCGATGAGAAGCGCTTACACGAGGCCCATTTACATAGCTGGCGCGGCAGCGGTCAGGTCAATAGACCAACGGATAGTGAAGCAGATACCAGTCATACTGGCAAACAGCGCCAACATAAAGTCTAGGATCTCAAAGTACTATGGGAGAAGCGATGCCAGGGTGCTCGGTGGAGGAGTCGAGTTCAGGAAGTACTCGGACAAGGGCGACGATCGCTACTTCTTCTACCCTTCCAGGATATCCCCGAACAAGAGGCAGGACTACGCGATTGAGGCGTTCAAGATATTCAGCAGAAACGTGAAGGGTTACAGGCTGATAATATGCGGGCCTGTTTCAAAGGACAAGTTCTACTACGATTACTACAAGAAGATACTGCACACCGCAAGTGAGACAAGCAAGATCGAGATAATGACCGATGTGTCTGAAGACAAGTTGAAGGACCTTTATTCGAGGTGCACCGCTGTGCTTTATCCTCCGATAAACGAGGATTACGGCCTTGTGCCATTGGAGGCCATGGCCAGCGGCAAGCCCATAATAGCCGTGAACGAGGGCGGTCCAAGGGAGACGGTAAAGGACAACAAGACAGGGATCCTTGTCAACTCCGCAGAGGAGATGGCCAATGCGATGGTGCGCGTGGCGATGGACGACCGGCTTGCGGCGAGGCTGGGCAAGGCCGGCAAGACAGCAGCAAAGAGGGAGTATTCATGGGAGGCATTCTTCACCGAATTCAATAAATATCTGAAGATGACCAGAAATTCATAGGTGTCAATATGATTGCAGTAAAGGGGGCTCCAGCAGCCAGCCAAGAGGATCGCTATACGCTCGTATCAGACTCAGTGAAGCTCACGTCGATGATGAAGCGGTTCGAGTCATTCGTCAACAAGGCTGTAACCGATATCTACGGGGAAGAAGCTGGACGGAAGTTTTCTGTCTATTCGGCAGGATGGGAGAGAAAGCTGCATCTTGTGCTCAAAGAGGTGGAGTTTAACGCCAAGAGGTGCAGGGACTTCCCGTTATCGGAGCTGTTCAGCCCGGGCGGAATGCTCTGGCAGAAGATAAAGAGCACGGCCGCGGAAAAGGGCTTCGAGCTAATAGACGATATCAAGATGGGATTCCAGGACGCCGAGACCAAGACGAGCTTCCTGATTCACGTACCCGGAACAGGGCTGCTCAGAACCTGAGTGAAGCCACCTAGGAAGGATTCAGCGATATCACGTACTTGGATATCACGTTCGAGGCGTATTCGAGCACCTGCTTGACCTTGGCCTCTGTCTTGGTGCCTGCGCAGATCATCTTCCCGTTCTTGAAGAGTATTATCGTTGCCTTGGTCGGGTTGGTTATCCTGAAGATTGCGCCTGGGAACTGCTCTGGCTCGTAATCAACGTCCTTGACCCCCTTGGAGAGGGCATAGAGATCTATCACAGCATGAAGGTCTGCGCTAACCACTATGTTCTGTATCTGTATTTTAGGTGCCTTTATCGGGCCCCTTCTTGGCTTCGGATCAGCCGTCCAATCACCAGTTCGGTAAAAGTATAGATGAAAAGGCTTAAATACCACTTATAGGGCTAGATAAGTGGTGCTTTTCCTTGGATTACAAAAGGCCCCAGAGAACCATTATAGTGGGGGGCGGTGTAGTCGGCCTCCACCTCGCGCGTAGGCTTGCCGAGAGGGGTGAGGAGGTGGAGCTGCACGAGTCCAGGCGTGAAGTCTCTGAAGGGGCTGACAGGGCATCAGGGATACTCTCAATAAGCGGGCTGAAGAAGATAGGCTTGGACCATGAGGACTCCATAGTCAACACGCTCTACGGTGCGTACCTGGTTGCAGGAAGCGAGAGGCTTAGGATCGCATCAGGGAGGCCGATGGCGTATGTCCTGGACCGCAAAAGGCTCGCCAAAAGCTGCGAGAGGGCCGCGATCAAGGCTGGCGCCAGGATAAGGCTGGGAAGCAGGCTTGTCAAAACTGATTTGCAGGAGATGTCACATGACAGATCCAACCTGATAATAGGGGCGGACGGTGCGGTGTCAATGGTGGCAAGCACGTTCGGGTTCCCGGCAATCAGGGAATACGTTCTGACCTACAAGGCAGAGTTCAGGTCAGAGGAGATTGAAGAGACCGGAATGGTCGGACTTTACTTCTCAAGGGGATTCGCAAAGGGCCTGTTCGGCTGGCATGTGCCCTACTCGAGCGACACAGTGGAGTTGGGGCTAGGAATAGATCACAGGGCAAGGCTGACGAGTAGTGCAGCATTCTCCTACTTTATGAAGGATAAGGCCTCGACCTCTGTAGTAAAGACGAGGGGGCGGGCGCTCTCATCACATGCAAGCATGATACCCCTTTCTACAAGGCCAAAGACCGCAAAGGGAAATGTGGCCCTGGTCGGGGACGCGGCGGGGCAGGTCAAGGCGACAACTGGCGGAGGCATAATCTATGGCTGCCTGTGTGCGGAGACCCTCTCAAGGACAATAAGCAGCGGCAAGCCGCTATCGGAATATGAGAGGTCATGGAGGGCCTCCTACGGAAGAGATCTTGGTTTCCACAGGCTGGCGCACTCATATTACTCAAAGGGCAACCTGCAGCGCACGTTCAGGATACTCAAGGTTCTGGGAATGGACGGGTTCCTTGCAAGATATGGCGACATGGACAGCCCCAGCCTTATACTGAAGCGCTTCCTCCTTAGGGGGCTTGCCTAAATTACGGTATAAAGGAAGCCGCGGCCGAGGCCATGCTGATGAGCGGCTGCGGAAAGACCCCGAAAGTGATTATGATCGCCAGCGCGAACACCACCACCATCTGGACGTACCTGTCTATGAGTATTGTCCTCTCGTTCTTCCTCTGGAAAGATGCGTTGACGATCCGCGCATAGTAGTAGATCGAGATGAAGCTGTTCAGTACTCCTATCACCGCCAGCCAGTACATGCCCGCGGATATCGCGCTCGTGAAGAGTATGAACTTGCCGAAAAAGCCCACAAGTCCAGGTATCCCAGCCATCGAGAGCATTATAAGAGTCAGGGAGACCGCTATGAAGGCATTCCTCGAATAGAGGGAGTTGCAGTCATCCACTGTGTTTATCCCATGAGATTCTAGGAATCCTACTATCGCAAAGACCCCTATTATCATGAAGGAGTGCGCAAAGATGTAGAAGAGTGATGCTGTGAGGCCTGCATGCGTGCCAACCGCAATGCCGACCAGGATGTACCCTGCCTGTGATATCGAGGAATAGGCGAACAGCCTCTTCAGGTTCTTCTGCTTAAGGGCCAGTATGTTGCCGAATAGCATCGTCACTATCGCGAGGACCTCAACTATCCTGTAGAATGACGTAAAGTAGGCTGTGAAGACGAAGAAGAGGACCTCGATGAGCGCCAGGAAGGCTATCTTCTTGTTTATCCCGGCCAGCGCGGCCGTCACGAAGGCAGGCGCGCCCTGATAGACATCAGGGATCCAGAGGTTGAATGGAAACGATGCCGTCTCGAACCCAAGGGCGACAAGGAACAGGGCCAGCGACACCATCGCGATGTAGCCGAGATACTGCGGTATCGCAGAGAGCGAAAGGGATGGATTGTACTGCAGGATCAATGCGGTCGCGAACGCGAACACCGCGATCGCAAGGGATCCAAAGATGAACAGCTTGATTGCCGCCTCCGCCCGCTTCCTCCCATGCACCAGCATCATGAACGCGGTGGATACCGTCATGAGCTCGAACCCGATTATTATAGGCAGAAGCGATTGCGCCGCCGCGATTAGGAACATCCCGATGAATGAAAGCGACATGAAGAATGCGAACTCCTGGAATTGCTCCGAATACCTGAAGGCCAGGATCTCTACCAGCGCCGTCCCCGATGATGCCAGGAAAAGGAAGAACGCCGATAGTGGGGTCACTGTAAGGTAGCCCAATAAAGGTATCGAGAGCCCCAAATCCATTACTATAGTGGCCCCGAAGGCGGCAATGAGCACTCCCGCCAAGGACCCCCATAAAGCCAACCTGCGCGATTTGGACCTGATTGCCACGCAGCTTGACAGTATCATCACTGCGAACGGCAGGAGAACCAGGAGCATGGCAAGTTGTTCAATTATCATACGATCACAGTTTCAGGAGTCCCAGCACCAGGAAAGGAAGAACTCCGACCAGAACTATCAGCACAGAGAGCGCGTAGAACCCGAACCTCTCAGTAATGTCCGGAGATCCTCCGGCCTTCGTGGGCCTGCTCCTTGACAGGAAGCATCTGCTTATTATGTGGTAGAAATATCCGCCCATTACCAGTATGCCTACAAGCGGAAGCAGCCCGTAGAGCTCGAAGCTCTGGGTCGAACCGAAGAATATCAGTATCTCGGAGACGAATCCAGAGGTGAATGGGAACCCTATGATCGATAGCATGGCAATCGCCAGCATGTACGCTGTGGATCTCGCCCCAGAGACGATGTCCCTTAGCCTGTCTATGTTACGCTCATCATATATGCTCTTTATGACTCCCACCGCGAGGAAGGCCAGGGCCATGCTCAATCCCTGGGAAAACATGCCGTATACAGCGCCCTCTGTCGCTATGCTGTTCGAAGCAGCCACCGCCACTAGGATAACCCCCATCTCCAGCATGGCCGAATAGGCGATCACTCGCTTCAGGTCCTTCTGCTTTATCAGCATGAACGATGCGTAGACCACAGATACTATGGCGAGGGCTGCGACATACCCTGTGTAGTTGGCCGCGATGGGCAATGCGAACAGTATGAGCATCCCATAACCCCCGAACTTCGTGAGAACACCTGACAGGAGCATCGACCCCTGGGTCGACGCCTCGGTGTATGCGTCTGGCAGCCAGAGGTGCATGGGGAATATGGCCATGTTGGTCATGAAGGCTATGAACATCGAGATGAGCACTATGGTCTTTATGTAAAGGGGTAATGAGCCGGCCGCTGACGTGATGTAACCGATATTCAACGAATGGGCCGGGAGATAGGCGTAAAGCAGTATGATGGCAAGGAGGAGCATCGAGCTGGCGAACAGCTCGTAAAGGACGAAGTTCACCGAGGCGTTGTGCCTCATCTCAGATCCCAGGAGATTTATCATCAGGAACATTGCGACAATCCCGATGTCCCAGAAGACAAAGAAGAGCAGGAGGTTCGTTGAGGTGAAGAGGCCAACCGCCGAGATCTGGAAGAGCGATATCAATGCGGAAGAGGCCAAGAGGCCGGCCCGCTCGGTATTGCCCGAAACCGCAGTGACAAGTATTATGATCTCAGCCATGAGCAGCAGAACAGACGATATCCCGGAAAGGCCAAATGAGAGCGCTACGTTGAGGTACGGTATATATGTGACGGATGACTGTGCCCCGGAGGTGGCGAAAAGGAATACCATATACAGCGAGATTGCGAGCGAAAGAGCTGCAGAGGCAATGGATATCTCCTTGGCCCTCCCCCTGACGAATGCCGCAAAAACTATGGCTACGATGTTGATCGCAATTATCGCAAGGGTAAGCGGCACCATCATATCACCGAGAAGATTACTACGGCCGCTATCGCACCTACTATGAACATGACGAGGTAATAATTGATGGACCCATCCTGCGTACGCTCGAACAGCAGGCTTATGTTGACAAAGCCGTGCCCGCACACCTTCACAATGCTGTAAAGGTAATACTCGAACTCATCCACCGCTGATCCGCATTTACTTGCGACCCAGACAACAAAGCCATAGAACGTGTTGATCGGTATACTGATATCGGACAGCTGGCTGAGGATGCTCCTCATCTTGCGTGCCGCGACGATCCTTTTGTAATACAACGCGTATGAAAGGGCAAACCCTACAAGCAGCATCAAGGTATAGGTTGCTCCATCAAGCAAGCTGATCGGGGGCCATCGCGAGCTGCCGGAGAGATAGGGCCAAACCAGCGAGGATGCCACCACACCAATCGACACTATGTACACTGCCATCACCATTGATCTTGGCTCGTTGTACAGGGACTTTCCAGAACGCGCCCTGTTGGAGAGCGGTACTAAGAGCCACCTGAATATGTACATCGAGCTAACCACCTCCACAAGCATCAGCACCGCATAAACCACATAGTTGCTCACTGCCGAATCAACAGCGGCCTTGCCGAAGAAGCCGCCCAGCGGGAACACGCCCGCCAAAGAGGCGACTCCGATTATTACAGGAACAATGATGGCAAGCCTTGTGCTGCCTACCAGTTTCCTTATGTCCATCTCATCATTGTTTGCCTTGGTCAATTCTCCAGCATTCATGAAGGCCAGTCCCTTGTATAGAGTCTGGAAGAGGAATAGCAGGAAGGCAGCGAGCAGGGACCCAAATCCGAGCGCGATGAACATCAGCCCCATGTCCTCTATGGTCGAATAGGCAAGTATCCTCTTTATGTGGGTCGAAGAAAGTGCGTTGACAACAGCCACGATCACGCTAATCAGGCCTGCACCGATAAGTATCGGCCCCATCCCAGCTTTTATCAGGAAGGGCAGCAGCACCATTGCCAGGAATACTCCCGCCTTGACCATGGTTGATGAATGCAGCAGCGCGGATACAGGGGTCGGGCCCTCCATCGCATCGGTAAGCCATTCGTGGAATGGGAACTGGGCCGACTTAGTGAGAGCACCTGCAACGATGAAGAGGGCCGCGGCAGATGCCAGGTACCCTGAAGCGTTTGCCTCTATGTACGCCAGCGAAAGCGAATGAAGCTGCACCCACAGCAGCGCGATTCCAGAGAACATCAGAAGATCCCCTATGAGGAGGACTATCACGGCCTTCCTTGCCGCATTGACCGCGCTCTCCCTGTGCCTCCAGAAGCCGATCAGCAGGTAGCTCGCGAATCCGATGAGCTCCCATCCTACGAACAGGGTTATGAGATCCGCCCCTATCGCGAAGAGCATCATTCCGGCGGCGAAGAAGGATATCTCTGAGAAATAGGCGTGCCTCTCGCTGGGAACGTCCATGAATCCCATCGAGTAGAGAATCACCATGGTGGACATGAAGGCGATGAGGGCGAGGAACCAGATGTGCAGCTGGCTTAGTGAGGTGACGAGCGTTATTGGGTATGCGCCTGCCGTGAACCAAGTCAGAGCCTGCATACCTGGATTGTTGAGGTATAGCCATCCCACAAGGCCAATTGAGACAAGGCCTGCTGCGAGCGCGATCGGCCCGGCAAGCCTGTCGCTCTTGACAAGCATGGCCAGTACGCCGGACAAGACAAACGGCAGCACCACGAATAAGGCAAGCATTCTACCAGTCCCTCAGCCTCGCGAGCTGCCTCACGTCCATGCTGATCCCATGGGCGATCATGTACCTGTATATGGCAACCATGCCCATTATCTCGGCCGAAGCGACAGACCATAAGGTGAACAGCAGACCGATTACGTTCCCGGTAGATCCGGAATAGACGAAGTCAGCCGCAGCAACCACGATTGCTGCGGTAAGTGCAATCTCCACAGCGAGCATCATTATTATGAAGTGCCTCGATGCTGCCACCCCAACAGCGCCTATGGCGAAAAGCGCGAACCCGAAGGCAATGAAATATCCGAAGATCATGAGCGTGCACCCTTCCTGGCCTCCTTCATGACTATGATGGAGGCCAATCCGATTCCGAACAGGAGAACCGCAAGCATGTAGAAGAGCGCGATGTTGCTGCTCACCAATGAGGAAAGGGAGGCGGATCCAAGCGCGCTTGGGGCAGTGGTCCCCACGGGCCCGATGCTGATTATCCTGTAGACCGGAACAGCAGACAGCAAGACAGCAAGGGCGACAAGCAACGGCAGGCTGGTGTGCCTGAACCTCGACAAGTTCTCCGAGGAGACACCAACAAACAGGTATGTCGAGATCCCTCCAACCATGATGAAAAGCTGCAGTAACGAAAGCAGGGGGAGTCCCAGAACCGCCATAAGGCCGGCTCCAGAGACCGCAACGGCAAGGAAGCCGATCATGGCGTGCGACATCTCCCTCGCCCTGAAAACGAGAAGGGCGCCCCCCACGGACAGGATCGCCAAGGCGATGAACACAATCTCAAACAGCACCGGCATCCAGCACCACTAGTCGAGCTCCTCGGGCCTCCTCACGAACTCCCTCCTGTCATAGCCTTCGAAGCTGTAGTCCTTTGTCAGAATGAGGCACTTGGGCGGGCACACCTCCTCGCACAGGGCGCAGAAGAGGCAGCGCTCAAGGTTTATCTCAGGCATTTTCTTGGTCCCTGCATCCGTCTCGGTGTCAACCATGGTGATCGTATCATTGGGGCATATCTTGGCGCAGGCGGAGCAGCTTATGCAGGTCTTCATGTCAAGTTTGTGTACTCCCCTATAGTTGTCCTCCAAGGCCTCCCTTTCCTCTGGGAACTGCAGTGTTGCAGGCTCCTTGAGGAGCTGTGATGCGACCTTTGCAAGGGGATTGATCATTTTACCACAAGCTTACCTTACCTGACAAATATTATAAATGTGAGCAGCAGGTTGAATACGGAGAGCGGAATCAGGTACATCCAACCGCTCCTCAGCATCCTGTCGACCCTCATCCTGAAGACCGTCACCCTGACAAGTATTATCACCAGTCCCACGACTACCAGCTTTATCATCGTCCAGACGAATGGTGGCAGGAACGACGGCCCAAGCCAGCCACCCAGGAATATCACAGTTATCAGGAGGGAGCCAAGGCAGAGCCTCATGTAGTCCAGAAGGAGCGCAAGCGCGTAGTAGGGCGGGCTCACGTCGGTCAGCCAGCCGGCCACGAGCTCGTTGTCGGCTTCCCTGAGATCGAACGGTGTGCGCTCCAGCTCTGCGAGCATGACTATGAAGAAGACAAGGAACCCTATCGGCATCTTGACTGCAAACCAGAAACTGCTCTGCGAGTTCACGATGTTGACCATGCCGAACCCTCCAGAGAGCATGGAAACCGCGACTATCACAAGGAAGAGCGGTATCTCGTAGCTCACCATCATGACTATGGAACGCTGGGCGCTTATCGAGGCGAACTTGTTCCCGCTGGTCCACCCGGCGAAGAAGAGGAGGAGCGGATAGAACGAGATCACCACGAAGATCGCGAACAGGCCAAGGGTCGTGTTTATTCCCAGGAAGCTCGGCGTTAAGGGTATGAACGTGAACAGAAGTATCATCGAGGCCACCACGACCGGCAGAACAAGCGAGAAGAGCGGCTTGTCTGCAAGGGTTGGAGTTATCCACTCCTTTGAGACGAGCTTGATCAGGTCTGCGAAGTTCTGTAGGATGCCGAACTTGCCCACATAAGTCGGCCCACGCCTCGACTGAGCCCTGGCTATCACCTTCCTCTCCATCCAGCCCATCAGGTAGGAGGCGATAGAAAATATCAGGGCTACTGCAATGAAGAACGCAACCAGCGATACGAGAAGCGCAACCGGCGGGCCTAGCGATGGGCCGAAGGTTACAGAAGTCCACGAGCTGATGGCGCTGAAGTAGTTCGATACCGCAGGCGAGCTTATCTCCACGGGCTATATGACGCAGGGCAGTTTTATAATGATTTGCGGTTATGCCGTTATCTGCCAGTCCGGGCTTTCCTGCCCCTGATTAGATCCAGAAGGTTGTCCCTAATGTTTCTTGCAGTTATGTCGTTTCCGGCACCAGCGACAGGTCCGAGGGTCCACCCCTCGGGATACATCTTGGTCCATATCGTAACCTTGTTTGCAGTGCCCTTCAGCGATCCGAGATCCCCTTCCATCTGGACAGATCTCATACCAACACGAATTGTGGGTCTACCGCCATCTATTGAGACGCTACCCACATACCTCATGGCCTTCCCGACCCTGTAGTTCACCTCAACCCTATGCGCAAGGTGCTGGTCAAGTCCGCTATCAAGACGGTCTAGGAATCGCTCTACGTTCCTTTCTGTTAGGTAGCTATGCGGGATAAACGGTGTCACCCTCATGTCGGCTTCCTTGACGTCAAGACTGGCTGTCCTGGCGAGTATCAAAGTCTTCCTGGCCACGTCTCCCCCGTCTAGATCATCAGCAGGATGCGGTTCTGTGTACTTGCCACGCGCCTCCCTTACTATGTTCGAGAAGGTCTCCCCATTCTCGAGGTGGCTGTTTATGTAGGTCAATGTCCCGGACAGGCAGCCCTCTATTTTTGTCACGCCATCATTCAGGTCGGGGCAGTTCCTCAGGAAGTGGATGGTTCCGGCGCCTGCCATGACCGAGCAGCTGAACCCATACCTCTGATAACTGTTTGTCAGTTTATTAAATGTCTCAAAATCGCAGATGGTGAGCGGAAACTTATTTGCCGTGACTATGCTATGCTCGGTATGGTATATGACCTCCTTATGGAAGTCCAGCATCTCCTGCCTGCCCGCTGTGAGATCCAAGAAAACAGTCTCATCCCTGACTCTCCTGAGAAGCTCCCTTACGTTGCTAAACCGTTTCCCTTTCATGTTGCCTTCGGAGAACCACCTTGCGACGGATCCGTCTATGCCGGCGCTTGAATACAGCGCGCCCGACCTGCGCGAGGCTAGTCCAACTATCACTGTCGGGTTCGTGTGTATGGAGGGGTCGCCGTCACGATTCTCCACGATCTGTTTTACGACCTCCCTGCCGACCTTTCCGGTGGCCCCAATAATGAAGACTTTCTGGGTCATGCCATCGGCGATGATATCTTCATGTCCCCTACTCCGGCCAATTCGTACTCTCTAAGTGTAAGATTGGGTGCTATGACCAGAGTTCCCTTGCTCATCTCTATCTTGCAGTTGTACAGGACAACACCCTCCCCTATCCGCACCTTCCCCTTTACCACTGTGCCTTTTCCTGCAATCACAGCATTTGGTGGCACGAATATCTCCCTTTCCACATATGCGCCCAGCTCAAGGAGCCCCTGCGCCCTTTCGTCAAAACTTCGCCTGAGCAGCAGTATCGGTGCTGCTCCCTCCTGCACCACCGTGACCCTGGCCTCAGAGGCAGGGACCTTGGTCGCCTCTGCCAAGCTCCTAACTGTTAAAGAAGTCATAATATCAGGTTTTAATCGTTCCGACCAGATATATATTGGTTTCCTACCAAAGGCATTGATTTTATGATAGACGATAAAGCGAGGAGGATAATCCAGGCTGGGAGCATAAGGCTCGAGGTCTGGCGCACCGGTATGCTGCAGTTCCAGGTGTTCAAGATAAAGAGGGTGAAGATAGGCCAGCAGGAGTTCGTCGAGCTCTACCTCAACAGGCTGCTGGACCGTAGCGAGATACAAAGGGTGGCAAACGAGGTCGGGCTCCCTGTAGAGGCCGAGAACGGGAGGGCAATGCCAGAGGGCAAGGCCGAAAAGGACTTCATAGTAGACTAGGATGTGCTCGTAGTCACGTTGAGGGTGCCATTCACAATCATCGGCACGCTGCCCCGCTTGAACCCAAGGTTGAGCATGAAACTTGTCTCTGCTGCGAAAACAGGAACAGGTATTGTGTGGCATACCGTGCTTATTGTGATGTTATCCCCTCTTCCTATGGTTCCATTGATGCGCATTGGAGTGGCTCCTCTTCCCTCGCTGCAGGTCACGTTGGTCAATGAGACGCTGCTGTAGTTGAGGTTGGTTATGGCAAGCTCGACCGTCGAGTTGGCTCCGAATCCTACTATCCGGCAGCCAAATCCTTCCTTGAATCCGCAGGTGTTCTTGAATGGGCTGGCCCATGCGACCTGGCTGCCCCTTATCCCGAGCTCGTTCATAAGCTCGGCCGCATTTGTGTGCGCAGAGGTGAGGTAGCTCTGTCCTATCAGTGAGTAGAGCCCCACGGTGTAATTTGAAGAGACAAGCTTGCTGTAGACAGCCCCGAAGCTCCGGTTCCCTATGCTCGTGCTTGTCAGAAGCACAGTAGAGCATACTTTTGCATTGCTAAGGTTCGATATGAGCCCAGGGCAGGTGGAATTGACCGAAAGCACGTTTGTGGGCGCGCCCTCTATGCTGGATAGGAATATGCCCTGCGGGCTCTGCAGCTCGAACAGCGTCGATGCGGAAATCGAATTGGCCGAGTATTCGACGCTCTTGCCGAGCAGTGTTGCGTTGTTGTAGTAGAAGCGCTGCCAGGAGATCGTTGAAACCGTATTCGGGGCCGAGAAGTTCCCTATACGGCTGTTCTTTAGCGCTGCCGCTATCACTCCGGTCTGGACGTCATTGTAGCTGCCATAAACAAGATCCTTGCAGCTACCTCCTCTGCCGGCGTTGTAGAACTCAACTATCTTGGTCCAACCGTTCTGGTAGTAGGTGCACATGCTCGTCCTATTGGCGAGCTGTGCGAACCCGAACACCCCATGCGGCGAGCCGACCACGCTTACGTTCTTGCCAAAGCTCGACACTATCGTGCCGATGGTCTGCGGGGTCATAGTGCCCTGCAGCCAAGCAGAGTAAGATTCTGTGCCATTAGAATAAAGTGAGAATGCGCCGTTGGCCACGGCGATGTATTGGTAAAGGTCCTGGTAGGTCTTTGCGAGTATGGCGTTGTCAAGCCCGTTCACGCCCTCCAGCGAGCTTATGTTATACAGGCTGTCCATCACGGAAGCGGAGAGGAGCCCTGTGCCAGAGGCGGTGAAGCTTTCAGTATTGACTATGTTTGCGTTAGGGACCGATGAATACACATCGGCAGATTCTGGTATCGCTGTTGAGATCTGGATGCTCTTCCTTGCGGCACTCGCGTTTGACAGCCTGAGCACGTTTCCCGGGTCTGCAACTGCGCTGAAGAGATAGCTGCCTGCCTGCAGATAGGTGTAGGCCTCCTGTATAGTTATGCTGTGGTGTGCAGGGACCACATATCCGCTGTAATTCTGCTGCACCCCGTTCACGTAGAACGCCACAGGGAGCTCTACGACATCCTTACCGCCATTGTTCGTGACAGTTATGTTGAACACCATGGACTGGTACGGATAAACCGAGTTGCTGGGGCTGCTGGCCGACATCGCCAGTGTAACGTAGTAGGACGGCTTGGCAAGCAGGCTTACCGCAAGCGCCGCGCCTATGAACACCAGCACCGCGACTATCAGAACTGCAGCATACATCAAAGTGTTGTTCGCCATGTTTATCTCTCCTTGAGCTCCTTTACCGCCAGCTTCAGCTTGTCCTTTATTGGAAGGGTCTCGCGGTCTATGTAGTTCGAGATCCAGCCCTCGGCGTCATACCTCTCCCCTATATCGGGCCAGACAAGCGAGTATCTGCCCCCAGAGTTGCTCGCTATGTTCATCTTCTTGAGCTGGAGCAGGTGGTACCTGAGGGTCTTCTCGTTTATCGGCCCCCATGACCTTGTTATGTAATCAATCATCTCCGGAACGTCAGGATCCCTCTTCTCCTTGAAGCTGAAGTAGAGGAGGGCGTCGAGCACAGAGACTGCGGTGAGCCTGGACTCCCCCGGGCTTATGACCCCGATGCTCAGCGCCAGCCACCTGACTATGGACCTCCTCGTCTCCATGACCTCCCTGTTCATCTGCAGGTTCCTGAGGGTGAGTTCGCGCTCTACAAGCTTCGCTTCGTTGAGTACCTCCATGACTTATCAGCTACAGTTTAGCGTGAAGGAATAAATACCTTCTATGCTTATTTAGTTCGGGCAGACGACGCCCGGAGAACCAAGTGGTGAGTATATGGCAATAGGGAGTACCGTTAAGATTGCATTCGAACCTGAGCTAGTTGACAGGAGCAAGGCCGGTGAGGTAAACATGAAGATGGAATTCTGCGCTCCTGCGGCAAAGAAGGCCTACTGGTGCGCGTGCGAGATACAGGTGAGAAGCCCGCTGTCCTTGTCGCACGACGTGTTCCTTGACAAGGTGGGCATGAGGGTCGGGATACTGAGCCCAAGCAAGAAGAGCATCCAGAAGCAGGTCAAGCTGTTCTCCACGCCCTCCATAAGCACGAACGATTATCTCGTAACGGTGACGACATACCTCTACGACGATGAGGGTGCGATTGAGGAAAGGCACGACACCAGCGAGGTCATAAGGTGCGGTGTGCAGAACGTCACAGCCAAGCCGCAATGAATAAATATCTGGATGCGCTCGATATTATGGTGAGATAAATGGGGGCAACACTAGACAGGAAGGAAATGGCAAAGTTCCAGGAGAACAAGAATAGCCAGGATGGAACCAACAATGCAATATCAGAGATGACAAAGGCGCTTTACGTGCAGTTGAGGCTAAAGCCATCCGAGACGCGGAAACTGATAAGGCTCAAGGCCACGACCGCCCACAAGTGAGGCGGTTACTTTTTTCTTAGCTCCTTGGGGTTCATCTTCCTTTTCAGGACGATCTTGTTCTTGTAGCAGCGGGTAGAGCAGAAGTAGTTTATCTCCCCGGTCTTGAACACGTACATCGTACCTGTTCCCTTTTTTATCTCGCTGCCGCAGGTAGTGCACTTCACCATTGAACCACTACTTTACCCTGATCTCCCTTGCCTCCCTGCTCGTGTCTGGAAGCCTGACAACGTCGCCGATCTTTATAGGGCCCAAGACATTCCTCCTTATTATCCTTCCCTTGTCGTTGCCCTCAAGGATCTTGCACGATATTGAGTATATCTCTCCTGATATGCCTGTCTTGACGCGAGTGTTTACGTCCACAACCTCTGCCAGGTATCCCGATAGCTGGGCCTGTGGCCTCTCCTGCTGCTCGGGCTTCGCCTTTGCACCCCCTGGTTCTGCGCTTGGTGGTGCCTTGGGCGGTTTCCTGTCATTTGGTTGCTCGTCTGCCATTTATTATCACTAATTACTCCTTTTTCTCTGGCTCCCCTTCTGGCTTCTGTGGCTTCGGGGCGGGAGCGGCCTTCGCTGGTCTTGGCTTTGGTGCCGCAGCAGCGGGCTTGCCCTCCTTCTTTTCTGAAGCGGCAGGAGCCACTCCGGTGACCTTCGATATTATGTCGCTAATGTTGTGCTGTGCTGATCCGGCGTTCTCCACTGCAACTGCAGTGCAAGGAACGTTGAGCCCGATGCTCTTTCCAAGCTCAAGCTTGCTCGGCACATATGAGTATGCAACCTTCTTCTGCTCGCAGATCTTGGGGATGTGAACTACGACCTCTTCAGGCTCGACGTCTCCGGCGATCACGACGAATGTGGCTAGACCCTGCTCCACGCTCTTCGTAACCTCGTTGGCCCCCTTCCTTACCTTGCCGGACTGCTTGACCATCTGCAGAGCCTCATATGTCTTCGACACGACATCGTTCGAAACCTCAAACTTGACGTAGGATTTTGCCATACAATCACTTGATCCTCATCTGGAATACGCAAGGTATCCCATTGGATTAGGAATCAGAATTATTATGGGGAGAGCGTATTTAAGGCTTGCGATGGTCGAGTGGCCCCGTAACGCTTGCAACCATTTTCACTTCAGGTTTCATCCGGTTCCACAGCGGGTCCCATTCGTATATCCTATTCTGCACTTCCCCGTCTGCGCAGTCGTGCATCCTTCTTATCATGCTCTCCCCCTTCGCATTCTGCGAGGCCAGAACCGGCCTTGGAAGCCTTAGGAACATCTTGTAGTTGTCCGCGTTTATCTGGATGGAGATCCGATGGCCCAGGGTGCTGCCGTCCCCCCTGAGCAGCGCAAGCTCTGCGCTCCTGCTGCGCACCAGAAATCTTTTGAGCACCTCTTTACTGCCATATAAAGCAAGAAGGTCTATGGGGGTGCCCCAAACGCTCTTGAACTCGGCAGTGTCATAGGCTGCACGATCGGAGAATATCCTGAGTTGCACAGAAGGCAGCCCCCATCTTGCCAGGTCATGAACCGGCCCAATCCCGAAGGGGTCCTTCCATGAGCAGAGCCCCTTATCTGACAGGATCAGCATCTGTGTACCCTTGGAAAGCACCGATATGGACTTCCTCTTCTCATAATCGTTCAGCCCAACATGTTTTACTTCGCGATAAAAATCGTCGAAGATCTTTTGCAGCTCTGGCTTCGTCAAGGTCCTTGTTTTGGCGCCTTCCGATCTCGTGGAAGCCCCCACAAATCCACCTACACAGTATAACAGCGACTGCTATTTATCCTTTACTTGCAGGAAGGTATAGCTTGAGGCGAATTCGGATACCAATCGGCAAGCTTTATAATAACTAAAGTCTGATTATAATTAGTATTCTTAGTGATAGATATGAGTCAATTCGGAGTGCAGATACACACAAAGGCAGATACCAAGAGGGCCGGCAACGGGACCAAGAAGCTCAAGTTCAGGGACAAGAAGAGGAGCGAGATAGGCAACTACTTCTCCGCGACAAAGATGTCCACCGAGAACGTGGTCTCGAGGGTCAGGGGACGCGGCGCAGCCGTGGGTGTCAAGCTCAAGAGGGCCGGATTCGCTAACCTGCTCACAAAGGACGGCTACAAGAAGGCGAAGATAACTGGTGTGCTAGAATCACCAGACAACAGGAACTTTGCACGTCAGAACATAATAACAAAGGGAACTATCATAAACACAGAGCTTGGCAAAGCTGTGGTGCTCAACAGACCAGGGAGAGAGGGCGCGATAAACGCCAAGCTTGTGTAAATTGGTGGTAAGTTGACCGAGAGGGTCTATGTCATCGAGAGGTCCGAGATGGAGCAGCTCAAGAAGGTGCTGGCATATGACCCCTTCACAGACCCCAACATAATACCTCCGGCCTCAGAGAAAATGACGGCCGAGGAGGCGAAGGCCAGGGAAGCGAAAATAGAGGAGGCGAAGAAGAAACTTCCTGAGGGCGCGCTCAAGGTAATATTCGACAGGCAGGAATACAGCGTCAAGGACGGTACAAGCGTCGGCCTCAAGGGCGACTTCTACCTATACATAAACGCATCGGACGACTTCCTTGCGGGTGCTGAGGGGAGGTTCTCCAGGGAGTTCAAGACCGTGAAGAGGGCCGAGACCCCGGACGAGGCAAAAGTCATAGAGGCGATCAGGGCAGAGAAGGACAGGGCCGCAGAGGGCTTCGGGTCAATCTTCGGGTAATCTCATGAACCTTATAAGCTCTGATGATCTGACAAAGGCCGACATAAAGCGACTTTTCACCATAGGGAGCAAGCTCTCTTCTCAGAGGTCGGAGCTTTCGCTGCGTTCGAATACCACTGTTGCCCTGCTCTTCACGGAGCCGTCGACCAGAACAAGGGTTTCTTTCGAGGTCGCCGTGGCACAGCTGGGGGGAATGCCGATATACATAGACGCCAAGACCACCCAGCTCTCCAGGGGCGAGCAGGTGGGCGACACCGCAAAGATGCTCAGCATGTATTGCGATTTCATAGCAATAAGAACCTATGACCATGAAACAGTGGTCCAGATGGGTGAGAACTCAACGATACCTGTTATAAACGCACTCACCTCGCTCGAGCATCCGACGCAGGCGCTCGCAGACATCTACACGATATACCAGAAGAAGGGGGACCTCAAGGGTCTCAAGATCGCATTCATAGGCGACATAGCCCAGAACACCTGCAACTCCCTGATGCTCAGCGCCGCCAAGCTGGGTGCCGAGTTCTCGCTCGTGGGCCCCAAGGGCTGGAGGCCAAAGAGCCAGTACTACAACAAGGCCAGGGAGTATGGCCGCGTATATGTCTCTGAGTCGATAGAGGACGGCCTGGAGGATGCCGACGTCGTCTACACCGACACATTCGTCAGCATGGGCTTCGAGGGCGAGGCCGAGGAAAGGAGAAAGCTATTCCTGCCCTACCAGCTCAACCAGAAGGCGATGTCCTACGCGAAGAGGGACGCGATAGCCATGCACCCGCTTCCGGCCCACAGGGGGGAAGAGATAGCGTCCGATGTGCTTGACGGGAAGCAGAGCGCCGCCTGGGACCAGGCGAAGAACAAGCTCGTGATGGAAAAGGCGATACTACTATACCTTTCGGAAGTTGAGGAGAACAAATAAAAGATTATACTGCATTACCATTCAAGGTCAGAAAATGGGACTTCTATCCACAGCCGCGGTGATTGCGGTCATTGCAATAGTGATCACCGGCGCAGCGCTCTTTATATTCAGCAAGGTTCCGCCCGGCAAGCTGACGGTGAACCAGGCAGAGAATCTCGTCACCAGCGACATAAAGGCCCAGAACCCGAACGCCAACATAACATTCATCAGCGTCACAAATTCTTCCCTTAGGCCAGACAGCTGGCAGATAATAATCAGCGTCATATACAACGGCAGCAAGCCCTGCCCTACCATGATGGTCGACGTCTTCAACTATCCGGTACAAAGCCTGTTGCACCCTGACGTGATCGTCTACAGCTCCGGCAATTCGACCGGCTGCGTCGTGAACGGGTACTCGAGCGCACCCTCATACGTGATTAACTCGAACCAGATAGCGATAGCGAGGTCGTATTCCAGCGGCAACTCCACAATAAAGTCCTACGTGAACAGATTCGGTTACCCGAGTACATTCGTGACCGCGAGTTTCCTGACCCAGAACTCCGGGCTATCTAACGAGACTAACGACTGGCTGATACGCTACAGTGCCACAAACGCCAATTATTCAGTAATGGCTGTTCTGGACCAGTCCGGCAAGATACTGCAGACTTACAACGCCAGCAAGTAAGAAATAAATACTATAAGGCACTGAAACGTTATCCAAGGGGGTAATACCATGGCGAAAGGCATAGCCTTGACAAGAAAGCTGGAGGACAAGATAATAGAGAGCTACTTTGGAAACTACGAGATGCAGGGTTCACGGGAGACGCTGGAACTCGTGAATGCGCTCGGTGAGACAGAGTCCCTGAAGAACAGGCTTTCTGAGGTGCGGGCAATAGAGGCGAAGGTCTACCGGACTGCCGCGTGGTCTGTGTTGATGTCGAGCAACTCCCAGGAGCAGCTTCGCCGGGACTTCATTGAGAAGAGCCACAGGGCCGCAAAGCTCATGATAGAGAGCCCATCCTTGGCAGCGAAGTCAGCCGAACTCTTCATAGCCCTGAGAACCCTTTCCGCAGCCAGGAGCAATGCAGTCAACGAAGGGAGATTTAACTCATCGATCAACAGCTTGATGCGCACCGCCGCAATCATAAGGCATGGATAACCCACAGAAAAGCTTTAAGAAATCCGTATCGCAATCCATCTCATGGCAACTGCTGAGGATTTTCATAGGCTCGACGCGAGAATCGGGAAGATATGCGAGGTCCTGGACTTCCCGGAAGCGAAAAAGCCCTCATACAAGCTGAAAATCGATTTCGGCCCAGAAATCGGGATCAAGAAGTCGTGCGCGCAGCTGACAAAGACCTACAAAAAAGAGGAACTGGAGGGAAAGTTGGTGCTTTGCGTTGTGAATCTGACCCCAAAGACTATAGGCCCGGAAGTTTCTGAGGTCCTGACCCTTGGGGTGCCTGACAAAAACGGAAATTGCGTGCCCGTTCGGCCAGATTCAGAGATCCCTCTCGGCTCAAAGCTCTACTGAAGCGCCAAAAATCCTCCGAATTCTTGGTATAAACTGCCTTGAATCCCTGAAATCTCACTTTTTCGATCCTGTCGCCGTCAAAATGGCGCAATTTTCATCCCAAAACACCCAAGTTTACCATTATACTGAATTACCCATCCATTTACTTGACTCCAACTTCGTGCTAGACGTCGAGGAATGCCTATACTCAACCGGAAACAGAATGCTTTTAAATCTTACCAGATTATATCAAGCAAGGCGATCGACATGAACGACATGGTGAACGATGTGTTCGGAGGCAGGACTCCGACGAGTAGCAGCAATGTAAGTGGAGAGGAGTTCAGCTCCACGCAGATAAAGATAGTCACTGCGGGATTTGGAGGCGCGGGTTGCAACATAGTCAACCGGCTGATAAAGGTTGGAGTGAAGGGAACAGAGTTCGTAGCGTGCAACACTGACGCTCAGCACTTCAAGATAATCGACGACCGAATCAAGAAGATACTAATCGGCAAGACCCTCACAAGGGGGCTCGGAGCCGGAGGAAGCCCAGAGATGGGAGCCAAGGCGGCAGAGGTCGACAGGCAGCTTCTCGAGGCGGCATTCGCTGACTCACAGCTCGTATTCCTATGCGCAGGTATGGGTGGAGGGACAGGAGGAGGAGCAATCCCAGTCGCAGCTCAGATAGCGAAGGAGCAGGGAGCTATCGTAGTCGCGATGGTAACATACCCATTCGACCTCGAGAGGGTCAGGAAGGTCAAGGCAGAGGAGGGAATCCAGAAGCTAAGGAAGTTCGCGGACAGCGTAATCATCCTGGACAACAACCGGTTGGTCAAGCTCGTGCCGAACCTCCCGATGAACGACGCATTCGCGCTTGCGGACGAAGTGCTCGCAAAGGCGATCGGCGGACTGGTCTGGACCATAACCCAGCCAAGCATGATAAACATCGACTTCGCGGACGTGAGGAGCATACTCGGAAACGGTGACGTCGGATTCATCGCTGTCGGAAGCGGAAAGGGCGCCAACAAGGTTGACGCTGCCGCAGAGGCTGTGTTGAAGAACAGATTGCTGGACGTCGACTTCGAGGGTGCTTCGGGTGCGCTGATACACATATCGGGTGGCGCATCGATGACCATAGGCGACGCGATAGGCGCGGGAGAGAAGATAACCGAGAGGATGGACCCGAACTCCAACATCAAGTGGGGCGCAAGGCTTGTGCCAGGCTACGAGGACCAGATAGAGATCGTTGCCATAGTCACTGGTGTCAAGGGTTCGAGCATAGCCGGGAAGTTCGCCGAGAAGAAGGCGGGCGCATCCTACGGCGACCTCGAGATGGTAGGTTAACCCTACCATTTTTTCTTTTTTCCTTTGTTTTCACGATAAATAGGGTTGGTTTGGATGCAAGACTACGAAAGTGATACCTTCATACCTAGGCTGGCGGTCGTCGGCTGCGGGGGTCAGGGGACGAACCTGGTCAACAGGTTGTACCGCGCCGGGATAAAGAGCGCAACAACCATAGCCGCGAACACAGACGCCAAGCACCTTGACATAATAGGCGCACACAAGAAGCTGCTCATAGGCAAGCAGATAACCAAGGGTCTCGGAGCAGGGGGCTTCCCTGAGATAGGGGCGAAGGCCGCAGAGGCATCCAAGGAGGAGATAAGGCAGGCCATAACCGGAAACAACATGATATTCATAGCTGCCGGAATGGGTGGAGGTACTGGCGGCGGTTCTGCACCGATAGTTGCAGAGATCGCCAAGGACGAGGGAATGCTAGTTGTGGCGTTCGTCACCTACCCATTTGCTCTGGAGAGGAGCAGGAAGAACAAGGCAGACTGGAGCATAGCTCAGCTCACAAAGGCGGCAGACGCCACTATAATAATAGAGAACGACAAGGTTCTGAAGTATGCGCCGAACCTGCCAATGGACAAGGCATTCGAGCTCATAGACAGCATCGCATGCAATGCGGTCAGGGGCATAGCGGACACGATAACGCTCCCAAGCCTGATAAACCTCGACTTCGCTGACGTTAGGAGCGTCATGGGCAACGCCGGAACCGGAGTCATAAACCTCGGAGTGGGGCAGGGGCCAGACAAGGTCGAGAAGGCAATCTCGTCCACGATAAGCCACCCGCTGCTGGATGTTGACCTGAGCGGTGCAAACAGGGCTATGATACACGTGACCGGAGGAACATCCCTGACCATAGAGGAGGCGACAAGAGTTGGCTCAGGCGTCACAGAGGGCATGTCCGACGACGCAAATGTCATATTCGGATCCAGACTCGAGCCCGACATAAGTGACGAGATAAGGGTCATGTCCATAGTGACTGGCGTAAAGGCAAAGCTCGGGCAGGCAAAGGCCCCAATGGATGCGACCTCACAGAAAGAGCGCGGCTTCCTCCCAGGGATAGAGAACCTCTGAGGAGGTTTTCATTTTTACCTCGCCTAACCGAAGGTATGGGCAAACTATAAATATTTTAGATGGATAGTAGTATCCAGTGATATAGTGCTTACTACTAGAGCCCATACACTGGGGGCCCGTACTGAGGAGATGATAACAAGGCAAGTGCTAGCCTCGCTGATGAGAGGCAGAGATCCCTCTCTCACGACAGAACTTCCCACTGTCAGGAAGGGCGAAACGAGCCAGCATATCCAACCAGACAGGATAATACCTGTGGATATGCCAAGCGACCAGAGGGTGAAGGTAAAGATAAGGAAGGGAAAGATAGACGCATTCGACTGGACAAGGGTGCAAATACTCTCGGAAAGCGGGCTGGAAGTACGATGGTAAATCCGCGCCTCTAAATCCTGCACAAAAAGTTTATATATCTCCTGCCGCGCTATATCCCCAAGTGCTTGAATGAGGAAGCTATCGGCTTCGGAGGTACAGTTCCTCAGCGCTAGCCGCGGCGACTCCTCTCTATTCTTTGCGTTTAAGCACTTCTGGTATCACGGACAGCCCGCAGCATAAATAACAGGTGTGTGTTGTGGGTTGCCCTATTTCTCTAGAGCTAGAGCTGTCTTTGAAGCCAGCCGCGGCTCTTCCTGGCCCATCACGCTTAAGGTGTAACCATGACTTCAAAAAGCATAGAGGTAGCCGGGCTTAGGTCCGCAAGGGAGCTGGAAGCCTCGGTAGCCACGCGTATGGACAATATGGCGAAGGCCGAGGAGTTCGTAAGGAGCACATTCGGCGATGAAACCTTGGGGTGGATGACGGCCCTGAGGGAGAGATCGGGGGGAAGGCCGATGTTCATGCTGGCAAGGCAGATAGCAAAGCCCGACCTCCAGCACGCCGCCCTCTTCCTCGCGGCCGAAAGGCTGGGCTGCGGGCTGGTAACCCTCGAATGGACGAGCGACTTCATGTCCATGGAAGGGGGAGGATACAAGAGGAGCTACATAGACATACCCCTGGGATACATCGGAAACAAGGGAAACCTGGTCTCGAAGAACGTGAGGGTGATCAGTAAGGTGCCGATGACCGTTGTGCCAGTCGACGGAAAGATAAGGATATGCGACGTAGACGTGCCCGAGGAGGGCGTGTCGCTGCTCAAGAAGCAACTGGACAAGTGCATGTGCAGCCAGCTGGCCGCATCGCTGGAGCCCAGAAGCCACAAGATCAGCGAACTGCACTTGAGTCTTAGGAACGGGATAGAGGGCAACAATCAGCTGGCACCTGACGTGAGTGTACTTGGTGAGGCCGCGGTGTTTGGGCTACTCAGGAACGGTAACAGCAGAGTGCCTGGGTTCGGCGGCGTAGTCCTGCACAAGAGGGACAGAGGGCCAGTAAGGGTCGACAAAGTGGGCGGCCAGCTGATGAACGTCCTCTCGTTTTCACTGCAGAACGTGGCGCCCAACCTCGTGCTTACCGTCACCGATTGGAACGGCGACGATCAAATAATACGCGAGAGATACGAGACGGCAGTGTCGTTTCTGAAGCGCAATGGCCTCAACGAGCCACTCCAGTTCGTAGTGCCAAGCCTACACGACATGCTTCGCAAGTACATAAGTCCTAGCTACAGCACATCTGCCCAGCTTGACGCGGTGGTGCCGGCCAGGCACGGGGCATGTAGGGCGGCAAAGCTGGAGCCCTCCGATGACCTTACGAAGACCTTTATAGATGCTGCCAAAGCAATACTGGATGCGATGAAGGCAGCCAAGTTGGGCGAGTAAATGGGTATGCTGGAGACGATAAGGGATCTCGAGGGCCTGGCGCCGCGCCGCGGGGCCAGCGAGGAGAGGGCGAAACGCTACATCGAGGCCCGCCTGACTGATTTTGGGGTCGAGTACGAGGAGCAGGGCTTCGAGAACCCGCTGCCCAAATACAGGGCCTGCAGGCTAGAGGCCGACGGGAAGGCGGTCGAGGCGATGCCGACAGCTTTCAGGAGCGGCTACATAGACGGCAAGCCCCTCATAAGCTCGATGGATGTAAGCGGCCGCTACCACGAGAAGCCGAACATAAACTTCAATCCCTACTCCGATTCATTCTCGCTCGCCACATTCTACAGAGCCCCGTCTGTAGCTATCAGGCGCAGTGAAGTAAAGCGGATAATAGCCGCAGAGGAGGTCAGCGGTAAGGTTCTGGTGTCTAGGCAAAGGCACAGGTGCGCCAACATAATCGCCGGGAACGCCAAGAACCCCGAGACCGTGCTGATATGCCACTACGACAGCGTCCTAAACGGCGCACTGGACAATGCATCGGGCGTGGCGACCCTGCTCGAGATCGCAAAAACAGGCCCAAAGAAGGGCATGATGCTGGTCTTCTCCGGGTGTGAGGAGCTATCCTTCGACTCCCCGGTATATTGGGGCAGGGGTTATAGGGAATTGGAGCGTGATTTCAAGAAGGAGCTTAAATCGGCAAAGCGGATAGTGGTAGCCGACATGCTGGGTTCAAGCAGCCCTGCAGAGATCACGGACCCTGCAAGCAGGCTGGCCTGCTTCCCTATAAAGGACAAAAAGATGTTCGAAAGGGCGCGCATGTTATCGGTATCTGGCAAAGAATGGTTTGGCGTCTACCACTCCATGGACGACAGGGCCGAGCTGCTCAAGCGGCATTTGCTTGAGGAGGGGCTTAGGGCGGTGCTTTCCCTGGCCGTCGGCTAGGCAATCGCTGATAAATCCGAAATTCTGGCCTGCGCCAAGTAAGCTATATATAGGCGAAGGTTAAATTATCCTTGAATTCTAGGGGTATAGTTATGGCAGAGGCAGAAGGCGAATTCCAGTTCGCTTCAATGAAGGACATAAAGGTTGGTCGCTACATCATAATCGACGGCGTGCCCTGCAGGGTGGTCGACATCGAGACGAGTGCCCCGGGCAAGCACGGACCCGCCAAGATGAGGGTCACTGGAATAGGCATATTCGATGGCCAGAAGAAAACGCTGCTCAAGTCGAGCGACGGCGAGACAGAGGTGCCGGTCATAAAGAAAAGGAAGGCCCAGGTCGTCTCTGTGTCCGACAAGTCCGCGCAGCTCATGGATTCAGAGACATTCGAGGTATATGATATAAGCACAGAGGGATTCACGGAGAAGCTGAACGCAGGTGCAGAGGTCGAGGTCATGGAGGCTATGGGAAGGAAGGCTCTGGCAAGGGTGCTGAGTGGTTGAATGGAACTTAAGATACTTTCAAACAAGGAGAACAAGACAATAGGAAGGAAGGAGGTGGAATTCTCTGTATTCTCCGAAACCGCGATAAAGAGGGATGAGTTGAAGGCAGAGCTCTGCAAGAGCCTCAACGCATCGCCCAATTCGACGATAATCGTGGGGGTCAACTCAAGCTTCGGCTCAAAGATGAGCACCGGAACTGCGCACTCCTACAAGAGCGAGGAGGACCTCAAGAGGTACGAGAACAGGGGCCTTCTTGAGAGGCTCGGGATAGTCGAGAAGGAGGCCAAGAAGGCAGGCGCGTCGGCCCCTGTCCAGAAGCCCGCGGAGGAGAAGAAGTGATTGCATGGCAGACGAGAAGAAACCGGCAGCCAAGGAGAAGAAGACATTCAAGCCCTACAAGGAGGCGGCGAAGAGGTGCCCCAAGTGCTCCTCTAGGCTGGCCGAGCACAAAGACAGGTTCTCCTGCGGCAAGTGCGGGTACTGCGAGTTCAAGGGCAAGAAGTAGATCGCGATGGCGAGGCGGCGCGCTAGGAAGCTGTCTGCGCCAAAGTTTTTCTTCTACTCAGTCACGCTGATCCTGCTGCTCGTTGCGGCAGCTTCATTGATTGGGTTGGTAATCGGGGCGCTCAGCGACCTAACTGCCAGTATATCATTCACCGTGTGTTTCTCACTGCTCCTCAGTTTCATAGTAGTCTCATACCTGCTCCACAAGGGAAAATCCCTCAAGAAGATTGTCAAAGAGCTCGGGCTGTCAAGAAGCGCGCTGACCACCAAGACAATAGGGTACGGAATCCTACTCTTTGCCATATACATCGTAATACTCTTTGCGGTTGCTGCCTACTCTGTGACTACGGGCAACCAGGTCAACTCGAATGTTCAGCAGGCTTTGGGCGGCTATCCCCTCTGGGCGATCGTCTTCGTATCAGTGATCGCGCCGCTCAACGAGGAGATCGCCTTCAGGGGCTTTCTAGTTCCAAGAATAGGCTTCCTGGCAAGCGGCATACTTTTCGGGATCCTGCACTTCGGATATGGCTCGTGGTCAGAGATAATAGTGGCCCTTTGGTTCGGGATCACAGGGGGTTATGTCTTCAAGAGGACCAAGTCCCTCTATCCCACGCTCATAACTCACATGGCGGTCAACGTACTTACTGCGATCACCATACTCTCGGTCATCCATCCCATGATGTCATTGGTGCATTGATGAAGCAGAGGATAAGGGTCGTGATGGTGGAACCCGAATATCAGCAGAACCTGGGCTACGTGGCTAGGGTGATGAAGAATTTCGGCCTAAGCAGGCTTGTCCTGGTGAACCCAAGATGCAAGCACACGGGAAAGGAGGCGATAAAGTACTCGAAGCACGCGAGGGAGGTTCTCGAGGGCGCAAGGGTAGCAAAGAGCCTCAAGTCCGCAGCTAGGGGTCTGACTATCGGAACCACTGGAATCTGGAGGAAGGCTGACAGCTCTTTCTACAACATATTCAACCTGCCTGAGCTAAGGAACAGGCCTGACTGGAAGAGGAGCCGCGAGATAACACTGGTGCTAGGCCGAGATGGGGCGGGCCTGAACAAGGTGGAGATACGCGACTGCGACGCCCTTGTGTTCATAGGTACCAACCCGGAATACCCCGTAATGAACATATCCCATGCGCTTGCTGTGATGCTCTACGAGCTGACGACGCCAACGCTATCGAAACGCTACAATTTCGATGATCTAAGGGCTGACTCCAAATACCAGGAGCGTCTGATAAAGCTGTTCGACATCTCGGTAAGGCGGAACAAGGCGATAAGGGACAAGAAGGCTGTCTCGGGAGCCTTCAGGCGGATTCTCAAACGGTCGGTTCCCACAAAGAGCGAGATAAACGCACTTGCCGTGGCGCTCTCCCCCAAATAATATATATTTGAACACAAGCATGAGTCAGAGAATTAGATGGGAGCCAAATCAGTGGAACAGTCTGCCGCCCCAAAGCGCTTCAGCAGGATGAAATGGCTCAGGTTCGTCCAAGAGGCCAAGATCCCCATAGGCGACGCCTTCCAGGACTATACGGTCGCATTGCGCAATGGAGATCCCATACACAAAAGCGAAATACCAGACCACAAAGAGCTCCTCAAGGAAGGAAGGGCCATAGCCACTAGCACCTGCTCTGGCTCTGCCGCGCAGATGCGCTGTGTCGCGACAGATCCAAGGGAGACTGTCATAGTAGAGGAGCAGGAATTCGCTTTCGGATCAGATAAGCGCATAAAATACACCCGCTTCCTGGTGACCTATGACATAAACACCTGCGTGGCGCTGGCCGCGTATAATCCAAGGCAGAAGGCCGGGTTGCTCGCACATGCCTTCGATTCAGTAAACATGTTTGATGCAGTGGAAAAGGCGGCAAACCTGCTGCATGCAAGCACTGCTGTCCTGTTTGGGGGGAGGAGCGCGGATCCGGAATCGGCGGAAATGGTTTTTATAGCGGAGGCGCTTCTGGCCAGGCACTCAATAAAAGTTGTGGGGCGCGACACCTTGCGGAACTATAGGCAATCCGGCATAGGCATAGACACCAGGACAGGCGAGGTCTTCCACCCGATGAGCGATCTTGGCTTTACCGGAATAGACAGCTATTTGCTCCGCCCGTCGCTGCCGCTAGAAAATGGGAAAAGATCGCTTTACAGGCCGCAGATCAGACCGCTCTCCGTGGCATCGATAATATCAAATAACCTTGACAGTGCAATGGAGTAGAAGGAGAAAAAGAAAGGGGCCTGAAATTACTTCCTGGCCACCTTCTTGGTCTTTATTATCTTAATCTTCGACGGGGTCAGGAGAATCTTGTTCTCGTCGATCCTAGCTATGTCGCCATTCATCTTGTCGACAAAGGTCTTGAGGTCGTCGATCGCGGTCTTGAGCGTGTTCGGCCTCTTCTCCATCTCTGTTATGTTCATAAGGACTATGTTATTGGACGAGAGCTCCTTCTTTATCAGCTCGAGGTCAGTCTGCTGGACCAGCGCGACCGGCTTTATGTAGTGGTCCGCAGGCTCATGCATTATGTCAACGTCGTCCATCTCAGCGGCATTCATGTATTCCTCAACATCAATGCTCTTAGACGAAGATCCCAATCCCTTTCCAATTTTCTCGAAGATGCTCATATTAACACCTGATTTTCAGTCGCTTGTAGCTATATGTGAATATTGCTTTTTAATACTTTCTGTAAAATCGACGTATCACTCTCGTAACCGCCTCGTATTTAAGCATGACTGAATCGGAGCCGGGTGCGGTGTCCAAATGGGCCGCGCCCTTGCGAAAAAGCACGACGTTAACAGGGCAACGCTAATAAGCTTTGCTAACACATTTAGAATAAGCCTGGCGACTATTGATGTGGCGGATAAAGCTCAAGAGCGTATACGACAAGTACGACATCTCCGATGGCCTCACCGTACTGGTGGACCGTCTCTGGCCGCGCGGGGTGAGAAAAAGCACCCCCAACGTGGAGATTTGGATGTCAGACATAGCCCCAACCGATGCTCTGAGGAAATGGTACCAGCACGATCCCAAGAAGTGGGTCAGGTTCAAGCAGCGCTACGTCAAGGAGCTGCAGAAGAATGACATGGTGGACGAGCTAATAACCCTCGTGGTCAACACCAGCATAACCACATTCGTATTCGCCGCGCACGACCAAGACCGCAACAACGCAGTTGTGCTAAAGGATTACATAGAGAAGCAGATCAGGAAGTGCAAGTAAGGTGCCTGCTTGCGATACGCGATTGTGGACACCAGCTCCATACTTTTCGGGTTCGCCAACCGCAAGAGCGTCTTCGAGGTAGTGAGGTTCGAGCTCCATCTGGGGTGCCTCGTTTCGAAAGGTATAATAAGTGAACTAAACAGAATATCAGAGAGGAAGGGGATCAGGGGCGGCGAGGCAAGGGCTGCGCTCTGGGAGTTGAGCCTTAAAAAAATCAAAGTGGAAGCAGACTCGAAATACCCGGACTCGTGGATAAAGCATAGGGTGACGCAACCAGGAATAGGGGCTGTCGTCACTAACGACACAAGGCTTGCATCGGCGATAAAGAGGGATGTTGTTGTGTTCAAGCTCTCCAGAGATGGGAGATTGAGGAAATTTAGGTGAAGATATGTATTACGTGCACACATTGCAAGACACATTCAAGATGGCACCCGAATACTTCGACAGGGACATAGAGGAGGTGGCCAAGCTGGCCCTCAAGCGGAAGTACGAGGGCATGATAGACAAGAAGCTAGGCGTAGCCGTATCCGTGTTCAACGTGAGGAACATAAGTGACGGGGCGATACTGCCAGGGGATCCTGCAACCCACCACAACGTGGAGTTCGACATACTGACATACATCCCCTACGTTGACGAGGTGGTCGCCGGGGAGGTGACCGAGCTCGCAGAGTTCGGCGCATTCGTGAGGATAGGACCGATAGAGGGGCTGGTCCACGTGTCGCAGATAACCAATGACTTCCTGAACTTCGACAAGAAGGTGCCTGCTTTCGTATCCAAGAAGAGCGGTAGGAGCCTCAAAAAGGGGGATGCGGTGCTGGCCAAGATCTCGACTGTTAGCATGAAGAACACGGTCAAGGACTCTAAGATAGCGCTTACCATGAAGCCGGAAGGCCTCGGGAAGGCGGAATGGATAACTGAGGGTGCCAGAAGGGCGAGGGCGGAGGCGGCGAAGAAGAAGAGATAGGTGGAAAAATGGACGAAAAAGCGTGCAGGAAATGCGGACTCATAATAAGCCACGGGGAGACGTGCCCCCTATGCAACTCCAACGAGCTGACAAACAAGTGGAACGGATACATAATAATGCTCAATGCAGAGAAGTCAGAGCTCGCAAAGCTGCTCAACATAAAGGTCAACAGCACCTATGCAATCAACATGGCATGACCGATCCGGGCGGCAAACTTATTTATATTATAAAGTAGTCACTGCATTTGGGGATACCATGCAGAAACAATCGAACGCTCCTAATCGCAGGTTTGTGACTTCGCCTAACGGCGCACTTATGCGCACCAACCTCCCTCTGGAACTGGCGGGAAGGGGAAAGGTTCGCGACAACTACAATATTGACGACAGAACCCTGCTGCTCGTAGCCACAGACAGGATATCCGCTTTCGACGTGGTCCTCCATGAGGGAATACCACAGAAGGGCAAGGTGCTCAACAAGATGTCGAACTTCTGGTTCGACTTCAGCAGGGACATAGTCACCAACCACCTAATGTACACCCACTATGACACCAGGACCGCGCAGTCCAGCCTGATGTCAGGTTGGCTCTCCCCGGAGGTGGGGCTGGACAGCAGGGCGGTTGTTGTGAGGAGGGTAGAACCGATAAAGTACGAGTTCGTGGTGAGAGGATACCTTGTCGGCAGCGGCCTGAAGGAATACAACCAGACCGGAAGCGTGTGCGGCGTGAAGCTACCAACTGGGCTTGTGGAGGCATCGAAGCTGGACGAGCCAATACTCACCCCCACAACGAAGAGTACTGCAGGCCACGACATGCCCACTACCTATGAGGCGGTCGCCCGTGACATAGGGTTTGGGCTGGCCAATGTGATAAGAAACTACAGCATAGAGCTATACACCAAGGCGGCCGATTATGCGCTCAGGCGTGGCATAATAATCGCTGACACCAAGTTCGAATTCGGCCTTCCGAACGGGAAGCCCGAGCCAGTCCTGATCGATGAGGTGCTCACCCCGGATTCGTCAAGGTTCTGGCCGGCGAGCGAATACAAGCCGGGACAGGGCCAGCCGAGCTTCGACAAGCAGTTCGTGCGCGACTACCTGGAAAAGGAGGCCAAGTGGGACAAGAAGTCAGAGCCGCCGTTCCTGCCTGATGAGGTGGTGGCGAAGACCACGCAGAAATACATAGAGGCATACGAGCGGCTCACCGGAAGGGGAGTCGACAGCCTGCTGCGTGGCGATTGATCACTCAGGATCGATCCATCCGGATTGAGCCTGGATCATAAAGAGAATCTATAATAACCGGGATACAGAAGTGTAAACCGGGGCGGGTCAATGAAACTCTGGGACAAGGGCTACGGCATAGACAAGGAAGTAAATGAGTTCAGTACCGGAGAGGATTACCTGCTCGACAGGAAGCTCGTCAGGTACGACTGCCTCGCCTCGATCGCCCACGCGAAGATGCTGGGCAGAATCGGAATCTTAAAGCCCAGAGAGGTCAAGAAGCTTGACGGCGCTCTCAGGAAGATAATCAGGCTCGATGCGAAGGGCAGGTTCACAATAAGGAAAGAGGACGAGGACTGCCATACCGCGATAGAGAACTACCTCATCCGCGAGCTAGGTCAGGCCGGCAAGAAAATACACACTGCGAGATCGAGGAACGACCAGGTTGCGGTGGCGCTAAGGCTCTATTACCGCGACGAGCTGTCCGCATGCGAGAGGCTGGCCATGGGATTCATAGCCGCGTTGAAGGACTTCCGCAGCAAATACGGGGATATAAAGATGCCGGGCTACACCCATACCAGAAAGGCAATGCCATCATCTATGGGCATGTGGTCGGAATCATTTGCCGAATCCATGGGGGACAACATAAAACTGTTGCAAGCCGCCTATAAGCTTGTCGACCAGTCGCCGCTGGGTACAGGCGCCGGGTACGGTGTCCCATTAAAGATAGATCGCGCGCTCACCGCAAGGGAGCTGGGCTTCGCAAGGATACAGAGGAACCCAATATACGTGCAGAACAGCAGGGGGAAGTTCGAGTCCGTCATAGTGGGAGCCCTCTCGGTCCTGATGTTCGACCTGAACAAGATTGCGGAGGATCTCATAATGTTCAGCATGCCTGAGTTCGGCTACTTCGTCATACCGCGCGAGCTTACGGGAGGAAGCTCAATGATGCCGCACAAGAAGAATCCTGACGTGTTGGAGATTCTAAGGGCGAACTATCACCTTATGAACTCTTACGAATTCCGGATAAAGGGGGTGATTGCAAACCTGCCTTCGGGTTACAACAGGGACCTGCAGCTCACTAAGGGTCCGGTCATGAGAAGTTTCGAGACAGCTGAAAATAGCCTTCGGGTTGCCACAAAGATCATGAAGAGGATAAAGGCGGATAAAAGGCGATCCGAGGAGGGACTTAGTGAAGAAGTATATGCGACCGAGAGGGCATACTCCCTGGTAAAAAGGGGAACGCCATTCAGGGATGCGTACAAGAGGGCGGCAAGGCGAAACCTATAACCAGTCGGTCGTGCAGAAGTCCTTTTTGCATGCCTCCAGCACCATTTCGCTCCTAGCCCTGCCATTCCAGTCAGAGGCATTCATGCGAACCGGTTTCATCCCCTCCTTCTCCTTCCTCAACACCATCATCATCAGATCGCTTGAGGAGCCGTCCGTGCCCACCGTGCCGCCTCCCGAAAGCATAAAGTAGCCCCCGGGCCTGACGAGCCTGATCACCTGATGGAACCTTTCAAACCTCCTGTGGTCGTCCAGAGTGTTAAGCACGTAATAAAGATTGTTCATGCAGTAGACCGCATCGAAGCTGTGGTCTGGGAAGGGAGCTTTGAAGCCGTCTGCAACCAAGAACTCCTTGGGGAGCAGCAGCCTTTCAGGCACTTTGATTGCTCTCCTCAGCTCTGGCGGGATGCGGTTCCCCAAATAGGACGGATCGGCCTTCACCTGGGCGATAATGTGATCAGTAAAGCACTTAAGGTAGCCCCTCACCTCGAGCCCGGTCACCTCGCATCCCTTGTGCAGGTTGGCGAGCTCTATGGTCGTGACTCCAACAGAGCATCCCCAGTCGAGGACCCTTGATCCCTCCTTCAGTACTGGGGTGCTGTCCCCGAACTCTGCCTTCACCCTCCCATAATAGGTGAACTCATTATTGTGGTAGCCTTCCGAGAGCAGCCATTTCTTCCTGTCCTGATCGATCCTCCTGAAAATGCCAAGGTTTTCCCTCACGACCTTTACCTCTTCATCCCTCAAGAAGAGGTTGAAGTCAGCCCTCCCACTGGCCGGATTCGGCCTAACAAAGGTAGACACGAATAAGTAGCAGTTCGAGGAAATATATAAAGCAGGCGCTATCCGGAGCGGTCAGATCAATGCGCGTGGTCGTGCTCGTGCTCCTGGCCCTCTGCCTTGCCCTCTTTCGGCCTGTTGTACTCCTCCTCGACCTTCACTTTCTCTATGGCATCGAAGTACCCGAAAATTCCAGCCACCAGGTTGGCCCTCCCTATGAAATAGTCGGCGTCCTTCTTAACAGCGTCATTGAAGGAGAGCTCCACGGTCTTTCCTTCGATCTTTACCGCCGAAGGCTCGACTTCGTATGTCCTCCCAAGCGCCGTTATCTTGTCCTGCTGCTGGTCGAGCCTCTTCGAGATCTTGACCTCGTAGGTTATCTCCATGCCGGCATACGGGTGGTTTGCGTCGACGACAACCCTGCCTGAGTTGACGCTCTTTACCGTGGCAGACACGTTATCTATGTTGACCCTCATTCCGGGATAGGGGTTCATGTCCCTTTTCTTGAATTCGGCCAGCGGCATTACCCTCACTATATCGGGGTTCCTCTCCCCGAAGGCCTCGCCAGGCTTGAGCGTTATCTTCTTCGTCTGGCCCGCGTCCATCGCCTTTATCGCGTCATCCAGGCCCTTCACAACGGTCCTCTTCCCCACTATCACAAGCACAGGACCGTATTTTCTTCCCTCCACGACTATCCCGTTCTTCTCGGCAAGGGCCTTGTCTGTGGTATCAATCATCCTGTTGTCTGCTGTGGTCCACGAACTGTACTCTATCTCAACGAATTCGCCTTCCTTGAAAGCCATAAAATCAACTAGTAGAATAACATTTAATAGGCTAAGACTAAAATATCTTTGTTAATCACCGGTGTAATCATGGAAGACAAGACAAAGAGGATAGTGATATTCCTGGGTTCGCTTTTCGCGGCAATAATATTCGTGTCATCATATGCGGCGTTCGGAAACAACTCGACAGGTACTAGCACCACGACAACGGTAAGCTCGGCTAACACCATACCCGTATACGGCTCTGCAAATGCCGTAATAGTGAACTACAGCTACTCCGCGTACGTGGGCGTCTCCAACAAGATAGAGCTCACTGCGCTGAACAAGACCCTGGGTGACCTTGAGGCCAATGGGAGCGTAAGCAACTATGTCCCATTCAATTCGACCAGCTACCAGGCACTGCTTTCCGGCATCAATGCATACCAGCTCTACACCTACCTGTCAAACGCGCTGAATGCGACCGACGTGTCGGTTGGCGCAGGCGCCTTCGTCAATCTGCCGGCCAGGGTCAACATGTACTACAGCGCGGGATCCCAGGTGCCTGTTGCGTTCCCGGAAAAGAACTACTCGGTATACCTAACCAGGGTATTCCCGATAGGCGCGAATGTGCCGGTGCGGATCCAGGCCCTTATAACAACCCGTGGGGACTTATATAACAACCAGATAAGGTTGAGTGAGGGTAGCTAGCCTATGGGAATTGAAGAGCTCGCAAGGAAGTATGCCGTCAAGAATGCGGTAGACTACGGAAAGGCGATGCCGGGTCCCATAATAAGCAAGATAATGGCATCCTCGAAAGGCTCCGACATATCAGAGGTCTCAAATGCCGCGAATGCCGCGGTCGCGTGGGTCAACCTACTGACCAAGGAGGAGCTTCAGGCAGAATACGGGAAGCATTCGCAGGAGTTTGCCTCGGAGAAGAGGGAGAAGGCCGAGAAGACCGCAAAGCCGAAGATGGAGCTGCATGGGGCTGTCAAGGGCGCCTTCCACACCAGGTATGCGCCCGGGCCCAGCGGATATGCGACCATAGGCCACGCCAAGGCCGCGCTGCTGGCGAGCACCTTTGCCAATATATACGAGGGCAAGCTGTCGCTGTATTTCGATGACAGCAATCCGGAGAAGGAGAAGCAGGAATATGTAGACGCGATACGCTCTGACCTGAAATGGCTGGGCATAAAGTTCGACAACGAGTGCTTCGCCAGCGACAACATACCCGAGATATACGACTATGCGAGGAGCCTGATAAACAGCGGCAAGGCCTATGCCTGCTCATGCGATGTCGAGGACATGAAGAGCAAGAGGCTGGGCAAGCAGGAGTGCGGCCACAGGAACACAGAGCCCGAAGAGAGCATGAGGGTATTCGAGCTCATGGTGAAGGGTGCGATTGGTGAGGGCGAGGCCGTCATAAGGTTCAAGGGCGACATGGCCTCGGAGAATACCGCACTCAGGGATCCTACGATATTGAGGATAAAGAAGGGCAAGCACTACAGACAGGACAACAAGTACTCTGTCTGGCCGCTCTATGATTTCAACACTCCGATAAACGACTACCTGAACGGGATAACTGACGTCATAAGGAGCAAGGAGTACGAACTGCGCGATCCACTATACCGTATGATCCTGGGTGCGCTTAGTCTGCCGTCCCCTCGAATACACTCGATCGCGAGGCTCACGATAAAGAACAACCTCCCATCGAAGAGATACCAGCGCATCTACATAGAGGAGGGCCTCCTCTCCGGCTATGACGATCCCAGGCTGGTCACCCTGTCGGCTTTGAGGAGAAGGGGAGTGAGGCCAGAGGCGATAAGGGAGTTCGTCCTGCGCTTCGGCATGTCAAAGACAGACAGCGTTGTCGACATCTCCATGCTGATGGACGAGAACAAGAAGCTCGTCGATCAGACCGCCAAGAGGCTCTTCTTCGTGGCGAATCCTGTCGCGCTTTCCATAGCAAACGCAAAAAGCAAGAGCGTCGAGCTCAAGCTGCATCCGACAGAGAAGATGGGGAGCAGAAAGTACGCAGTCGATGGGAACTTCTACATAAGCGGTGACGACGCGGGCAAAATAAGCCCGACCATGCTGTTCAGGCTGAAGGACCTCTACAGCCTGCGCATGAAGGAATACGACGCCAACGTAATGATGGCGGCGCAGGCCGACCAGGACACCAAATTCAGGATCCAGTGGGTTGCTAGCAAGCAGTCCATCCCATGCGAGGTTATTGTGCCCAAACCCCCGCTCCTTCCGGACGGCCAATTCGACAGGCAAAGCCTGCAGGTGGTCAAGGGATATGCCGAGGCTTATGCCTCAAAGCTGAAGGAGCGTGAGGTCGTCCAGTTCGAGAGGTTCGGGTTCTGCATCCTTGACGACAAGAAGAAAATGTCATTCATCTTCATGTCCAAGTGACGTTACTGGGAGTCCTCCAGCTTCATGGCCGACAAAAGATTTTCCCTCTTTGAATCCTCGATCAGGCTGCCCGAGCTGGACAGTATTTTTGATGCACCCGCACGGTCTCCAAGCTTGAACGAGTTGAATGCCGCGTAGTAGAAGGAATTGGCAGGGGGGCTTTCAAGCCCGAAGATCCTCTCAAGGCTCCTTTCAGCCTCATGGTGCCTGCCCGCGAAGGTGTCAAGCACGATTGCCGAATAAATTGCCAGAGCCCCATCCTTCTCAAGGCCCGTGATCCCTGCCAGGCGGTCGCTGGCGGCCCTCAGATCCCCAACCTTCAAGTCGCAGAGGAAGAGATTGTAGAGGAGGCGGGGCGACTGCACGCCCATGGCCTCCTTTTCCGACATGGCCCTGGATTTTGCTATGAGCCTCTTCGCCTCCGAGAGTATGAGGGATCCCTTGGCCCTGAGCTCGGAATTGCCCTCCATGAAGCCATCCCCGTCGTATCGTATCTGCGAAACCACGTGGTTGGAGTGGCTTATACTCATTATCCCTTTTGCATATAGCAAGCCCGGTGTCTGTTTCATGACTAGCAACCCGTCATATCCCACGCCCGCGGCATCGAAGTCGCTTCTAGCGATCGCTGTCCTTATCGATGCCAGGGCCCCGAAGAGGGACGGGTTAGTTCCCTCCAGAGTTTTGGACTCTGATTCGACTATGCTCTCGCAGTTGGAGCAGAAGGCCATGCCCCCGCCTGACAGCGTCTCAGCCCCGCAGAATTCGCAGATCAGCGGCCTGTAGCTCTTCAGGGCGCTCCCCGCAGCCTTGACACATGAGTTCACGTTCATCCAAACAACAGAGTAGAAAAACTTAATGAACCTTTCTAAGCACAACGAATAGGTGCATGCTGTCATAAGGCTCTATGTCTATCCTCTCCAGCACCTCGAATGTGCCCTTCAGCTTGGCCAACTCATCCCTGTACACGGCCTCGGGCGCCTTCGATATGTCGACACTCTGCGACTTGATCACGAAATAGGCGTAGCCCCCGCTGTCCAGCATGCCGCTATTCTTCATAAGCACCTCGGCCTGGTTCTTGACCGCTATGTCCTGGTATATGACGTCGCAATTGTCAACCACATCAGAGTAGTCCTCCGGGTGCCCGGCGTCGGCAAGAATCGGGAGCATGTTGTCCCTCGATTCGCACAGGGCCACGAACTCGCGCATGTTCCTCTCTGATATCTCAACGCCGAACAGCCTGCCCTTGCTGCCGATTATGTCGCTGACGTGGCTTGGGGTGGTTCCGGTTGCGGCACCTAAATAGAGTACCCTGCTGCCCTCAGAGATCTTCATTCCCTTCATGCCCTTGATTATCGCAGCGGCGAGCTTGCTCCTATACGGGTTCCAGGCTCTGTATTCGGCATTTTTGTATCTCACAAGCTCCTCCCCGTAGACCTTCCTCCCAGGGGTAAGGTTCCTTGTGGCCAGCTTGCCGCCTATCCTGTATACGGACCTGAACGGCTCCTCGAACTCCATCGATTCACTGCTATTATCTCCGCAGAAGAGATTATATATATTGTATTCAAATCGGATATGGTGCAGCGATGGCCGATCCCCAGCGCCTTGAAAGCGCGGTAGCCCGTATAATCTCAATCGCCTCAGCGGCTTCTGATGCGGATCAGGAGCAGGCGCTCGCGGCGTGCATCTCTGATGCGCTTGGGGTTGGGAGGGTCACCATAATAGGAGAGATCCCTCAGGGCGCGGGCAGGCTCATAGACTACGTGCTAAACACAAGGAAGCCGTATGTCGACAACGAACTGAGTGAATACTCGTCTTTTCCTGAGCTGACCGAGCATTGGAGCAAGGGCCTCAAAAGCTGCGCGGTCATACCAATCATGCTGGGCGGCAGGGCCGCTTCAGTGATAGAGCTGCTCTCAAACGAGGGGAACAAGTTCAGCGACGAGCTCATGGCCGATGCCACGCATCTATCTTACCTGGTCACGCTTGCGATCGCGTTCAGGAAGGAGGAATCGAAGAGCGCAAGGCTGGCCTCATATTTCAACTCCGCCTTCGATTCGCCCGTTGCGCAGTTACTCGTATCCAGCGAAGGCTCCATAGTGAGGTTCAACCCGGCGGCCGCCGCCGAGTTCGGGAAACCCGAACTGAAGGGCTACAAGGTTGGCGACCTGGTAGGTGCAGGCATCAAGGAGGTCAGGGAGAGAAGCAGGAGCGGAAGGGAGTTGATCTCCAAGAGGTCTGGCAAGACATATGCCATACATGCGTCAGAGGCAGGGGCCAACCTGCTCTACATGACCGTCAGGGACGTGACCGACAAGGAGGTGCTCTCCTGGGCAACCTCTCTCATGGGCCCTTCCTACGGCGCCGGCGTGGTCCTGCTCGATGGGGACCTCACCGTATCGTACGCGACCCAGAGCATGAAGCGCATCATAGGCTATGACAGCACCCTCACAATATCGAAAAACGTGATCGAGCTGCTGGCCGAGCGTGACAAGGGCGCGTTCAAGGAGCTGGTGGCGACCCTGGGCAAGGGCCCGTCCCTTGGCACTGTGGGGATGACCACCGACAAGGGCGCCATATCCCCGATCAAGTTTGCACTCTCGAAGAGGAACGGGGGCTACATGTTGCTCTTCTATGATGCGAGCGCGGAAAGGTACGTTGACAGCATGGCATCGGCGTTCAACGAGTTCCTGGATGGGGCCTCGGACATAGCCCTTAGGGTAGACGAGCTTGGGTACATAAGATACTCGAACCACGCGATAGAACAGACTCTTGGGTACGACAGGGCGGAGCTGCTGGGCAAGGAGATAAACGCGCTTTACCTCGACCTTCCCGGATTGGAACGGGATCTCGGTCATGCAAGAGGCGGTACCAAGATAGACAACTCATACACACAGCTGCGTGCCAAAGATGGCAGGAGCGTCGAGGCGACCAACTCGATAAGGTTCTTCAAGTCCGGTGACGTGGCAGAATACGTCATAATAGCCAAGGAGCTGGAGACGAAGAGGAAGATAAAGGAAATGGAGGACGCGATCGAGAAGCAGCAGGGAGAGATCAAGAAGCTGGAGGGCACAGGGGAGTTGAAGAGCCAGTTCATCTATAACATCTCCCATGAGCTCAAGACCCCTCTCACAAACATAATAGGGTTCTCCAAGCTGATGTACGGGGGAGACTTCGGGCAGCTCAACGACGACCAGAAGGGCCACATATCCACGATAATCGAGGAGGCAAACAGGCTGATGGACATGATAACCCAGGTTCTGGATGCGGCCAAGCTGGACTCCAACAAGATGAAGCTCGAGGTGTCTGAAGTGGATATGAGGGCAGTCGGTGAGAACCCCGGCATAAGGGCGCTGGAGGAGAGGGCCAGGAACAAGGGACTGGAGTTCTCCTGGAACGTGCATTATGACGTACCCCCTGTAATGGCGGACTACGGGAGGGTGATGCAGGTGTTCGTCAACCTCATAGGCAACTCCATAAAGTTCACGGAGAAGGGCTCCATAACCGTCGACATAAGGAACAGGACGACCAAGAAGGGGAGGCCCAACTACATAGAATGCAGCATCATAGACACCGGGATAGGGGTATCGGAGGAGGGAAGGCACAGGCTGTTCAGGGAGTTCTACGGCGCAGCGAGGACAAAGTCAACAATAAAGCAGAAGGAGTCCGGTACCGGACTCGGGCTTTCCATAACCAAGAAGATAGTGGAGCTGCACGGAGGCAAAATAAATTACGAACCAAGGGAGGGCGGAGGTAGCAGGTTCTGGTTCATCCTTCCCATAAGGGGCAGGAGGAAGAGGGAAGGTTAACGAACCCATCTGGCATAAATGAAGCCGCGTTGCGTCAACGCAATATTTTTATAATGGGTCTGTACTCCATTTAAGATGCCCAAAGCGCAATCCGCAATGGAATACCTCCTCACCTATGGCTGGGCAATCCTAATAATCGCTATAGTGTTCACAGCGCTCTACTCTTATGGTATAATCCTCCATGGGGGGGTGCTGCCATCGGGCTGTACCCCTGTATCTGGATATACCTGTAGTCAGCCTGTGCTGATCTCCTCTGGCGTTATAACCGCAGGAATAGGCATCGTAGGCCAGACCATCATCATACATTCAGTAGGATGCTCTGCTAATTCGACAACCCCTATCACTTGGACCCAAACCTATGTCACGCTTAGCTCAGGACAGATATCAACACAAGCATTTCAGTGCCCTACCCTCTCTTCGGGAACCTCTGGGTCTACCTTCAAGGGAACCTTCTGGATCAACTACACGTTCGGGAACAACTATGGTGGGGGTTCAATAGTCCAGAACATAGGGCAGGTGACAGTACCAATAGTGACATTTACCTGCTCTGCCCAACCAGTCACTTACAATAGCCCTTTTGGGAACCCATACAGCGTCTCTGTGCCACCAAACTGCGGCAATGTAACATTGATACTCTCCGGCGCAAGTGGTGCATCTTTTAATGCAGGCAATCTTGGCGGAAGCGGAGGTTCTGGAGGTTACATATCTGGCACGTATGCCGTAACCCCTGGAAATACATTCTATGTATGGGCTGGTTCCGCTGGTTCCTCTAGTACTGCCGGCAGCCCAGGCGGCGGTCCCGGCAATAATGCAGGAGGTGGATGTTCTGGGATTAGCCCGACTAATAGCCCCCTGTCCCTTACGAATTTCATAATAGTTGCAGCCGGGGGAGGAGGGGCCGGATTTAGCGGCGCCGGAGGTGCGGGAGGCGGTGTTAACGGAGCTATGGGTTCTGGAGGCCTCGGATCTGCACCTGGCGCCGGCGGTACTCAAAGTAGTGGAGGCATAGGTGGGCTCGGAGTTGGAAACGGTGCCTCATTCAGCGGCGGAAACGGAATAACCGAAGACGGGGGCGGAGGCGGCTGCGGTTACTATGGCGGAGGCGCCGGCAATAAATATACAGGTCAGGACCCGGCTGGCGGGGGAGGGTCTAGCAATGCGATAGCCGCTATAACCAATGTCACAAATGCACAGGGTGGGGGATCTAGCAGCAATGGCATAGTCACATTGCTCTGGGCCAATTGATAAACTAATATCTGTGCTCGACGTAACCCTATACTTTTTACAGAAGAGGAGGGTGCAACGCAATATTTTTATACCGACTCTGTATTCCATTTAAGATGCCCAGAGCGCAATCAGCAATGGAGTACCTCATGACCTATGGATGGGCAATGCTTGTAATCGCCATAGCCCTCGTATCCTTTTATTCCTACGGAATATTCAATCTGTCCAGCAGGACTGCGACCGGATGCATCGTGGCATCTGGCTTCACCTGCACGCAACCTGTCCTGATCTCCTCAGGGTCTCTCACCGCTGGTGTCGGCATAGTGGGGAGAACGTTGCTAATAAAGTCGATAGGATGCTCCGCCAACTCTACGATCCCGACAGTATGGGTCTCGACTCCAATAACTCTCGCATCGGGCCAGGTGTCCCAACTAACATTCAAGTGCCCAATTGGCGCGGTGCAGTCCTCAGAAGGCTCGACGTTCAAGGGAACACTTTGGATCAACTACACGACAGGAAGCGGAAACATAGACCAGGAGATAGGGCAGGTGAATGTGCCTCTCTCTGGCGGAAACCAAACATACGGTAGCGTTACCTGCATCGCATCGCCCAGCGTCTATAACGTCCCCTCAGGCAACACCCCGTATTCGGTTGTCGTGCCTCCGAACTGCGGAAATGTCGTTCTATTGCTTGTCGGTGGTCCAGGAAACTACGGCAGCGCACCTGGCGGTTATGAAGGTGGATATAGCGGAACTATATCTGGGAATTATGCGATACCGCAGGGCATTACCACTCTTTACGTCTGGGTTGCCCAAGGCTCTTCCATATCGCCTACGGGTGGCACTCCAGGCGGCGGCAATGGCGCATATTCAACTAGCGGCGGAGGCGGGGGTTGCTCGGTTGTCGGTACTGCCAACTCCATATCTAATCCATATGTCCTAATCGTAGCTGCCGGAGGCGGTGGAGGAGGTGGTGGCGAAGCCACTGCAACCCAAGGCGGCAACGGCGGCGGAGCAACTGGTTCTGCTGGCGGACTACCCGTAGAGTGCAGCGCCGAAGGACAAGGCGGCACACCAACTTCAGGCGGAAATGGAGGAACCTGCCCTTCAGAGCCTCAGGGTGGGGCTGGTGGACCGTATAGTGGGGGCAACGGGGTCGGAACTGTAGGAAGTGCAGGCGGCGGAGGCGGCTGCGGATATTATGGGGGAGGCGGCGGCACAGGATTCCAGAGCCCCACAGGCGGTGCAGGAGGAGGAGGTGGCTCGAGCTGGGCCAATACAGTGGTTGTGGGCAACATCATAAATCTGAATGGCTTCTATGTTAGACCAAACGTGACAATGACTTGGTATAATTAAGAAGCTTAAGAATAAAGTCTCACACCTAGATACTAGCATCATTCAGCCCACAAGGGCTGCGCATGCATTTCCTACTGATTTGGACTGCTGGTAAAGGCTTGCCAGGCTGCTGTGCGTCTGGCCCTGGAATATGCCCTGATAGCTATCGCTCTCCACTATGGCAAGGGCAGAACTGGTTCCCGGAGAGGTGACACTAAGGCCTATGACCAGTGCAGGCTGCCCGTTGTAGGTGGGATCCCCAATCTGTGTAAGGAATTCAAGGTTGTAGCTGGTTGCACTGTTCCTTACTATCTCCTCTGTGATTGCGTGGGGCGTCTCGCGGCTTACGTTGGCGTAGTCCTCAGGCGGAACAGGGGCATTGCCGAACTTGCTCAAGTAGGAGCTGTTGTACTGCGGTGCAGTGCATCCTGAAGTTTCGTTGTATAGAGTGCTGAAGTTCAGCATGAGCGCGTAGTTCTGGTCGTTTTGAACAGAGGTGTATATCGCCTGCCTCGTGTAGTTGGTCTGCTGCGCCTGCACAGTTGTGGTTGACGAGACTGTGCTGGTCGAGACAGAATTACTAGATACTGTAGTGGTGGATCCTGCAATGGTCGTGGTCACTGTCACCTGCAATCCCGGGAGCTTGACGCTCTGATGCCCTATGTACTGGTAATCCGGGCTGACCTGCAGAGATGCCGAGAGCGGCTCCACCTGGACCACCGCCGAGCTCGCGCCGCCTGAAATCAGGGCGAGCTGCATTATCGCATACTGCCCTCCATAGTTGACCTTGACGCTGGAGTTCTGATGCAGGGTAACATTGAGAAGCGGACCCAAGAACACCGGCACTCCGGAAAGGTAGACATACTCCGTGCCGGTGTTGCCGTTGTAGGACGCCAGGCTGATCACGTAGCTCTTCCCGCCCAGCGAGAACTCGGTTCCCTGGCCGCTCACGGAGAGCTTTGTCGGGCCCGACACATTGACCGGCCCGCCCAGGAAGAAGTATGCAAATGCCGCAACAAGTATGATAACTATTACAATTCCCGCCATTGCAAGCTTGTGTGTCGCCTTTGCCCTCCTGTGCTTGTGGGGAACCATCCGGCCGTACTCGTCCATAGTGCGATATTGGGCATCAAAGCTTTTAATATGTATCCTGGGGTGCGGAAACTGCCGCGCAGGAGTCGCGGTGCCGCGTTTCTCGGAAAGGGTATTATTACTTGCTTTCCCTAATCATTGATAGGCGATTGGATGGCGGAGAAAAGCACGACCGGAGGCATTGGCGATATCTACGAGCTTGTCAGTTCACGGCAGCAGATAACATTCAACGAACTTAGCGACCTATCATTCTCAAGGGGAATAGAGAAATCAAAGCTCAAGTCCGCACTCGAGGAGTTGGAACGGATGCGCGTGATTGCATCTAGAACCACGGGAGGAGTTCTAACCTACTATCCGCTGCAGGAGGGCGAGGCGCTCAGGAAGATACTCATAGTCGAGGATGACAAGAACATAAACAAGCTCATGGCGCTCTCGATAGGCAAGGGGTTCGAGGTCAGCCAGATATACGACGGCGGGGAGGCAATACCGTTCGTGAAGTCCAACAAGCCCGATCTCGTCATACTGGACCTCATGCTGCCGCACAGGGACGGGCTCGACATATGCAAGAGCATAAAGGCAGACCCTGAGATATCCAGTACAGTAATCATAATAGTAAGCGCAATGGACCCGATAACGAGCAGGTACAAGGGCCTCGAGAGCGGGGCCGATTATTACATAAAGAAGCCGTTTGACCCCCTGGACCTGAGGAGCCTCGTAACCATATTCCTCAGGAAGAAGGGCAAGAGGTTCGCGCCCCTAATAGATCTGCCGGACAGGGAGGGAATATCCAAGGAGATCGAGCACTCCATAGGCGAGGGCTCGGAATACTCCATAGGCACGATAAGGATAGGTTCCCTCGGAGACTACGCGAAGAAGTTCGGGGCGGAATCGGCAATGGTGATACTTAGGCTGGTCTCCCAGCTCCTTCAGGACATAGCGAAGGGCAAGCAGAGCAAGCTGTTCGTGGGATTCCTGGAGAGCGAGGTGTTCATGATCGCAGGCGAGAAGCGCCAGGTCGAGTTCTCTGTCGCTGACCTGCAGAAGGAGTTCAACGCGGTACTGCCATTCATCCTTCAAGATGAGGGCTACAAGAGCGTGGCGCTCGATGTGGACAGCCTCTTCGAGTCAGAGGAGGTGCCAAGGCTCTCCATAATATACGAGGAGATGGAGAAGGACAAGCTCAAGGAGCGCAGGGACGAGATAATCAAGGCGAAGGGCAAGTCCGGCATAGGCGATTACACGTACGACGAGATAATCAGGCTGTTCGGGGAGAAGGACATGGATGTCAGGATAACGAGGGACCCGAACGGAGTGAAGCTGCATGTAAGCAAGGGAGAAGGGGAATAGATGCGCTGGGCCAAGAGGTCGCAGGCAGCGATTGACTTCATATCATCCTACGGGTTCGCACTGCTCATAATAGCCATATCAGTTTACGTGGTGCTCCAGCTTGGCGTGTTCAACTATTCCGTGTCGCCACAGTACTGCTATTCAGAGCAGCCGTTCACCTGCATCGCATATAGCGTCAACTCCATTGGGGATCTGACAGTGCTGATCTCACAATCAAGTGGAGGCGTGCTGAAGATAACTGGCGCAGCATGCTCCACAGTGCCGAGCACGGCTAGGATCGGCCCGAACTATGGGAACGTGAACGTGGTTCCATACAACACCATAAGCGGTTCCAGCACCTACTATCCCAACAGCGCGCTAAGCAGCCCGATCCTGGTCTATTCCGGCTCCAGCTCACTCCTTTATGTGAACTGCTACACCGGGGGTGGCTTGGCGTCTGCGGCTACGGGAAGCACCTTCACCGGATACCTCTGGCTGAACTACACCTTCTCGGGCCTGCCGAGCACATACCATTACGTATCCAGGGCTGCGTCGCTGAACGTCAAGTATGTGCAGTGAGGGCATGATCCTCTGCCTAACTGGGATGCCCGGAAGCGGGAAGACCACAGCCGCGGGAATCTTCGAGAAGATGGGATTCGAGGTCATCGAGCTCTCCGGAATAATAAAGGCGGAGATGACAAGTCGAGGCATAAAACCAACCAATAGGAGTATAGAGGATTTTGCAAACAAGATGAAGGCGAGCCATGGGAGTGACTTCTTTTCGGCAAGAGTCGGCAAGATGCTTAAGGCAAAATCAGAATCCGATGTCTTGGTGGTTGGATTCAGGAGCATTGCAGAGTTCGAGAGCGTGGAGAGGGCGGCTGGGTCACAGTTGGTTCTTATAGTTGTATCAGTGCCTCAGAGGCTAAGATTCAAGAGGCTGTCAGAAAGAAAGGAGTTGCCGATAAAAGGAATAGAGCAGTTGATCATGAGAGACAAAAGCAACATAGGCATGGGAATACTGAACCTGTTGGACCATGCTGATTTCGTTGTATCGAACACAGGCACCAAAAAGGAGCTGGAGGCATCTATACACGAGGTTCTGGATAGGATAGGGGAAGCAGAGTAGCAAAGGTTAAGTTAATAAGGTTTAAATGATATCTCAAATTGGAACCAGGTGAATCTATGAGGAACATTATGGCACTACCGATCATCTCCTTCATACTTCTTGCAGCCGTGGTGAACGCTTCTTATGTGAACATAACCAGCCCTTTCAACTACACGGTAACTGGTAATGGGACCGTAGCCCTAGGAAACGTGGGACCAGGCCAGACGTTCTTCGTGACCATATCCTCTGTGACTCGAAACAGCACCAATTTCACCTTCAACCAGGGTTGGAACAGGCTTGACGCCTCTGATTTGCCGGCCGGCTGGATAGCGCAGAACTCCTCGCTCAACAACCAGGCACTTTCCACGGCGATAACCGTTGCTCCCGCGGCCACGTACGGCCCGTACTCGTTCAACCTGACCGCCGTAAACCTGGGCAACTACTCCAGGCTCGGGTCGAAGACCTTCACGGTAGAGATCAACGTCACCCCCAATGTATTCAAGCTCTCCGCATCTCCATCCGTGCTCAACGCTGGCCCGGGCCAGCCTGACCAGATATCCGTCACAATAAACAACACAGGAGTATCAGACACGCCGTTCGTCATAAGCCTTGGCGGAATACCTGCCTGGAACAACACCCAGACAGTGATAGCACTGCACCACACGACGGGAAGGTTCCAGTACCCCGTATACGAGAATGAGCCAGGAGTGTACAACATAAAGCTTTACGTCAACTCCACTGCGAGCCCGCTCATAAGCAAGGAGAGCGACCTCATGCTCGTAGTGGGCGCAAGCGTCAGGAACGACTACTCCGCAATAGGCCAGGGCACGCCTCTCTTCCCGATAGTCTACGAGCCCGCCTATGCAGTCATGTACTTCCTTGGCCTTCTAGCCAAGGCGCTCTAAAGCAGGTCATCAAATGCCGGGCAAGGCAAGCAAGGGCAAGAAGGGATCAAAAGCCCTCTACCTTAGGGTCACATCGATCTGGGACCTGGGCAGGGCTCTTGCTGGCGAGAGGTCCTATGCGCTTGCGGTGAAGTCCGGATCAGGATACAGACTTATCTGCGATGCAGAGCAGGTGGGCGAGACCAAGATAATGCTCTATTTCGACGTCAAGTCGTCCGGAAGATACCTCGTATACACAGCAGATGACGAATCCGGGGAGAGAGTCGAGATAGCGGACGACGTGGCGCAGAGGTCGGATCGCTACAAATCCCAGAAGACACCGATAGTAGAGGTAAAGAAGAGCCCTTACTCAGAGGTGGAGAATGGAGTGGTCAGGAAGATGAGCATATTGGAGGTGAGGGACCAGGGAGCTCTGATAAGGGCCCTTGTAAACGGGATGGGTGAGGATGAGCAGCTCAAAGTCTATTCATTCATGCACGGCAGTGAGAGGATGATAGGATCGTTCGAGCTCCTTAACGATCACGACAAGGTCTTCACATACGCAAGGGCGGACTCAGCTGAGGAGTTTAATACCATAAGCTATGACTACAACAACGACGTGATAGAGACCTCAAAGTCCCCGAACGGCACCTCAAAGATACACATAAGGGTCGTGAACCTTGCAGAAGAGCCCCCATTTTTCAAGGAGTAATGCTACCAGTTCTGGCCGGTCTTTTCGCTGTCCAGGCTTTGCCAGAGATATAGCGATGCGATGGTGCAGTACGGGTGCCAGCTCTTGGCTATCCCCCTAAACCTCTTCTCGCTGGGCAGGGTTCTAAGCCGATAAGCCCTCATTAGCGCCTTCCTAAGCCCAAGGTCATCCACAGGCAACACGTCTTTCCTCCCCAGCGTGAATATAAGGAACATCTCGGCAGTCCAGCGGCCTATCCCCCTGACTTCGTCAAGCTCGGCCGCCACCTCTGAGTCAGGCATCTCCCAGAACCTCCTGAGTTCAAGACGCCCATCCTCTATCCTCTCAGACAGGTCCTTCAGGTACGAATACTTCTGCGGAGATACGCCTGCGCCCCTCACCTTGCTCTCTTCAGTTGCCAGGAACACCCTGGGAGTCGGTACCTTGCCTCCGTAAATTGATTTGAACCTCCTCATTATCGAGTCACCCGCGCTCCCAGATATCTGCTGGAATATTATAGCCGTGACCAGCGACCCAAAATGGTTAGCGTGGAGAGTCATTTTCCTGGCAGGCAGTGCCCTTATCAACCTGGACATGGTGCGGTCGCCCTTGCTCAGGTGCCTGACACCGGCATTCCAGACCGAAGGATCAGATATCAGATCATTGGGCATCCTACAACCTCGTTGCGAAAAGCGTCAGCTCCATCCTGTTGTGATGGAGCTTCTTTACCCGTTCCACCTTATACTCTTTTGCAAGCAACTCTTTTACCGTGTGGATCCTTCCTGCATCGCTGATCTTTGGAAGCTTGAGCGTCATTATGAGGAATCCTCCGTGCCTGAGATACCTAGAGAGAAGATTGGCGATTCTGGAGCTTTCCATGTAGTCGGTGTTGGTGTCCACCGCAACCAAGTCGAAACTGTCTGGCGCAAAAGGAAGGTCCGCCTCATCAGAGATGTTCGCCCTGATGTGCAAGACCGTATGGCGATCAGAATAGTCCTTCAGGTCTGTTATGACATTAAAGTCGGCAGTGGCGAGCTTCCCGTACTCAAGTACCCCCCTATCGATCGCCACAACTCTTGCTCCCCTCTTCACCAAGAAGTTGGTCCAGCCGCCAGGGGACGCCCCCACGTCCAAGCATCTCTCCAGCTTCTTGCCAGAGAGCCCAAACGACTCAAAGGCCTCCTTTATCTTGATCTCCGCCCTATTCAGCGAGTCGTGGCTCCTGTTCTCCAGTCTGAAGTGGTCGAGCGTGATGTCAGGAAGCCGCTCAGACTTATCGGAAGCGGTCACAACGATCCCCTCCCCTACTATTATGTAGACAACTCTTTTGGGTTCGGTCAGGCTGGCCTTGAAGCCTTTGGACTCAAGTGCCTGCCCTATCTTGACCTCTGCGCTCTTGGCGCTTTCTCCCCTCTTTGCGCCTAGGCTCACCACCTCAACCCTGAACGTCTCATCCTTCGAAAGAAAGTGCGACACGCTTTCCACCAACTCGTCGTCTGTTTGCATCTTTTCCGAAATCTCCATTACTGGGACAACACCATAGGAGAAGGTCGCGTTCCTAAGCCTCTCGGATGCAGATTCAGGCAGCGCATCGAGCTTTGCAAGATATACTCCCTTGCCGAGGGCCATGGTCTTTATTCTTCCCTCAAGGCCGAGCAGCTCTCTCAGCTCCGACACTGCATAAGAGATGAACCTGCTGTCCGTGAGCAATATGTAGTTGTAGTCCATGAGCAAGCCCCCAAGCCCGGATTCTGCATAGGTATTTAAGTTCTCTGGCTAAAAATACTTCTGAATATTTGGTGCTTATTTTGGGAAGTATACCAAGGAAGTGGAAGAAGAAGGGCCGAATGCGCTGGAAGTGGCTCAAGAAGAGGCGAAAGCGCCTCAAGAGGGCACAGAAGCGCAGGGTAGGCGAGCTGTAAGCCTGATTCTGCTTACCTGCTGCTTATGCCATCTGTCCAGCTGTTGCAGGTCGTGAATTCGTACACGCTGCTCCACAGCACAGCAGCGCCATTGGTCGATATCATGGAGTCCTTGTCGCGCCTGGGTGCGGCTGCAAGCCAGTTGGACTCGGCCTCAGCCACGATGCGGTATGAGTTGTCGCCGAGATAGCTCAGGCCGCCTGCGGAGTTGGTCACAAACATGCTGCTCCACTCCGTCTCCTCCGTGAAGAACTTGGCATTTGTCATATTGTCCGGCTTGAGCAGCGTATAATGCTGCCTCGGCACGTGAACCACGGAGTTCGTCGAGTAGGCCTCTGTGAAGACCGAAGTTCCGGTAACGTCACCCTCCTTCCAGCCGACGAACTTGCGGCCGGCCTCCTTGAAGCTAAGGGTCTCTACCGGCACAGTGTCCCCGCCATCCAGGTCTTTGGCCGTCATCTCAACCGTGCCATCCTTGCCTATTGTAAGCTTCAACTCCACTTTATCATAGGGCTTGCAGTAAAAGTCGTTCCTGTACGATGGCGCAACAATGGTGCTACCCTGGTACACCTCTGCAGCAAGCTTGAATTTATCCGACTTGCCATCAAAGCTGTACTCAAGGCCGAACTGGTAAAGCCTGTCCTTGTCCGTCCGGCCGTTTATGACATAGTCTATCTGGCGAAGCAGCTTGCCCGAACTGAACTTGCTGGGCAAGGCAGTCACGACAGCCTCCACGCATTCGGTGTCATCCTTTATCAGGAGGCCCGACTGCAGATCGTAGGTCTTGCGCTCAAACTGTTGTGGCGCGCCGCCGTCTTTGGTGGTTTCATGGTCGGTCCCCGCCCCACCCCTAAGCGCCATAAGTGCGGCCGATGCCACGGATAAACCCGTGACTGCGCGTCTGGCCACCCCACTGCGTTTTGGCATAGGAATCCTTAGCGGTTGTCCAAATATATAAAAGCTACCAAACAAACAGTAATCCGCAATGCTAGACGCCCCTGTAGTCTAACTTGGATAGAACGCGGGCTTCCGGAGCCTGTAATCGGGGTTCAAATCCCCGCAGGGGCGTTACAAGTACTTTTCGATCTCCTCCCAACTTAAACCAGTTTCCCTAAGTATTGATCTTATGATATTGGGCCTCAACTCCTTTCCTGACTGTATTACCGTCATATGGCCCAGATTATCAAACAACACTATGTGGTCTCCTTTGCCTTGTCTGGCAGAATATCCATAATACCGTTGCAGTATCTTAAGCAGCACAAGGCTTTTTATCGGTCTAAGCCTTGGCATTAGATCACCAAAGCAATAAGGTTTCACGCCCTTACAATGAGGCTTCTGATGATGGGAGATTTTACCGCTGCCTTTCTTCTCTTGTTCAGCATGAAAGATACGGCAGTATCTACCGCGTCCTTAAGCTCGCTCTCAAGTTCTCTTAGGCTGTTTGCCTGATCGTGTACGTGAAGCTCGGGTATTACACCTATGTACTGCTTCCCATCGTTGGTAACCCTTGCCTTGAACCCATATATGTCCATTCTCATCCTTACCACACCAATTTTACTGCATCAGCATTTATAACACTTTTCGCATCTCTTAGGGATTGGTTTCTCATGTTCCAAACCCACAGGGGCGCTTACCTTCCAGTAAACAGTCTCTTGATCCTGTCGAAGCCGTAGGACACTATGACGCTGCTTCCGGTTATGGTTACTATCGCCGGTATCGGGTTCAGCGTCAGTATGGACGTGGCTATCCCGCTCGCCACGAGTATCTTAGACAACGGGGTGTCAAGGACCTCTGCAACGCGCCCCTTCAAGCCTGACGGGGTGCGCGTCAATGCGTCCATATCAACCATGCATACCCCTCCCCTGAACAGCCTGACATGATTGTCCTCCTCGCTAGCAACTATGCATACTATGTCCTTCAGCGCACTTGTGCCAAGTGCAAAGGCATGCCGCTTGCCATGCCTCAGGAAGGTTCTCTGCCTCTTCAATGTTACGCCGAACTCCCTGATATTGCCCCTTGCATCGACTATTGTGGCTCCATCCAGCATTGCGAGCTGCTCTATGATTGGCCTGTTCCTCTCCCCGATCACATTGAGCGGTTTACCGTTTGCTCCTCTCAATGATCCGAACACCTTTGTGTAGTAGTCCTTTTTCTTTGCGCCTTCGAGCTCGATGACAAAAAGGCTTCCGCCCTTTACGGTGCGTATGGCCATGTCGGTGCATGCCCTTATCACCTTCTTCTCCAGCGCATTACCTTCCGACCCCATTATTACCCCTCAAATACCAATACAATTACTGGCCCAACCTTTTTTTACGCTTTCAGTTAGTTCGGTTCAGAGTGAAGGAGATACCGACCGGCGCTGGGCTACTTCGCGATCTTCTCGAGTATAGGATACGTTTGGTAGACTCCCTCGCGCTCCAACTGTTGGTACAGCATGTAGATTATCCCCACTGTAAGCAGTATCCCCATGCCGCTGCCGATGGCTCCGCTGAGCGTGGCAAGCGCGGCCAGCAATCCCACAAACACGCTTCCCAATACCGCAAGCGTCGGTATGTACTTGTTTAGCACGTTCTCTACTATCCTCGGATCCCTCCTGAATCCCGGTATCTGCCAGCCACCTGTGTCGATCTGCTCCGCAAGATTCTTGGGGCTCTGCCCAGTCATCTCGATCCAGAACTTACCGAAGACGACGCAGAGGATCACGAGGACTACAGTGTATACTATCATGTGGATCCATTCGGGGACCATCACGATTCCGCCCCACGGCAAGAACAGGCTCGTTGGGTGGTTGAGGAGGTACGTGAAGTAAGGCCCATATCCTCCTATGCCCCCGTAGTTGGCGGAGTAGGGCAATGGGAATGAGGGCGATATCAGGTATGTTATGCCTCCCACGAGCTGCTGCTGGCCGTTGATTGGCTGGTAATACGCTATGAACCTCGCAAGGTTTTGGAACGTTCCGGTGATACCGGCAAGCGCCCTAAACCATACGGTCATGCTGAGTTCCAGCGATGATGCGAGTATGACAGGGAGCACGCTGACATAGAGGAACGGTATCGGAAGCCTTCCCCCCACTCCCCTGAACTGCTCGAAGGCGAGCGGCAGCTCCACCTTCATGTCGTATACGTATATGCTGATCAGGAAGACTATTATCGCAAAGAAGAGCGGGCCGAACGAAAGTATGGCATTAGGTATCGCTGCCGCGCCTCCTCCCCCGGCAGCAGGGCTTAGCGCCGCGATCGCCTCGGGGAGGAGTATGCTGAAGGTTCCTGCGACTATGGCGTAGGAGACCCCGCATGCGATGAAGAGGTTTATCCCTGACGTTATGCCGTACTTTGTCATCATCTCGTCAAGATATATGATCGTAATTGCGCCTACCGCGAGCTGGAGAACCACGATCGGGAAGACCGCGGGGCTCGATATCGGCACATAGCCGGTCGCAACGAATATCAGGGACTCTATGACAGCCAGCGATATGGCCGCGAGCTTCTGGATTGTCTGGAACCTCGCCTTCTGGGCCATGTCGCTCATGTCTATCTTGACGAGCCCGGAACCCATTATGAGCTGCAGGACTATGCTGGAGAGCACTATCGGTCCTATTCCAACTGTTATGAGGCTGCCTATCTTCGCGGCGAACACTATGCTTATCAGCTGCAGGAAGGGCTGGGAGACCGCCTGCTGGTTGACCCCGACGGCGTAGGTGTTGTAGAGCAGGAAGTAGACCGCAAGTATCCCAGCAGTCCAGCCCATCTTCTCCCTGAGCGAGAGCGGCTTGTCAGGCTGCTTTATCGATGGTATAATGTAGGATATCTTGTCTGCGAATTCGAGCGCCATCTATTCACTGCTTCATTGTGATTTTGTAGGAGCCCCTCCTTCCGGCCGATAGCTTGGGCCTCAGCGTCCCGCTGAAGTATCCCCCTAGCATTCCGTTGAGGAAGCTGATAGAGATGTCTACAAACTCCTTTTTAGCCTTTGCCCCATCAAGCAGGATCTCTACCTTTTGCTGCTTTGCCGCGTAGCCAAGCTTCCCGAACCCGAACCTCTCCATGATATCCCCTGCCTTTTTCGCCACCTTGGCAGATATGCGCCCCTTCCCTGGACCCATCGCCTGCCTTCCAAGGTGCGATATTATGGTAGCCATCTGGTCCGAATACGCGGCATTCATCAGCGGCCCGGTCACGAGGACCTGGTACTCCTGCCTTACCATGCCCTCGCTCTTTGCGGAGCCGAACATATTTGATATCGTCTTTATGTCTGAGCAGAACGGGTCCTCTGGGACAGGCGCAGTTGTAAACCTGCAGAACTCACCACCGTTGTTGCAGCAGGATACCTCCGTAACCCTCACGAAGTCTCCCCTTCCTGCGCCGAGGAATCCCGCCATGAGCCCAGCATCGAAGCTGTGCACGCTGCAGCCCATCCCTGCCCTGTTCTTCCTGTATACGATCAACTCTATGTCGTCAGTGAGTATCTTGTACTTTATGTACCTGTAGCCGAGCCTCTCGAAGAACAGCACGAGGTCTTGTATGCTGTCGCCATACCATCTATAGTGCTTCCTTCCTTCGAATAGCCTGTAGACCGACCTGCCAACGCTGAGCCCGTAGTTGTAGGAAAGCCTCTTCAGCGACTCGGTAAGCGATGAAAGCCCAGCGGCAAGCGCGACGGCGTCCTCGTTTTCGAGCGATGCCGCGTGGTCCATCACGCTCCTGGCAAGCGCCCCCTCATAGTTTATCTCCTCATAATTAGGATATGCGGCGGGCTGCACCCTCTTTTGCCTGGGCCTTGCTGCCGACCTCTTCCTTGCCTTTCGGGCCTTGATCTTGCGTTTCATCTATGCCCTCCCCTGTTACCTGGAACCTTTCCAAGTGAATATACAATAAGCACTATATTAAAGATTGTCAGTGCTGCAAGTATCAACCCTATGTGCTCCGAGAAGACCGTGTTGACCGCATAGGCCTCCCCGCTTCCCAGGATTATCGTCAGCCCAGAATAGAGTATCGCCCCCTGGCAGCCGCAGCCTGACATTATGCCGCCTATCACCGCTGTGGCGCAGCTCACACCTGCATCCTCATAACCGAGGCCCCTCACTTTCCTGGACTCAAAGATGGTGTGCACCCCTATTGTGAGCAACATTGATGAGGTGAGAACAAGGGACAGGATCAGATATTCCGGGGCGGTAGAGAAGACAACACCGAACTGCTGTATCGAAAGCAGTTTCTCCACCACCAGGTAATAGGCAAGAATGATCAGCAGGTTCAGTACTATGTAACCAGAACTGTATACGCTCCTGAGAGATCCCAGGATCCCGAGTCTCATGCAAGCCCCATCTTCTGCTCGTAGGCCTGTATCGCTGGCAGGCCGCAGACCGGGGCCGAATTGCCTATCGAAGGGCAGAGCTCAGCCACGTATATGTCGGCAACCGCATACTCCTCATAGGCGAAGGTAGTGTTGAGATTCTGGAGCTGGTTGAATATCTGCTGATGGGTCATGTATGTTAGCGGCAGGTCGCCCCCTTTCGAGACGCTGGAGTTCTGTGCTGTGCCCAACACGACCCCGCTTGCGCCACGGTTTATCACGCTGCCCCAAGAGGTGAAAGGCGTGCCGCTGAAAGACTGGGTGGCATTCATGTACGACATCGCCTGCTCATACGATGAGTTAGGCGCCCTTGATATGAAGTAGCCTATCGGGTCCGATGTGGGCGGGAACTGGAAGCCTGATGTTATGTTCGAGTCGTACTCGACAGAGAAGAAATTTATGTAGGGGCTGGAGTATCTGTTGCCGAAGTTGGTGCTGCCGTTCACGTACAGCTCCTGGGGCTTCCAGTAGAGCGTCGGCAGGTCTGCGTCATGTATCGCGCTGTAGCCTATGTAAAGGCTGTTGAAGCTCCCGAACCTTGACAGTGCCAGCGCCATCGCCCACCTGTTCTCCCCGCACCAGAGGCATGATGTCGCCCCTATGTATATGACGCTCGGCTTCCCATTCTCATTGAAGGTGGGAAACTGCGGGACCCTGCCAAGCACGAGTTGGAAGTTAGAGCTGGTGGCGTAGTAGACCCCATTGGAGACGCCTTCGCCGGGAAGCGAGCCGTTCAGCACGGTCTCTCCTGCCCTCTCGAAGTAGCTGTCTGGGGCGTTGTTTATCACGGAGAGCTGGGCCGGGCTCAGCGGAGCGTTTATGCCGCTTAGCGTCTTGCCGAGCGGCTGGCCCGCTATGGCGAGCTTTATGGAGGGCCACATTATGTATATAACCAGACCCGCGACTATCAGTATTAGCAATGCATTCATTATCTTCAGGTTCCTTATCTCAGGGCCGCGTTCCTTCCGCCTTCCAGTTCTCCTCGGCATCAAATCGTATATGCTAACCCAACTAAAGTATTTAAATGAGAGCAGAGAATCTACTACAGAAGTGGGGACATCATGCAGACGCTCAATGATATGCTGGCAGATTCCAAGATATTCGCCAGGCGCGATATCCTGTCCCCCCACTTTGCCCCAAAGAGGCTCATAGCCAGGGCCAAGGAGATAAACAGCATAGAGAAGGCCCTGGCGCCATCCCTGAAGGGCGACAGGGGAAGGAACCTCTTCATATACGGAAAGACCGGAACCGGAAAGACCTCCTGCACAAGGTACGTGCTCGAGGAGGTAAAGGCGATACCGAACTCGAAGGCCAAGATCTCCTACATAAACTGCAAGGTCTACAACTCGAGGTACAGGGTGCTCAACAAGATAATAACCGACCACCTGCCGACATACGCGAAGAGGGGCTACGGCACCGTCGACCTCTACGAGAAGATGACATCATGGATAGAGGAGGACAGCAAGATACTTGTTGTCATACTAGACGAGATAGACGTCGTTAAGGACCTCGACGATTTGGTATACACTCTCACAAGGATCAACAGCGACATAAGGGCCGGAGGAGTCACGATAATAGGCATATCCAACAAGGTTTCCTTCAAGGACGTGCTTGACCCAAGGAGCCTGTCGACGCTCTACGAGACAGAGCTGGTCTTCCCGCCGTATTATGCGACAGAGCTGTACGAGATACTCAAGGACAGGGTTACGGCAGCGTTCAGGCCAGGAACTGTGCCTGATGACGTACTGCACTACATAGCCGCGACCTCGGCGAAGGACGGGGGCGACGCAAGATTGTCGCTCAAGATCCTGTCGAAGGCCGGCGAGCTGGCTGAGGAGGCGAATCTGCAGGCAGTTACGATAAAGGACGCGGAGCACGCCTCCAAGAGCGCGGACAACGAGATCGTGTACGACCTGATAGGCACGCTCCCTGAGCACCACAAGCTTGTGCTGTACTCGATCGCTTTGCTCACGAAGGGCGGAGGATCATACAAGAAGCTGACAGATGGCACTGACACCTACCTCTTCAGCGGCGAGGTCTACAGCAGGTACAAGAGCATTGCGGAGAGCATGAGCAAGGAGCCCAAGAGCGAGCGCTGGTACAGGAAGTACATCTCGGAGCTTGAGGTGCAGGGCCTCATCATGTCTTTCGAATCCGGCAAGGGTATTAGAGGCCACACCAAGCTGATCAAGCTTATGTACTCACCGACAAGGACCAAGGAGGTGCTGGAGGGCGAGCTCTTCGGCAAGGGGGCGGCTGCACAATAGGTGTTCAATTGCAGTTTTACGACCTGGCCCACCCTACCGCGCTGCACGGATATCTCTGGAAGCAGCTTGGATTCAAAAGGATAGCCGCCGCAGGAACAGACGTCAAGACCTCGCTTCCGGGAACAAGGGGGATAGAAGGATCGATATGCGTCGGCCCTGCCGGAGAGCCTCTCAACGCGGCAGCGAAGCAGTCTCCGCGCGCGATAATAATAAGCGATTCCAGGATAGACAGGAAGTTGCTTGATACCGTAAAGGCCAGGAACCTGATACTCTGCATACCGTTCGACAGGATACTGTCAAGCCAGGGGCTCAGGAGGTCAAGCACGATATACCTCACAAGCAGGCTTGCCAAGTACGCGATCAAGAGAGGAATAAGGGTCTCTTTCGTGTCGATGGCAGGGTCGGAGGAGGCGCTCTGCTCGCCTGTCCAGCTGGTCGAGCTGGCCAAGCTGCTTGGGGTGAAGGAGGAATACGCCAGGAACTCCGTAAGCGTGACCAACGCCGAGCTGATCGAATGATGAGAGACAAGAGAAGGTATATCTCAATCCTGTCATCAAGGCCTGTGGCCGAGCCCGACAGGAAGCGCTTCGAGTCAGAGCTCTACTCGGCGATGATGCAGCAGCTTGGCGAGAGCGAGTACTTCAAAGCGAACCCCAAGATAGCCAAGTTCACCGGCAAGGACACCTTCGTTCTCAAGGTCGCACTGGACCGATATGAGCACTCGATAGTTGCACTCACATTCATAAAGTCAATCTCCGGCAAGCCCATAGGGCTGTACACCCTGAAGTCCTCTGGAACCATCAGGGCATTGGAGAAGCGGCCGGCTACCAGATAATCTATATATCTGAACTGGGCGAAGGTTCATTGTGGTGAGATGCAGAAAAACGAGGATTCTGCTGCCGAGTCGGCCTCAAAGAGGTACAACGAGGAGGCCAGGAGGGCCCTTCCGATTCCGAGCTTCAAGGAGTACATGAGTTCACTGAGGATAGCTGAGGGCGTGCTCTCTGTGTCGGAAAGGGCCTGCCGGGAGATCCGAAAGCTGGCGATCGAGTCCGCGCTGGAGCGGATAAAGAGGCCTTTCGGCATGACAGCTGATGACAGGGTCTGGTTCAGGCAGATCGTCTCAAGCGGTCTTGATCCCGACTCGAAAAATGGGAGCGGCCAGACCATGCTGATGGCGGCATCATACGCCGGCGACACCGAGACAATAAAATACCTGAAGATGATGGGCGCGACAATTGAGCCGAGGGACAACTACGGCCACGATGCGGTAGATTATGCAAAGATGGGAAACCATGATGACGTAGTTGCGCTGATCGGGAAGGAATGGCCGCCTGCCGCAAATGAGATGCTCAGAGATGATTCTGGAACCGGTCAGGGCGGAGCCGGTGCGGTGCAGCCCGAAGAAATCAAAACACAGTAATATTGTGGCAGTCAACCATAGAAAAGCCTATAAATGCTAATACCATAATACTAACAGTTCTAATTTCTCAGTTAATACTGGTGGAATTTTATGTACCCGAACGTTCAAGCATACGACAGAGGGGTCATGTTCAGCCCCGACGGAAGACTGTACCAGGTCGAATACGCGAAGGAAGCGGTTAGGAAAGGTGCGACCTCGATAGGAATGGTGGCAGATGGCGGAATAGTGCTCATAGCCCACAAGAATATAGTGGAGCCGCTGGCAGTGCCAAGCACAATACAAAAGATATTCAGGGTCGACTCCTACATAGGGGCAACCTACAGCGGATTAGTATCTGACGGGCTTCATCTTGTCAACGTGATAAGGGGGAAGACCCAGACGCACAGGATGATTTACAATGAGACAGAGTCGGTCGAGACCATAGCAAGGGAGATATCGGAGGAGATGCAGATGGCCACCCAGTACGGTGGCATCAGGCCATACGCGATATCCCTGCTTATTGGCGGGATCGACAGGGAGCCCAAGCTCTTCGAGATAGAGCCGGGAGCCTCATACCTTGGCTACAAGGCCGATGCGATAGGATCGGGCAAGAAGATAGCCGAGGAGGCGCTCGTTAGGGGCTACAAAGAGGGAATTGGAATAGAGGATGCGATATCTCTTGGAGTCAATATCATAAAGAAGGTAAACGAGGGGAAGCTTACCGAAAACAACCTTGACATCTCTACTATAAAGAAGAGTGTCGGGTTCGAAATATTCGACTCGGACAAGATCGCAAAATACCTCTGATTTTGCTCAGTGATTGGTTGTCCAAGACAGTTATAGTGAAATACCACAAGGACGGAAACGAGTTCGAGATACTTGTAGACGCGGACATGGCCTACGAGTACATAACCGGGAAGAGGAGCGACCCGCTTACCGTGCTGGAAGCCGAGGAGGTCTTCAAGGACGCCAGGAAGGGCGAAAGGGTGGGCGAGGACAAGATCAAGAAGGCCTTCGGGACCACTGACATAGCCAAGATAGCTGACATAATACTAAAGCACGGCGACGTTCCTATAACTACAGAGCAGAGGAACAAGCTGCTCGATGAGAAAAGGAAGCAGATAGTCGAGATAATAGCGAGGAACTCGATAGACCCCAGGACAAACGCGCCAAACCCGCCGCTGAGGATCGAGAACGCGATGCGGGAGGGCAAGGTCTCGATAGACCCGTTCAAGAGCGCGTCTGACCAGCTCGATGACGTGGTCAAGAAGATAAACATGATAATGCCGATAAAGTTTACAACTGTCAAGATGTCCGTGACAATACCGCCTGAGTACGCCAACAAGTCGTTCGGAGTTCTGAAGAAATACGGTATGAAGACCAATCAGTATCTGGGTGACGGAAGCCTTTCTGCAACGCTCGAGTTCCCAGCCGGCATGCAGACCGAGTTCTTCGACAGGATAAACAGCGCGACACAGGGCAAGGCGGTTGTCAAGATACTATAATGCTACAACAGAGATTACATGAGAAACATAGTTTTGCCGGGGGAGATGATATCAGACCGCCCGCAGAGGATAGAAAACACGTATGTCGAGAACGGAAGGACATACTCCAAGATAATGGGCATGTATGAGCCCAACTCAAGGGGTGTCATACCTCTAGAGGGATCATGGAGCCCAAACACCGAGGACACAGTAGTGGGGGTGGTCATGGAGCAGAGGAACAAGGTGTTCGTGATAGACCTGAGGTTCTTCGGGAGATGCCTGCTCGTGCCGGGAAAGTTCGACGAGTACTCGTTCGAGCCCGGGGAGATAATAGAGGCGAAGATAAAGGAGGTCGAAAACAGGAAGACGATAGTACTGAGCGACGGGAAGCTTCTGGAGGGCGGCCGTATGATAAGGGTCAAGCCCAAGAAGGTGCTCAGGGTCATAGGAAAGAAGAACACAATGATCAACCAGATAAGGGAGATCACCAAGACCGACATAGTGGTCGGCCTAAACGGGCTCATCTGGATGCGCGGAGGCAACATAGAGCTCGCCGAGGAGGCAATATTCAAGGTGGAGCGTGAGGCGCACACCAGCGGGCTTACCGAATCAATTAAGCAATATTTGGAAACTAGAACAAAGAGTGAGTGAATGGGAGGAGGACCAAACAAGCCAGAGCTTGTGATAAAGGGAAAAAGAACAGACGGAAGGGACTTCAATGAATTGAGGCCCATCAAGATAACGGCATCGCCGCTTGAAAATGCTGGAGGATCCGCATACCTGGAATGGGGAAACAACAAGGTGATGTGCGGTGTATACGGGCCCAAGGAAGCGAATCCAAGGCACCTTGCCGATCCGACGCAGGCCGTCATAAAGTGCAGATACATGATGGCGCCGTTCTCGAGTCTATCTGAACACGGAAGGAGCGGGCCGAACCGGAGGGCCACTGAGATATCGAAGGTCGTGAAGGAGGTATTCGAGAACGTTGTAATGACCAAGGAATACCCTGGCAGCCAGATAGAGGTATACATAGAGATACTCCAAGGGGACGGGGGCACAAGAGTGGCAGGCGTCACTGCCGCTGCGGTCGCGCTTGCGACAAGCGGGATACCGATGAGGGACCTGCCTTACGCCGTCTCGGTTGGCAGGATAGGGGATCACCTGACCGTGGACTTCAACATGATAGAGGACAACTATTCGGACAGCGACATGCCGATGGCGATAGCGCCCCGCAACAATGAGATCCTGCTCCTTCAGATGGACGGCGACCTGACCAAGCAGCAGGTCCTGGACGGAATACAGATGGGGATAGACGCGGGCAAGCAGATAACAGAGATACAGAGGAACGCCCTCAAGGCCGCCTACGAGGCGACAACGAAGTGATACTATGACAATGGACGCAATGGATACTGTAAAGGCAAGCCACATAAGAACCATGATAGCTGGCAACGCAAGGGAAGACGGCAGGGGTGCATACGATTTCAGGGACATAAAGCTCACCGCAGGGCTCCTGCAGAATGCAGAGGGGTCTGCGCAGGCCCAGATCGGCAACACCACAGTGCTAGCTGGGGTCAAGCTCGACATAGAGGAGCCGATGCCCGACACGCCGAAACAGGGCAACCTGATCATGTCTGCGGAGCTCCTTCCTCTCGCATCAGAGGCGTACGAGACCGGCCCGCCCAGCCCCCAGGCGATAGAGTTCGGCAGGGTGGTCGACAGGGGCATAAGGCACGGCAACTGCATAGACCTTGAAAGCCTCTTCATAGAGGATGAGAAGGTGTGGACCGTCTTCATCGACCTCTACGTGCTCAACTACGACGGGAACCTGTTCGATGCTGGCACGCTAGCTGCGATGGGCGCCCTGATGAACACTAAGGTGCCCAAGGTAGAGGACGGCGAGGCCGTGAGGGAAGACAGGACCAAGAAGATGAAGATCAACAACATAGTGACATCCACAACCTTCGCCAAGATAAAGGACAAGATCATACTCGACCCCAACGGGGACGAGGAGATGGCCGCTGATTGCAGGCTCACCATAGCAACAGACGGGGAGAAGGTGAAGTCAATGCAGAAGGGCAAGAGCGGGGGCCTTTTCAAGAGCGAGATAGAGGAGATGCTCGGCACAGCATTTAATAAGCATAAGGGGCTAAAGGATATACTTGAAAGTTCCCAGGTGTGATAGATGGCAAATCCGAGCATAAGGTACGGAGCGAGCATAAGGAAGCGCTACAACAAGATCAGGGAGGAAAAGAGGATGCGCTACCTGTGTGACGTCTGCGGAAAGGAGGCAGTAAGGCGGAAGGGCAGCAGCATATGGGAGTGCAGGCATTGCGGCACCATATATGCGGGCGGCGCATACTCTATGAAGACCGCGTCAGGGAGCGTCGCCAAGAGGCTCATAGAGGAGATAAAGAAGTGATTGCATGGTAAAGGTAAACTATTCCCCAATAAAGGAGCTGGTGGTCCACGAGGCTGTGCAGCTTGACATGGAGGACCTGATGAGGGAGAGGATAACCCCGCAGGGAACGATGCCTCTCTACTGGTGCAACGGGATAGTCTTCAGCTTCTCATCGATCCCGATGACAAACCAGATGTCCAAGGAGTACCTGGAAGGCAAGATACACTGGGCAGAGGCCCATTACTCAATAATGAAGAGTTACACTCCTATAGTTGAGCTAAGGGACGAACAGTATGGCGCCCCGCAGAGGATAAGGGTCATAGACACAAGCAAGTTCTCGGTTCTGCATGCTGAGTTCGTCAAGTGGCTCAAGGAGAAGAAGTGAGATGATACCATGCCATATGTATGTGCGCACTGCGGGAACAAGATAAAGCAGGTCGACAGCTTCGTAAGATGCAACTACTGCGGCCACAGGGTCCTGGTGAAAAGCAGGCCCGGGATCGCAAGGGAAGTATCGACTGATTGAATGCCGGAAAGCGAGCCTTTTCCGGCCTCCGAATCCCCAAGGAAGGATCGGCCAGCCTCCTTCAGCTTCATGCCAAGGACCGGAAGGCAGAAGGCTATACTAATACTAATAGGACTAGTCGCTGCGGTTTATGCGATCGCGGCCTTAAGCTCATTTGTTTTGCACTAACCAACCCAGCGGCATTATGCAGACCGCAAGTTTTGGGTCGCATCACTAAGGTATTAGAAACTATACTGAGATTCGCTTAAAGGCGATTCGATGGCAGAGGAACTCGATCCTTTCAGGATAGCTCAAGAGCAGCTTAAGGAGGCTGCACAGGTGATGAAGCTCGATAATGCTGCGCTGCAGCTCCTTCTAGAACCAATGAGGACATACATATTCAGCATACCCGTCAGGATGCGCGACGGCTCGACAAAGACTTTTACCGGGTTCAGGGTTCACCACAATGACGCGAGGGGTCCATGCAAGGGGGGAATAAGGTTCCACCCCGCCGAGACACTGGACACCGTCAAGGCACTCGCGTCTTGGATGACATGGAAGTGCTCACTGGCCAACATACCCTATGGCGGAGGGAAGGGTGGGGTCATCTGCGATCCCAAGAAGCTTAACCAGACCGAGCTTGAAGCCCTGTCAAGAGGCTATACGAGGGCGGTAGCCAAGTTCATAGGCCCAAAGGTCGACGTGATGGCGCCAGATGTCTACACTACGCCGCAGATAATGGCATGGATGGTGGACGAGTATAGCAAGATTGTGGGCCACAACGAGCCGGCGGTCATAACGGGCAAGCCACTCGAGGTGTGGGGCTCTGAGGGAAGGAACGACTCCACAGCGCTTGGCGCGATGTACATCCTCAGGGAGGCAGCCAAGTACAAGAAGATAAACCTGAAGACCGCCACGATCGCGATACAAGGCGCGGGAAACGCAGGCAACTACGCCTTCTCGCTCTCCAAGAAGCTCTTCGGCTCAAAGGTGGTGGCAATAAGCGACTCGCAAGGGGGAATATACAGCAAGAAGGGGCTCGACTATGAGAAAGTCATGGAGGCCAAGGACAAGAAGGGGACAGTGCAGGCCTACAAGGATGCGGAGAAGATAACGAACGAGGAGCTTCTTCAGCTCGGAGTGGATGTACTAATACCATCTGCGATAGAGAACCAGATCACGGGCTCCAATGCTAGCAAGGTAAAGGCGAAGATACTGCTTGAGCTGGCGAATGGGCCAGTAACCCCTGAAGCAGACAAGATACTCGCGCACAGCAAGGTGTTCGACCTGCCGGACTTCCTGATAAACTCGGGAGGGGTCATAGGATCCTACTTCGAATGGCTGCAGAACGTGAGCGGATACTACTGGAAGCTGGACGAGTTCAACGCAAGGTTGGACGAGATGGTGACGAGGTCATTCCACGACGTCATGCAGAGGCAGGAAGAGTATGCAGAGGCCGGCAAGAAGGTGAGCGCCAGGACAGCCGCCTACACCATAGCGGTCGACAGGGTCGCTAAGGCGATGAAGGCGCGAGGATGGTATTAAAAGCTGGATTCCATAACAGTAGATATGGTATGGGTATGCGCATTTCAGCCCTTTGGTTGGCGATTGTATCAGTCGCTGTTTGTGCTTTAGCCACCCATGGGGCTGCTACATTCACCCCAAGCAATGACGTTGTGGTGCTGCACTCAAATGGGGCCTATACTCTATATACCGCGACCTCGGCTACAAACACTTCCAATGGACTGGCTTTGCTTAGTGCAGTAGCTAATGCAGTAACTGGGGACAATATCTATCTGAGAGCAGAAAGCTACAATGTTATTGCGAATAGTATAGATATGTCTCTTGGAGGGACCGGCTATTTCAATATATATGGCGCTGGCAAATATAAAACAGTAATAAGGTCCACCTCAGCTTTCCAGAGCATATTGACCGTGGCAACCAATTCAGTTGCTGCTGATTTTAGTCTCTTGGCAAACCTAAAGTCTTACGCATACCCTATAGGGCAAAATAACCGTGGATATGCAAATGCAATAATAAGAAATATTTATATAAATTGTGGAAGTGACGGATTCATACAAACGTCGACCAATGCGCTGGCGGTTTATACCGCAACATTACAAAACCTAACTATCATTACGTCGTATGATACCTTCCAATACTCGCCGTCTGGAACCGGACAGATTATAATTGAGGATTCAAATTTCACTGCAAATTTCTCAACAAACCAGCCAGGGGCATTTGAAAGGACCATTGCACAAGGTGGAAATGGGAATGTCATATTGGTAAATACCAATCTAAGAGACTACAATGCAACCTCTTACGATTATGGCGTCCAAACCGAAATCGCCACTGCAAATGTATTCATTTATGGAGGAAGTATCATCACGTATTCAAATAGCGTTGCTTCAAATGACTTATATAATGGCGGAGGATTCATAGGAGTGAATGCTGCTGTATCCTATAATTCATTAAAGACCACCGGAACTATTAGTAGCATTTCTGGTGGATTTGGCCCCTACAATTACCAGAAATACCCCAACAATGCACCAATAGTCCTTTCAAGCAACTCCTTCGCCGTTTCCAACGCTGCTGCAGATCTCGGACAGATGGAGGTGCTGTCAACAACATGGAACGGCTTTGATTCTCCATTCTCTGCGAATTATCTCATTTACAACTCAATCGGCGTTCTCTGTGCGAATAGCCTCTACACCGGAATAACCGGAAGCACGTCAAATACATTTACCTACAACACGGTTGTTCCTGGATGCGGAACAGGCACCATGACGGCAAGCATCACGATAAGCGATAATTCAATTGGGCAAGTAACCAACTCCCTAACGTTCGCTGTAAATCCAATGCTGAAAAGTACAAACTGGAAAATATCTAACAGCATAATAGATACAGGCCAAAACCAGCTGCTAACCGTAAATATAAGCTATCCAAATCAGCCCGATATTATAGTCCAGCATTCCAACAGTATGTTAGTCTACTATAATGCGACTTCCAACACCAATGTAGCTAAGGGTGTTGCACTAATCACTGTAATGAATTCGCTTTTGTCGGGGGACTCAATATACCTCAAGGCAGAAACCTACAACATAAACAATAATGCCATTTTCTTAAATAAGACTACAGGCCTCAAGCTTTACGGGTCCGGAAAGTTCCAGACAAAAATAATCACAAAGGGTAGCACGACGTTCACTAAAGGAGGAATGCAGTGCGGCGTCAATACTATAGTTGCAGACATGGGTCTCTACATAAATCAGAGTTACTCGGGACAATATACAGACATACTCCCTCCTTTTGGTGCCTTTGATAATGCAAACTGGGCAAACTGCACTGCTAGAAATCTATATGTCGGAGGTTACTCCGATGGTGTCTACCTAAACACTGAGCCCAATACAGTTTTCGCTAACAACAATGTCTACCTCTACAACGTCACCTCTAATACCATGTGGGATGCCTTTAATGTCGGAGGTGGGGCATCTTACGTAAACAAGATATTCGTATTTGACTCCAACTTCACAGCAAACAGCGTCATAAACAACCCCCAGGCCGAGACCAGGGCGATTGCACCATCACAATCTAACATGATAATAGTCAATAGCATACTTCAGGCATACCAGCGCAACAACACGGGAGTGGAAAGCGAGAATCCATCAATCGCATTTCTCTATGGGGTTAACATAATAACGCCAGGAGGCTGCACGTTGAATGCAACGAACATGGCAGCTGGAAATGGCCAGATTTTCTACAATTCGACTACAACTCCCCCAACAGGAGGCCCGTCATGCCCAGGGGCCGGAATAAGTCCAATAGGCAGCGTGGGTTACGGCCAATATAGCTACCAAAAATATCCAAATAATCCCCCCGGGGGGCCATATGGCGCTACGGGCACCAGCCTCTATTCATACAATGTAGTAATATACAACGCCATAGGCTCTTTGGTCTACAGCTACACGAGCCCTTACATGAGCGCAGTTTCGAATGCCGTAAGCTTCACCCAAAACTCGGCATGGGGTGCTGGAACCTTCACAGCTAATGTATATATCGAAGACAGCGCCACTAGCAATTCAATAGTATCTAACAGCCTCACATATACCGTAAATACGGGTCTGGCCTTCGGTTTTCTCACCGAATCCAACACTGTGATAAATTCGGGCCAAAGCTCAACCCTTAAAGCGACGGCGTTCAACCAACCAGACGTTCTTGTGCAATACTCCAATGGATTGGTAATTGGATACAATGCGAGCTCCATATCCAATACCATAAGGGGAAATCTTCTACTCGGAATCGCTGAAAATGTGGTGTCCAACGAAAACATATACCTTAAGGGGGAGGCTTATGACTTTGGGGGAAGCGGGATAGATCTCTCCCTAACTGGCACTGTTACGAATGTAAACCTGTACGGTGGAGGGCAAGCCACCATCATAAAGAGTTCGCAAGGGTTGACAAGCGGTGCGATAATACATCCTTCACCAAACTCCATAACATCTGACCTGCAGATATCAGGGACGGCAAACTTGGGAACAAATCAGGCACCATGGGGTAGCTACCTCCAATACGCCATGCCTAACGCAATTCTGAGAAATGTAGTAATAACCGCGCACAGCGACGGAATTTACTATTATGACAATAGTGATCCAATAAGCGCAAACGTGTTCAATGTTACAGTGAATAGCAACTGGGACAGCGCAACGATAGCAGGAAGCCCGAGCGGAACACTAAATATCTTCGACAGCAGGTTATATTCCAATGGGGCAGGAACGTTCTTGCATGCGCATGGGATAATAACAACAAGTAACAGCATAGTAAATGCAGTTAATGACATAATAATAGCTTCGAACGGAATCACCGACACATACGGTATAGCTGTGGATGGAAGCTCTGATATCGTGAACGCATATGGGGGCAGCATAAGCTCAAGCTCTAGTTCCGGGACGGTCTACGATCTCTACGATCAGGGACTCGGTGGAGTCTTGGCTGTTAACACGATAACCTCATGGACAACTAATTCAGGAACAATCACCAGTTTGGGCAGTGCGGGATTTGGAGCATACAGCTACCAGAGGTACCCTGTATCTCCACCACTTTATTTTGGAGGGACTTTACCTTATACAATAAACTGGTTTGCTTCAAGCTCGTGTACTGGCACAAGCATAGGAACAGGAAGCACCATATCCGTATCGCCCGCTTCGACCACAAGCTACTCATTTAATGAGGTGGATTCGGCCAGCACCAATTCCGTGGCATGCTCTGTAAGCAATACCGTAACGGTAATCTCCAGTTCAACTACAACAACAATACCCGGGTCTTCCGGCAGCCCGGGAGGATCACCAGGTGGCGCACCGGGCGGCGGATCAGCGCTCCCGACAGTTATACATAGCGGCGAGTGCTACCTTATCGATAACCTCACCACCCCCAACAGCGAGAGCTTCGCACTAAATGGCACCAGGTTCAACCTCACGGTCAACTTCATAAGCGTCAACGACACCGGGATAACAGTCGACGGGAAGAACTACACCCTCCTTGTGGAATCTTCGCAGCAGCTTCTTGACAATGGGCAGTACAACTACTCTATAGACCTAAAGCGCATATCTTACATACCCGCAGAGCACACGGTAAACCTCACCGTATGCGGCTTCCCTGACTTCTCTGTTCCCCCAACCACTAGGACGCCATTCCTGATAAACTCCACTTATAATGTGACCCAGACTCCAGAGACCGTCAGCCTAGAGGGCTTGGGTTCAATAAACCTCTCATCCAACTCGCTCATTCAAGTCTGGCTTAGAATAACCAATGTCACAAACTCCATAGTGCCCCCGCCGTTCAATAGGACTGTGCTGGCATTCAACGTAGTTGCCGTTAACGCGCAGAATGCGTTGGCCAACCAGACTGTATCCCTTACGATGAGACTGAATTACTCATGCTCGATTCCCTCTAACTCTGTAGCACCCTACAAACTGAGTCAGTCTGCTGTCTGGACCCCGATAAAACCATTCAGCATAAACTCCACCTCCTGCTCCATAACATTCCAGATACCCACTGATCCCATCGTGGCGCTGTTCGAGTCGGTCGCTCCACCTATCACAACATCCGTGTCAACCACCATATCAACAACCTCCAGTACCACAATACCCCAAACCCAGAATCGTGGCACCAACTATATAGCGATAATAGCAATAGCGGCAGTGATAGCCGTGGGGGCAATTGCGGCCTACTACCTGCATAAAAGAAGGGGATCTGGCGGGGCAAGGGCAATCCAGGCAAAGACGCTGGAGGAGTTCATAGCCAAGCATCCTGTCCAGAATGCAACAGAAAAGAATACGCCACCCCCCACTCAATAAGCAGGCCCAGGCTAGGCCACTAACTCAAGCGTTCAGTACGCATTGGCGTAGTCGAGCAGCCTCTTTATGAGGCCGTCCATGTAGAGCAGCTTACCGCTTCCACCCTGGTAGGTGTCGTTCACCTCAAGGGCCTCAAGCTCCTCGGCCTCTGTTTCCGGTTCCATCACAGACCTTACGTATTCCTCCACCTCGTCAGGCAGGCTGGCCCTGCTAGAGAGGTACTCGAGCGATGCATCGGGCGGTGCATGCCTGCCTGTTTTCCTGTGGTAGAGGGTCCTCATGACTCCAGATATCGCCTTGTTGTAGAGGAGCGTGGCAACCGCTATGTCGCCCTTGCTCCTGTACTTCCTGGCGAGCTCAAGGTCCCTCTTCGCCACCTTTATATGTTCCGAATCCCTTTCCATCCAAACCACCAAGTCAGACTCTCAAGTGGGATATAAAGCCCTTGCGAATCAAACATTTCCCGTACCTACACCAAAGTGTTTTTTAGGAAATGAAACTGCAAAATCCGCCTTATAAAGGAGCCCATTTAGTTAGGTATCGGAATCCTAATCCTCGTCGTGGCGGACGCTCTTGACTATGCCCTGCCTGGGCTTGAACAGGTCCCCGCTCCTCTCCAGTTCGCCTATGTACCTCTCCGCTGTCATCCTGTCCATCCCCTCCTTCTCGGCCTCCTCATAGACGCGCTCTATCTTGGCGCTGCCCTCAGCGCCCTCGAGCCTCTTTATGATCCCCATGACTGTGTTTATCTTGTCGACCTTCTCCCTGGGCATTCCGGTAAGTATTATGTCTATGTCGCGCGCCCTTCCACTGTCAAGGGCGAGCGTCTTGAGCATGTACTCGCTCAGCTGTATGGCCCTGTCGGCATCCGAGACCTCCACGATCTCCGCGAGCCTGGACTTGGCGCTCGCCTCAGCCATCCTTACAAGCCCCTCTATCTGCCTCGGCGTTATCGCCACCTTGCCGCTCTTCGCCCCGGCCCTCCTCAGGTCTATGTAATACGCCTGTATCCTCTGGGAGGCCTCCTCGCTCAGCCTCGGCGATATGTTCTTCTTCGAGTAGGCTATGTATTTCCTGAGCAGCTCATGGTCCAGCGGGGGCGCCTCGACCTGCTTGTAGTCCTTTATATCAGCGATCTTGGAGCCTGCCGCCTCGTGCTGCATAAGTATGTGCTTGGCTATGCTCTTGTCCTGGGTCTCGTCCATCGTGTCCCTTATCGGGAAGATTAGGTCGAACCTGGAGAGCAGGGTGGTCGGTATGTCAAACTGCTCTGCCGGATAGGCATTCGGGTCGAACCTTCCATACTTCGGGTTCGCGGCGGCCAGCACCGCAGCCTTGGCCCTGAATGTTGCTATGATGCCTGCCTTGGCGACGCTAACCGTCTGGGATTCCAGCGCCTCGTGGAGTGATGCCCTGTCGTCATCACCTACCTTGTCGAACTCGTCTATGGCGACGATTCCCCCGGAACCCAAAACTAGCGCTCCGGCTTTCAGTGTCCACCCTCCTTCTGCAAACTCGTCCCTCTCTGCGACAGCGGTCATTCCACCACCGGTGATGGACTTTCCGCTCACGTATATCCCCTTCGGGACGATCCTGGAGACTGCTTGTAGAATCCTCGTCTTTGCGCTTCCCGGGTCACCGATGAGGAGAAGGTGCATGTCGCTCCTTATCGCGCCTCCATCAACAAGAGTCTTCCCCTCTGTGCCGCCGAAGAGCTGCAGGGCCACAGCCTCCTTTATCTCGCCGTATCCGTATATCGAGGGCACTATCGACCTCGCTATCTTCTGGAATATCTCAGGGTCCTTTGCCAGGGTCCTTATCTCCCTCTCCTCCTCCTCGCTGATCGGTATGTCTGTGAACTCCTTCTGCTTCGGCACCACTGAAACCGCCTCTAGGAACATCACGTATAGATCCTTGTCCGCCTTGCCCTTGGCGTTCCTCTTCTGCCTTATCCTAAGCACCCCGGTTATCTCGACCCTCTCCCCTGGAAGCACTGTATTGACAAGGTCGTCCTGTATCCAGACCTCGAGCTGCCATGTCGGCGTATTGCCCTTCAGCTTCTCCAACGGGTCCTGCACGGCTATCCTCTGAAAGTTCACGAAGCTCGATGCGCCCTCCTCCTGCTTCATCGACCTCCTCTTGCACTGCGGGCAGACATCAGGAACCTCCTCCCTTCCCTTGACCGCGACAGTGGCCCCGCAGAAGCTGCACTTGTAGAGCGCCCTCTTCACCCTGGGGTTTATCTCCGACCTCTTGATGACAAGGCTGTCAAGCATTATCATCCTGCTGATATACCTGGACCCAACGTCCTGGACAAGCGGAGTGTTTATCGTCTGCCCGAAGAACCTGACGTGAACCTCGTGGTCGCCCAGCTCGATATCGCTGAGCCTCTTCCTGAGGCTCTCATCAGCGGCCTCCATTATGTAATCGGGCCTCTCTATTGCCTCGCTTGCCAGCTCGGGGTCGAACTTCTCCAGCTCCTTTATGTCGACCTTGAGGCTCCTGACCTCCGGAAAGCCTATTATCATGTCTGATATGGCCTCGCTATAGTAGGAATCGAAGAAGGAGTCGAATCTCTCTATTATTGAAGCAAGCGCGGCATCGGCCATGGAACCCCCGTCCTAGAGATAGTCTCTCACTTACGCTTATTAATTTTGCCCTGTTCGGCGAATAAGGGAAGTGGTCGAGAGATGTGCTGAACAAAGCGCCACCCTATTAAATACCTTCCATCCAATTATATGGTATAATAAGCGGTGCTTTAACTTGGCTGAAAAAACAATACACACAACAGAGCATGAGCATTCAAAGAACGCCCCAAAAAGTGGGATGAGCCTCCCCGTTATGGCGGCTGCGGTGATTGTCGTAATACTCGTGGTTGGAGCCATAGGGTGGTTTGCCATATCCGGGAATGCCTACAAGCCTGTGCATCCACCATATACGTCAACATCTATACCCCAGATAAATACCAATACCAACAGCAATAACGGTGCATTCGAGTCGAGCGCAAAAGCATTGATATCGAAGCTCTCGGCCTATCCGCAACAGCAGCAGTTCACGGCCAACTATTCCGGATCGATCTACACTGCTCTGTCAACCACGCCCACTCCACTGTCGGGCAACCTGACCTCCCAGTACGAGCGCTACAACAACTCGGCCCTCTCGGTCACGTCAGTGTTCTACAATGGAACCAATACCTTCAAGACGGCTGTTTATTACTCTGGGAACGGTAGCTCATATGCATGCATCTCAAATGCCACGACCAGCAGATACACCTGCCAGACCGTTCGAACGGAGTTCAACTCATCCACATTCGCGCTATCTGTGCTCCTCGGCGCGCTGTCCAACTCATCATCAAGGAGCCTTGCATACTCCAACTCCAGCTACAACGGAATATCATGCATAGCCATCTCAATGAACTCCATATCGTCCACCAACCAATCCGGTGTCATAATCAATAGCACAGAGAGACTGAATGGTTGCATTCAGCCCAGCTACCGGATACCGCTCTACCTCAACATCAGCAGCTACAGCATAGCTTCCGGAAGCTACCAGAACGGAAGCAGAAGGAGCTCTGTCCCATCAGTGAGTGAAAGCCTGTCCGTGAACCTGCACATGACAAGCCTGATCAACAGCTCCTCAAAGTCCGTGGTGGAGAGCCTGCCAGCAAACGCAACGATGCTGGGCTGACCTATTCTGATGCCCCAAATGGGCATATTTTCATTTGTTGACGAGGCACGCCTATCCTCCTCCAAATGCCTTTAAAAGTTACTACCCTATATGGTACTATGCAGAGAGCCCAATCTGCCATGGAATACCTGATGACATATGGCTGGAGCATACTAATAATCGCGATCGTGATTGCGGCATTGTTCGTACTTGGAGTCTTCAACGGCACTGGATCAGGAGGCGCGTCCGCCTGCGTTGCGCTGTCCGGATGGCAGTGCACCGGTCTGCAGCTTTACTCATCCGGAGCGCTGAGCGCGACTATAGGGGAGGTAGGCCAGACGGTAACAATAACTGGAACCGCATGCTCTTCTAATTCAACATCACCCGCGGCGTTCAATTCGATGCCAGGGGTTACCGTGAGTTCAGGTCAGACCGCGCAGCTGAACTTCAACTGCCCGGGTGCGGTGGGACAGATAGGAAAGGCCTTCACCGGGTCGATATGGATACGCTACAACACGCAGTACCGGACAGGAATCGAACAGATGATCGCCAACCTTAAGGCATATGTGGCCAGCGGTGGAACAGGTCCAACCGTGGGTTATGTCGCAGAGGTTCCGATAACAGTGACGAATGCCAACACGGTTGCAGGTACTGGGTCGAACTTCCAGCAGATGATATACTTCAATCCTCAGAACAGCCTCTATACTGCGAACGAGGCGTCTGACCTGGGAAACATAAGATTCTACCAGGGAGGAACCGAACTGTACTCCTGGTGCGAGAGCGGATGCAACACAATAAGCAGCACGAACGCAGTGTTCTGGGTCAACATCGCCGGAGGGATAGCGGCCAACTCAAATGTTGTAATCAACATGACCTTCCTCTCCAACACGATGGACTACGATGGTCTATATGCAGGCGAGGCGCCCCAGTGGACCTGCACCAACCCCTCTAACACGATGAGCGGATGCTCCACTGGTCAGTATGCAAAGTTCGACAACGGGAAAAGTGTGTTTACCATATATTCAAACTTTGCAGGTTTATCCCTACCAGGGGGATGGACGAGCAATGTGGGAACTGTCGGACAGGATACCTTTAACGTTGCAAATCGCATAATCATCAAGGGTGGCGGTTCATCCAGCAGCCACTGGGTTCAGGTGGCTAATACTACGGGAATCTCGGCACCGATCATAGGAGAAGCCTATCTGACTACGAATGCAGCAACCGGAGGAAGCGGATCGTATCAGGCATTTAGTCTCATGGATGGGACAAATTCACTTTCCCACGGGTTGTCAGTGGACCTGTTCGGAGGAAGCATACAATACGGCACTTATTCTGCGGGTGGCACAGGCAGCTCCACACCAAACTTATTCGCTTGGGGAGGAATAGACGGGGTGGCATGGCAGTCTGCCTCATCCGGAACTTATTACTACAACTATACCCGCACGCCCTTCACATTCACTTCTGGAACTTACTCATCGACACAGTATCTCACGCTAGGTCCATTTTCTTGGGCTGCCAGCATGACTTCTATAACGCAATGGGCAAGGGCCAGAGCATACCCGCCAGGTGGGATTATGCCTACCACGAGCTTTGGGTCAATAACCGGCTGAACAGGGCCAATCGCAGGGGGTCTATCTTGGCGGGAGCTCTTCGCTGACTATTATCGTGTTGTCCAGGTTCCTTACTCTCTGGTACTTGACGCTGTTCTTGGCGAGCTGCCTTGCCGTGTTCTCGCTCCTTATGAGCTCATCGGCATTGACGAGCAGGAGACTCGATACGCTTCCGTTCTCAAAATCAAGTATCAGGTCCTCAACCTTGCCGAGCTTCCTCCCGCCATTGGTTATTATCTCCTTGCCATATATCTCAGAAAGCCAAACTCCAGCCACAAAAACACCTACGTTATCCTCTTGACCTTTTTGGAAGCAAAACTACTTATAATGTAGGCCTTAATCTCGGTGACAAATGAATCCCTCTCGTTTTGGAAGCGCTCCACATCCTTGACCTCGAACATATTGGGGTTGGTCTCTATCAGGTATGTCAGATAATCATCTGTGAGGTGATAGCTGCGCCCCCTACATGCCCTGCAGAAGTAGATCGGAACTATCGGTACGTCACCCCTGCTCCTGTAGGCCTCGGCGAACCTGACAAGGTCGTGCTTGGTGCACCAAGGGCAGGCCTTGTCGAACACGATTTTAGAATAGGCGACCACGATCGGGTTTCCGGTCCCAGAATCAGACAGGGTTTCACTCACCCTTTCCTCTATCTTGCCCGTCTCAACGGTCTTCTGCAACAGGATCGCTCCTTCAGCACTGAATGTCGTCTCTAGGGCGTCCTTCCCCCTAGGCTCCCAGAGCCTTGTCTTCCTTACCCCTCCGACCGTGTAGTCCAACCTCACGTCCCCGTTTTCCTTTCTCGAAAGCTCAGGACTCTCGGCCACTCAATCCCCGAACCTCACCCTGTAGCTCTCTATGTCCTCCGCCATTACCGTATCCCTCCTCTTCGACTTCGCCCTCTTTACGGCATACCTCGCTATCCTGCTGGCCTTCTTTTCCAGCAGCGCGGCGATTGCGGAGGCGGCAGAATCGCTTATCATGACCCCCCCCTTGCCGTTGACCAGCCTCTTCACCATTACTTTCGATATCTTACGCATATACTCAGCACTCAAGATCATCCTCATCGCCCTTTGGCTCGGCAGCGTTGCTCATCACGCACCGAATTCTCAGCCATGATTTAAATCACTTTTCATCCCGAACAAGAATAATCAGGCTTAAATATTATTCCATGCCCAATTATCTCCGATAAACATGCAGGCAGTTGCACCAGCTAAGAGGCCCCAGAACTCCGAAAGTAATGGGGAAAGAAGTTCATTGTACTCCAAGTTCAACTCTGAGCTTAGGATAGCCCTGATGGAGAATGCCATCAGTTCGCCGGTTAGCCTCAGGGGCTCCGCGCCGGGGGCCGTCGAGCTCAAGGCGGCCGAATCCCTCCTCAAGCAGGCATTCCAGAAATCCAGGGGCATACTTGCTGACCTGCAGAGCAGGATCGAAAAGGACGATGAGCAGAAAGCCGTAAACGGCCTGCTTATCGAGGAGAGGGACGACCAGGTTAGGAAGCACGAATCGATAACCGCGGCCGCAGAGCTCCTAAAATCAATATACCTGCTTGATGATAGGCAAGGCAGGGCAGCTGACGTGCAGAGATATTTTGGGCTTAACGGCGCCGCAGTGCCGGGAAATGTCCATATCCGCGCCAACTAATTTCAATACCTATTTATAAGTTTCACGCCAAATTATAATGGTATTTTTATGGCAGTAACAAACGTGTCGGATTCGACTTTTGACAGCGAGGTTCTCGACTCAAAGACCCCTGTGATCGTGGATATATGGGCAGAGTGGTGCGGCCCCTGCAGGATGTACAGCCCGGTCATAGATGAGGTGTCAAAGGAATACGAAGGCAAGATAAAGTTCGTCAAGGTAAACGCCGACGAGTGCGAGCGCGTTGTGCAGAAGTACAACGTGACAAGCATACCTACCACGCTGCTCATCAAGAACGGCGAGGTCAAGGGAATGAACGTAGGTGCGGTTCCCAGGGAGGCGCTCAAGAAGTGGATATCCAGCAATCTATGATTGCGGACCCACAACCTAATCACAGCGATCGAATGGCCAAATCCGATGTTGACAAGATAACCGAGGAGACCCTGGCCAAGGGTGGCATCCTGGTCAGGCTCTACTTTGATATGCGGCACACGGAGAAGGAGAAGCTGCAGCCGCTGATGACCGACCTGATAAACGAGAGGCTGATGAAGGAGCCAGGGCTTGTATACTGCTACGGCACCGTGGAAGAGCCATTGGAGAAGGATGGCATCTTCATAACAAGCGGTACAGTGACGGTCCTGTTTACCGGTTTCAAGCCGCTCGTCGGAGTGGCATTCAAGTACGCCCCAGCCGGGATAGAGATAATCAAGCCGACCAGGGACATAAATCTCAAGCCCATGGAATTGCAGTCGGTGCTGATGGACATCTCCAACACATCGATAGACTACTCCAGGTACATGCTGGAAAAGGTCATGAGCCCCGAGGACAAGAAGGCGATGTTAGACCACTTGAACGGCAGGGCAGAGCTGGGGAAGAAGATCCTTGAAAAGGCCAAGAAGGACAGCAAGTAGTTCAGTTGCCCCTAGTTATGTTCACCTGAGAGACGACCCCGGTATCGCTATGCGGAAGGTTTGCAAGCGAGAAGTCCCCTATCGCCATATATCTTTGTGGTTGAACAGTTGCAGCCACGATCTTTATCCTGACCACCTTGTTTGCAAGGGTCGTCAGCGGAAGCGATACGTTGGCGAAAGTGGAGCTTACGTTGGGCCCGACAGATATATTGTAAGTGTTGAAGTGCCCCAACACCACCGCATTCCCGTTGACCTGGAAGACCTCAACGTATATCAGGCTGTCGTCTGGGCTTACCATCCTAAAGTTTAGGAACGGTTCCTTTGGATTAACCCTGAACTCCTCAGACGTCAGGTTGCCGGGCGCCACCGATATGCCGCAAGTGTAGGTGGTGGCGAAATAAGTTCCCGGATAGTTGCTCCATGGGCTCCCGAAATAGCAGTTGACCGTGTTAGAGTCTGCGTAGGTTATGTTCAGCGGTCCCTCCCCGAATCCGGAACCGCTCACGTTCCATCCCGTGTACTTCCCGTTGCTGAAGTTTGCATTGTAAACGCCGGAATATACGATATGGGGCAGCACTGTGGTGAGGTTCAGCTTTACGAATGGATTCCCTCCAGTGCCTGTTTCCGGTCCTACTGCAAGAGAGACTGTGTAGTTCTGGGCTGGAAGGGTGACATTGGAGTAGAACGTCACGTTGTTGTAGGAGAATGGGCCCTTCAGGTAGGTCTTTCCGTTGGCCCCTAGTATGGTGAAGGTGGTGTTGTAAGCTTTCCCTGCTTGCACCCATATTCCCAAAATCCCGCCGCTCCAATGGCAGGTTACATTGGTAGAGGAGTATGCCACTCCCCCAGGAACGAAGAGATTGGAGCAGTTGTCAAGGTGCGGCTGAACAGATGTCGTGTAGGCAACTGTGGTCGAGGCCTTTGTCGTGGTCACAATCGATGTGGTCGTCTTGGGCGCCGTATTCAGGAATTTGAAGCCGGTGTACAAGTAGACGATTACTGCAACAACTATGACAAGTGCGATCCAGACTATCCAGCCCTTGTTCATCTAAGCACCACCATAAGGATTGTCTAACTGGTATTTAAATGCTTGGGCATTGCTCTGGAAACCGTTATAATTGTTGAGCAAGTAAACCTGACTGATGACCCAGACTTTCAAGGTAAGGCGCGCAATGGTCTCCGACACGAAGCAGATAGCCGGCCTCATGCGCCACCGAGACATATTCAGGCTCCTAGGCAAGGACTACACAGTTGCGAACTTGAGGTCTTGGCTGGCCGACAACGAGGAGCTTTGCCTGGTTGCAGAATCAGAAGAAAGGATAGTCGGACTGGCACTCTCCTACCCGTTTGGCTTCGGCGGCGGTTACTTCGACCACATACGCCTCTTCGATTTGGCCGTGGATCCACGCTACAGGAACCATGGTGTTGCAAGGAGGATCTGCTTTTCACTCTTCTCATCGCTCAAGAAGTCAGGCATCAAGAAGGTCATGGCATTCGTAGAGTCGGATAACAAGGCCGTTCAGGAATTCAACAGGACCATAGGAATGGCGAAAGAGGGAATGATAAAGGGCCTTTTCATGGATGGAAAACGCCCTGTAAGCGGCGTTGTCTATGGAAGGTCACTTGCATGACTACACTCTATGGGCAAAAGTGGGCCCGAGGAGAATCGAACTCCTGATCTTCACGTTGTCAACGTGACGTCTTACCATTCGACTACGAGCCCCTATTATAACTCAATCCGCATTCCGTCCTCCGCTATCCTCGTGTTCTTGAAGACCGATCTCGCCTCGTCAAGAAGCTCCTTCGGATCCCTGTATCTTGCACTTATATGAGTCAAAGCAAGCATATTAACTTTTGCAGCCTTGGCCATTTTTGCGACCTGGAGCGCAGTTGCGTGGCCTCTCTCCACCGCCTGCTCCCTGTACCTTTCGGAGTAGGTCGCCTCATGTATCAACAGGTTTGCCCCTTCAGCGGCATCTTTGGTTGCCTTGCATGGCTTGGTATCGGTAGCATATACAACCTTCCTTCCCCTCTCCTTTGTCGTTACCGATGCAAGCGATACCCTCCTCCCGTTTACCACTGCATGGCCCTTTCTTGTAAGCTCTGAGTACATCTTACCCCTTATCCCAAGTGCATCCGCCTTCTGTTTCATGAAGTGGAGCTTGTCATTCTCCGCGAAGGCGAATCCGTAGCACTTTATGGTATGGTTTACCCGGAACGCGCTGACCGTGTAGTCATCGCCCTTGTGAACCACGCCGCCCTTTATCGTTATGACCTGAATTGGGTAGCCTATCAGCGCGTTGTCGAACTCTATCAGGCTCCTCACCGCCCCTTCCTGTCCCTCGGGAATGTAGATCTTGAGCAGGCCCGTCCTCTTGTTCAGCGCGAGCGTCCTTATCAGCCCGGCTATCCCTATTATATGGTCGCCATGCGCATGCGTGAGGAATATTGCTGATATCTTAGATATGTTGACAGAATGGTGCATGGCCTGCCTCTGGGTTCCCTCCCCGCAGTCGAAAAGAAGCACCTCCCCCTCGTGCTCCAGCGCCACAGCCGGCAGGTTTCTCGCCTTTGTTGGGGCAGACCCTGAAGTTCCCAAGAATACCACCCTCATCTCTCCTCCACCTCTATCGTTATGGCCCTCTTGGCCCTGTCTATCCTTTTCACCTTGATGCCCCCCGCAACCTTGGCAAGCTCATCCTCCCCGACCCTCTTGTCAGAGGCTGCCTTTATCAGCGCCCCGATCTTGGTAACATTAGCCGATATGAAGTCTCCCTTGGCCCTGCATTCGGCCTCCTCGACCCCCATCTTGCCTATGATCTCCTCCTGCCTGCTTATGCTGGCCTCAAGCCTTTCCACGTCTGCGCTTTTCTCTGTCTCTGCCCTCGGAGACGAGGTGTAGAGCGCTTCCACCGCCTCGTTCAGCGGCATCCTCCTCATCTCAAGCCCCGAGTATTTCTCTATCTCAGCGAGCGCCACATCCTCCGGCTTCCCATCCCTCAAGTAGAGTATCGAGCTCCCGGAATTTTCCAGTATCCCGGCCACCCTCCTTCTTATGCCATCAAGGCTTTTCCTGTCAACGTCCTTTATCTTCACCTTGGGGTCGAGCTTCTGCCTCCTTATCGCGTCATCAATGTACATCGCCCCGAGCCCAAGCCTTCTCGACAGATATGCTATCAGCCTGTCGCTTCCCTGGGCCGTTCCGATCGAACCAAATACCCCATCAACCGCCTTCATGTCAGTCAGCTCGACAGTTTCGCTCTTCGGGGGTTTGTAGGTCTCCCCCTTCCGTACTGACCTGTCAGCGAACTCATGGGTCTGGAGCGCCAGCGATATCTCCATTTTGTCGTCTGTAATTATGAGGTTGCCTCTACCGAACATCTCGAGTATTATGTTTCCGCCCGACTCCTTCCTGTCGAAGGCGATCCTGATTATCCTGTCGTTGTTCAGCAGCGATACGCCTGTTATCCTGGCCCCGGAGACCCTTTTTCTTACCGCCATCGCCAGCCCTGTCGCTTCCTCGCTGACCTCCCCAGAGCTTGACAGCGCAATGTAATCCGGAACCTCTATGTTCAAGTTCACCTTGCCCTCCCTCGAGCTCAGCCTGATCCTGAACCTCCGCTCGCCGAGCTGGTAGAACTGGTCTATGTGATAACCCTTCACTGCATTGAGCTCTTTTGCAAGGACCAGGAGCTCGAGCATGGACAGCTCGTGTTTCATCTTATCTTCCGACTCTCTTTGCGCCCTCCTCCTTCACGACCTTAGAGAATGAAAGCGCCTTCTTGTAGGTGTCGCTGATGCTCTCGAATGCGCTGCCAACCTGAACTATGTCGGCCCCAGCCGCGTATGCATCCCTGAGCTGCGTTGTGTCCTTCACGCCCCCGGCCACTATGTAGGGCACGCTTATCGAGGACTTGACAGCCCTTATCATCTCCTTAGGCACAGGACCAAACCCGTGGGCCTGGGGGTTGGACCCAGTATCAGTTATGATTATCCTGTTGCCCATGAACTCTCCGGCGACGGCAAGCGCAGCCGCTATCATGGGTTTTTCCCTGGGCACGAAGTTGGTGTCGCCCACCCATCCGACAGTGCCCCCGGGCTGCACGACTATGTAACCCACCGGCAGGGGCTCTATCCTCGCCTTCTTTATCACAGGCGCTGCAAGCATCTGGGCCTGCGTTATCCAGTACGGGTTCCTGGAGTTGAGCAGGCTCATGAAATATATCGCGTCCACGTTGGTGGATATGGTGCCTATGTTCCCTGGGAAGATCACCAGCGGGACGTCTATCTCGTCCTTTATCGCCTTGGCCACCCTATCGAGTATGCCGCCCTGAACCCCTATGCTGCCTCCAAGGAGGACAAGGTCCGCCCCGCCCCTCACTGTTTCTGTTGCGGTCTTGACCGCATGATCCTCAGACTTGTAGTCCATCGGGTCTATCAGACTGAAGAGCATCGCGCCCTTCCTCTCAAGCGTCTCGTTTATGTACAGCTCGACCTTTCCCATTTTCATGTTCACTCCTCTATTGCCATTGTGGCGCCATGTCCCTTCAGGAAGGCGTTCACCATGCTCTTGCCCTCTATCTCTATGCTGCGCTTCGGCCTAAAGCCTAGCTCCTTCTTGGCCCTCTCCACGCTCACTATCCTGTCGCTGAGAAGGAACTGGAGCTGTGCGTCGTCGAAGCTCCTTCCAACCGTCATCATCTTCACCAGGAACTTGCTTATCTTGCCCTTAGGCATGTCGAGCCCGAGGAACTTGGAGGCAAGGCCTATGAGCTCCTTCTGCGTGTACTTGACCCCGTCTGTCATGTTGTAGGTCTTGTTGCGGCTCTTTGGGCTTTCCGAGGCCATCACTATTGCCTCTGCCGCATCGTTGACATTTACGAGGCATAGGTGGTTCCCGCCGTCGCCTATTATTTTCATGCGGCCCTCCTTAAGCATGCGGAAGACCTTGTTGAACGACACGTCGTAGCTGCCCCCGTACATTATGCCTATCCTGAATATTGTGTACCCGACCCTCTTGTTTGCCGATGCGAAGGCCTTTATCACGTGCTCTCCCATGAGCTTGCTCTCCCCATAGGGCGTGACCGGTGCTGTTCTGGAATCCTCGGTCAAGGTCTCGCCCGGCCTGTTGTAGCCGTATACCGCAGTGCTGCTGGAGTAGATGACATGCACATGTGCATCTGACGGGTTTGACTCCATGAACGCCCTGAGGAGGTTCTCTGTGCCTATCACGTTGATCTCCACGTACTTGGAGAACTTCCTCGTCGTGGGTCTGTTTGCGGAGGCGAAGTGGAATATGGTGTTGACACCCTCGCATGCCTCCCTGAGTATCTTGAAGGTGTCAGCTGAGGGGAACGAGAGATCTGCAACGTATGGTTTAACGCCCGAAGGGAGACCCTTCCATTCCTGGTTGTGCTCCGGGTGCTGCCGTATCACCACCCTGACCTCGTCCCCCCTCTTCATGAGGCGCCTGACCACCTCAACGCCAAGCGTGCTGGTGGCTCCTGTGACAAGTGATACGCGTCTAGAACTATGCGTCTTGCGCTCCTCTGCCATCTATCTCATCATCTATCTTTCCTAGAAGCTTGGCCGCTATGCCCCTCATCTTGCCCTCTGCAAGACGGTTGACTATGTATGGGGCCCAGTCCTTGCCATAGGGAACGTAAAAGCTCAAGGTATCACGCCCCTTCGCAAGCCCATTGAGCCTGCGTACGCTATATCCTAATGGGATTTCAAACATTAAAGACTTTCTGTACGATTCGTTCCCCCTGACCATTCTGCGCATCCAGCGGGTGTCATTTGACGCAAGGATAATCTTGGCCTTCTTGGAAGACAGGCTGTCTACGAGTCCGGAATACAGCTTCGTGCTGTCTTCGTGCTTGAACCTGTTGTCGTAGCACACCCTAACCGAGTCACCGGAACCGACGAACTCCTCTATGTCGCTGCCTCCCTGTCCCGGTCTGACCTCTATACCAAGGCCGATCCCCTTCTTCATGCGCTTGTACAGTACCGCAACCTCCCTCTGGTCGGCGCCCTCCTCGTGCTCGAGCCAGATCCTTGTCCCGCCCCCATTGGCCAGCTTCCCAAGCTGCGACAGATTGGCGATGAACGCCTCCCCGTTGAGCCTGTAGCCCAGCTGGCTTGGCCTGACCGATATGTCAGAGTAGAGGTGCAGCCTCGTAAGCTCCCTGAGCACCTGCGCGTACGCGTTGGTGTTGTACCTCGCCTTGCTCTGGTCGCTGACATGGTCATTCAGCAGAGTGACAGTGGCATGCCAGCCGCGGTCATTGACCTCCCTGACCTTCTTGAGCATCGAAGAGGTGGTGCTGCCTGCTATGTACTTCCGGGAGAGCCCGTAAGCAACCCTGTTTCTTATACCATTATCCTGGTCCAAATATACCACTAAGCCCTATCTCTAGAGTTCTCCTCTGCTCTATTTATACCCTCCCGTTGGCCCTCTGCTCTGTTTGTTTTAAAGGCTTTAGCTACATAATAAAAGCATGGATGTCGAGTCCAAGATAAACATAATCAAGAGCTTCGCAGAGGAGATAGTGACAGAAGCGGAACTGAAGGGGCTTTTTGAATCCAACGACCATCCTGTGGCCTACGACGGGTTTGAGCCCTCTGGTATTGCGCCCATACATTTTGGTCTCTTGAGGGCCAGGAATGTAAAACGGATGCTAAGCGCTGGGATAAAGGTTAAGCTATACCTCGCTGACTACTTTGCCTTCATAAACAACAAATTGGAAGGCGACCTCGAAAAGATACGGAAGGCCGGCCAGTACTTCGTGGAGGTATGGGGCGCCTGCGGCATAGACCCTAAGAAAGTGGAGATAATATGGGCAAAGGACCTCATGGACGACCTAGAATACTGGGATCGATTCATGAAGGTGGGAAAGGGGACAACCTTAGACCGGATAAAAAGGGCCACAACTATAATGGGGCGGAAGGAGGGGGAAAGCCTGTCTGCAGCACAATTATTCTACCCAGCAATGCAAGTAACTGACATATTCCAAATGGACATAGACATATGCCAGCTGGGGATGGACCAGAGGAGGGCAAACATTCTGGCAAGGGAGGTTTCTGATAAATACGAGTGGAAGAAACCTGTCGCCGCTCACCATCCCCTAGTCCTCGGCCTCCAAGGGCTACCTCCTGAGGCCGTCGCAAACAAGGAGCTACACATGGAATACAAGATGTCAAAATCGAGCCCAAAGAGCGCGGTATACATGCACGACAGTAAAGAAGAAATTAAATCAAAGGTAAATAGTGCGTATTGTCCGGAAAAGATCGTGGAAGGCAACCCGCTATTCAACTACCTGGAACTGATACTGCTGGACGATCTCAGCAAGCCAATAACTATAGAGAGGCCAAAGAAATTTGGGGGAGACTTGCAGGCAGAGAATTACTGGTCTCTTGTAGATGCATACAAGGCGGGCAAACTCCATCCAATGGACCTGAAGTCATACGTTGCCGAATTGTTGGAGCAGAAAATAAAGCCAGTAAGAGAGCACTTCGATAAGAACAGCCACGCAAGGGAACTCTACGAGTCTGTGAAAGGATTCAAGATAACTAGATAGACAGCCGCATGCAAAAGATGGACGAGATGGCAAAAAAGAGGGCAAACAAGAAACTCTACGTGATAGGGATAGATGCAGGAGCCGGATGGATAATACACGACTTCCGCAAGAAACGCAGGTTGGGCGGCTTCGAGAAGTTCATGGAGTCTGGCGCTTTTACCGACCTGGAGTCGACACTGCCGCCAATGACAGGCCCTTCATGGCCAAGCATATACACCGGATTCAGGCCGGGGATGCACGGGGTTCCTGAGTTCCTGAGGATGGAACCGAACTACACCAAAACCGTTGTCTTCTACGATCCCAATGTGCGCGAGCCTTTCTGGACAAAGCTCTCACGGCACGGGATAAAGAGCCTGGTCATGACTCCGGCAATGCTGGTCAGGCCTCAGGAGGACAGGAACGTTGACATGATAACCGGTTTTCCGCTTCCCGCAAGGTTCAACTCCGAGGCCATGAAGAAGGCAGCCGCAAGGTATCATTACACAGGGGAACCCGACATAGAGCAGCAGATAAAGAGCGAGTCAATCACGCTCAGGCAGGCCTCGAAGAAGTACCTCGAGGCGATAGAAACAAGGGCAAAGCTGAGCAAGGAGCTGATAAAAAAGAACGACTATGACCTGTCTTTCGTGTGCTTCACGGAGACCGACAGGATGGGCCACTTTTCGCTGAACAAGCCCGAATGGGCAGACTGCATGCTCCCGCTCTATGAAGGAATCTCTGATTTCCTGCTATGGGCGCACGAGAGGGCCGAGAAAGAGGACGCAACCGTCATGGTGCTCTCAGACCATGGCGAGCAGCCCATACACAAGAAGTTCTTGATGAACGGCTGGCTGATAAACAATGGCTACGCGAAGCCGAAGCAGGCCATAGAGAGCGGCCTGAAGGGCGAGTCATCGGGCACGATGAAGTACCAGCTCCGCGAGAGCCTCCTCAAGAGCAAACTGAGGAAGAGGGTCTACGACAAATTGCCGAGCTTCGGGAAGAAGATAGTGAAGGGGGCGATATCAGCGACACTCACCGGAACATCATCGGAGGATTACACCAGATTGCATGACTTCGATTACGATATGGAGCACACAGTCGCGTTCGCAAGCATAGCAAACTGTCCGGTAACAACGATATACATAAACGACGACAGGTTCGAGAAAGGCACCGTAAAGAGGCACGAGAAGCCAGCCCTGAAAAGAAGGCTGATGGCCGAGCTTAAGGGGATAAAGGACGAGGACGGCAAGCCCCTTGTGGTGAACGTCTTCGATGCAGACGACTATTACGAGGACACGAAGCTATTCATAGCCCCTGATGTCATGGCCGAGATAAAGGAAGGATACATAATGGATGCATTCGGGTACCAAAAGAGCGGCAAGCTGTTCATGAAGCCGGAGATGGCAAAGAGCGGGGACCACCTGAGAGAGGGGATATTCGGGGTTGTGGGTTACGGTTCAAAGCTGGACTACGGCGCCATAAAAAAGAGGAAGCTCTATGTCTACAACATAGAGCCCACCATAACGAGCTACTTTGGAGTGGATCCTGAAAACGACACCAGATACGGCCCGATCTTCTAGAACGCCATGGGCGGCCTGCGGTGCATCCTGTAGATCCTTCTGCCGTCAGATAGCGCCTTGAGGCACACTCCGATCCTCCACAGGGGCCTGTCCCTGAACTTTATGTGCTTTGCCTTTCCAGATCCGGTATCTGTGTCGATTCCATACATCGTCAGGCCCCTTCCGAAAAGCGAGATCAGGGCCTTCAGTCTGTCGAGCCCATGGAGGTTCTTGTATATGTAATAGGCATAGGCCGTCTGGTGGCCATAGAATGATTTGTCCCTCATGGACTGGTTGAGCGATTGGCCTGACGCGAAACCCTCAAGATGTATTATGCTTGACTTGCCGATGTACATTATCCTGTAACCCGCCTCCCTAACCCTAAGGCAAAAGTCCGTGTCGTCGAATCCGTTGTAGAAGAGTTCGTCGAATAGCGCGACCTTCCTGAGCATGCTGGTCCTTATCAGCACAAGCGCGGCTGTAACCCCATCGACCTCCTTTATGTAATCGTACTGCCCCCTATCCGGCTCGCCCCGGCCCACGTTCACCGGAAATGAGCTAGTTATTATCCCAGCATGCTGTATCCTACCGTTCGGGTAGAGCAGCTTGCACCCGACAAGGCCTATATCCTCGTCGGATTCCGCAAGGTCCACGATCCTCTGGAGCCACAATGGATCCTTTACTATCATGTCGGTGTTGAACATCATTATATATTCCGGCTTGTACCTCCTGACAATGTAGCGGATGGCGAAGTTGTTGGTCCTCGGGATCCCCCCATACTCCTCCCGCGTCTTCTTGACCAGGAATTCAACACCCTTGAACCTGGAGGCCATCTGCCTGCTGTTATCACTGGACCCATTGTCTGCGACAACCACCCTGTAGTTTTCGTACCTGGTCTTCTTCAATGACTCCAAACATGACATCATTATGGATTTCCCCTTGTAGGCCAAGCTCGCAGAGTTCTGGTTCGGCATCATTATTACCACAAGGGGGCTTTTCTTCATGCTACCACAGCAAAGAGACTCTACGTTAATAGAGATGGCTTACTTATAAAGATTCCGTTCAGGAAAAGCCGCCAGTTACTTCCTGGCGCTGACGCTGATCATGTGGTACTCGTTCTCAAAGCCGAGGGCCTCCTTGAACATGTTTGGCTCCATAGTTATGGTGCTGTCCGAATAGGGGTCGTTGACGTAGAACGTGTCCTTGTCATACCCCTTCACCAGGACCCAGTGGGGGCCGGCCTCCAAATAGGGGTTTATCATGCTCCCATTGACCAGAACTATCGGTATCCTGCTGGAGTTGAGGTGCTTCTTTATCATGTTTATCGTAGTGATGCCGTGTTCCTCTCTTATCTTCATCTCCCTCGCCTTGTTCCTGATTTCGTTGAACGAGGCTGAGAGTGTGTCGAGGTTGACCCCTTCGTAGACAGCGAGCCTCTTCTCGTAGCCCTCGTCCTTGACATTGCTGACTATCTGTGGCTTCGCTCCCCTCTTTGCTAGCGAATAGGCTATCCCGTAGCGTGATCCCTGCCAGACGCTGCCGTGCACGGCCTCCTGCCATATCTCGAACTCGAGCTCCTTCTTGAGCTTGAGGCTCTTGTTTAGGTACTTGAGCGCCATCATGGAGCATGCCGCCGCGCTGGTGAACTCCTCTGTCTGTGCGTAAGTCGGGATATCAAATATCTTTGAGTCCCTGAACTTGGGCCTGGTCGCATGCCCTCCTGATTTCTTAGATGTCTTTTTGGTCATGTTAATCATCTCGCCGTAATAGAATGATGCAGGGAGGAGGATTTGAACCCCCGTAGACCTAAGTCAACGGATCTTGAGTCCGCCGCGTTTGACCGAGCTCCGCCATCCCTGCACACTGCTATTCTGGCCTGATACAATTTATAACTATTTATTTTACTCGACAGCTATGATTTAGCGTTTCACATATATATACTTTGCTCCCGTCGGCCCTTTAAATACCCCACTGTAGAGTTGCGGCTCTTTTGACGTCGTAATCCCTCATAACAGGAGGCGCACATTATGTTGAGTCTCGGCCGCGCCCTGCGACCCATATATCTACTCGCCTCCCGCTGTGAGATCACGACTTTCAGCTCTCCTCCGGAGAGCGCCCTAGAACAGCCTCCGCAGCGCCTAACAGGATATACCTGCAACCCCCTAGGCGCCGAGACAGAGGCCCTTCTAGCCACTAACGTCTCGTTTTGGATTTGCATCCAAAGCCACCCAATACCCACTATCATTATGGCGGAGCTCCTATATATAGATTCGCAATGGGATTTTGCCACTATTCTGTCGACGGCCGAGTCCATTCAGTATTTATATCAGACTGCGCAATTCTGCACTGTCACAGACCCTGCGCCAGCTCCTTTGCGGCGGCGGCCATGTCCTTCTGCGCATAAATCCCACGGCCAACTATCGGATGGTAGCTTATCCCATCTGCGGCTTTTGCAGCCTCTGAGATGCTGCCGCCCTGAGCCACGAACCCTGGAGAGAAGCCGATGGGCTCGATCCCCTCCCGCCTTATTAGATTGATGGAGTTAGTTATGCTCTTCGGCTTGTTGCCTGGGAATACATAGTGAGTCACGCCCTGCCTTGCCGCCCTCCTATATATCTCCAGGAGGGCTTCGTCGTCGATGACTCCCCCCTCAGACTTGAGGAAGCCAGGATGCGTCATCTCAGATCCCACTATTACGGTAAGACCCGCCTGTATCGCCTCGCCCGTCCACGCCACTTGCGTATTGGGGCCGGTGAACGGGAACAGTATCACTGCGTCGAAACCGGCCTTTTTGAGCTTCTGGACTATCTCCCTCCCTGTATCGGGGATGTCGTTTCCGAACTTCTGCCCGTCCATTATGAGCTTCTTGTCCAGGTTCCCGAGCTCTGTCCTCAATGCTCCGACCCAAGCGGCCCAGCCTTCGTAGCCCGAAACCGCCGGGATCTTGTAACCTCCTATCTTAGGATTGTCTTTTGTCTGCCTAACCACCTCGCGAGCCCTATCCAAGTCTACGTCGAGGGCAGGGATCAAAGTCTTACCCTCTATAAGCGGCTTTTGGTACAGGTCGTACCTCTTCCTAACCTCAGGGGTTCCCCAAGCGGCCAAATAATTGAGTATCGCCTTCCGTTGCGCTTCTGCTTCCTTCCCACCTTTCTCCTCAAGCCGGTCTATCACATCGCTTATCGTGAAAGCCGCATTAAAGACTATCTTGTTGTCCTTTGCGAACTTCTCTAGTGTGGACTCGCCGCGCTCGTTCACCTCCTGCCTGTCGAGCAGTATCACTCCACCTGTAATCTTGACATCGTCCGCCACAGCATCCACCACCCCTATGGCTTCGAGCTTCGCTCCGCCTGCGGTCAATACGTCATCTACCAGTACCATCCTAGATCCTTTCTTGATCTCCCCAACGACTATCCTCTTCTGCCTCTGCTCCTTGGTCTCCTCAAGGCCAGACCCCTCGCCATGGGTCTTTTCCTCCTTTCTATAGAACGCGAACTTCTTGTTCACGCCCAGCTGCATCATCCCGCCCGCTGTCATGGCAGAAAGCGGTATGCCCTTGTATGGCGGCCCGAAGATGACATCCACATTTTCTGCGCCTATGTGCTCAAGAACCGCCTGTCCGTATGCCTTCCCTATCTTTAGCACGCTATCCCCATCATCGAGCATCCCACTATTGAGGAAATGCGGTGAGAGCCTCTTGCTCTTAAGAGTCCTAGGCGCGTCCGGAGTTATCGTAAATGAACCCTTTGCGATTACATAATCGATGGCCTCTGCCTTTGACTGCGCTACTTTGGATTTGGTTACCATTCAATCCCCCGCTAGCGATGCAATTTATCAAATATATAAGTGTATCGCCAACCCTAACCTCAAATCGAGCAAGTTAATTCGACTTGAGCATCTTCACAACTTCCCCGAGGCCCGCACCGGTCTTTATCGCGGATCCCTTCATGTGCGTTAACGAAGTGCTGTAACCAGCCTCCTCCAATCTCTTTGCAACCAGATAAGGGCTCACGGAACCAAGCTTGTACCTCTTGGTCATGGTTGGTATGTGATAGTAGAACCGCTCATCCAATTCTGACTTTATCAGCTCCAGCAACTTGAAGGCCTCGCCTTTGCGCTCATCATCCTTGGTCTTTCTGCATAGTGAGTCTACGAGCTTCTGGTCCTTAAGGTCGCCCAGCCACATCCTGCCATAGGGCGCCATCCTGCCTCCGCAGTTGCTGCAATCGGAATTTCTGGGCAGGAAACCCAACTCGGCCTCCCTGTTGCGGCAGGCATCGCAATATCTCAGGTATCCCATCTTTTCCAGCGAGGCGTATGCTGCGCTGGCGCCTGCCTTAAGCCGCATGAATGCCCTCATGTAATGCATGTAAGAAACCGACAGCTCTACATCTATGCCCATATCGAACTGTGCGGCGACCCTCGCGATATAGCCTATCATGACCCTCATCCCGCCCTCGTGGCATAGCTCGTTGTGGATTGGCTTCGAGTCATAGAGCTTCATGCAGGCCTTTGAATCCGCCCCGCAGAGCACTGCGGTGTCTGTTGCTGTGACCATGAGCCTGGTGCCATCCCCGGACACTTTCATAAGGTCATAGATGTATGGCGTTATTCCTCCGAATGGATCTAGGTCTATGAAGTCAAATCTGCCGTTCCCGCTGTTTGCGAATTCCTGTATGCTCTCATTGATGGCCTTCGCCTTTACCTTGTTTAGGAGCAGGTTTGCCTTCAGCGCCTTGTGGGCGGCACGATTTATCTCCAGCAATGTCAGATCCCTGGCTTTCGATTCAAGCGCATACCTGATGCCACGGATGCCTGTGGCCGCTGTCGAATCGAGCAGAGCGGAGTCCCTCTTGGCAAGATGGGATACATAGGCAACGCTCAGGTCCCTCGACACCTTGGCCTTGGGATTCAGGAATGCCTTCCCGGAGTCCTTGATCCTTGCCTTGCCCTCAATGTACATTCTCATCACGTATGGCTATCACCGCATCGAGAAGTCCGTGGGCGTAACTTATGCAAGAGAATGAGGTATAATAGTCGCTCTTGTCAAGGTAGCTCTTCGAGTCCTTTGCGTACATCTCCGAAAGCTCCACCGTCTTCCTCCCTATCTCCCCCGGCTTGAGCTTTGACATGTTATCGTAGAACATCCTGATGTCCTTCTCTATCCTCGCCCTGACTTGGCTGACGTCGTCCATTGGACCATCTCATAGTAATTAATACCTAAGCATAGAAGTATATTTCGGGTGATGAATTGGACAAATTCACTGAAGGGATACTCAACAGGCTGGACAGGGATGTCAAGAGGAAGTTCGGGCTGTCGCTCAACGCTGTCATCGATGAGCCGGCAAGGTACATGCATGAAAAGGGATTCGCGGTCAAGCTTTCAAGGATAAACGACTATGTCGACAAGGAGACGGAGAAGATGGTTGAACAGGCCAAGGGTTCGTCGAGGGCGTTTCACGAGAGTGCATCGAAGTCAGATGAGCTTACAAGGAAAATCTCGGCGTACATATCATCGCATGCCAGGCAGAACGGCATACCTCTGGTGCAACCGGCCGATGTGGAACTTCGGTCAGCCGGCAAGAACACTTTCTACTTGGGCGATCTGGACGATTCTACATCAAGATTCCTTGAGAAGCTGATCGGGTCATCCCAGTTCGTGGTCGACATGACAAAGAGCTACGACAGCCTTAGGCTTGGATCGTGGCTTTTCGGCGGGGAGAACGAGTGCGTGGTCTCCGTCACCAGGCCAAGGAACAGCCTGCTGCTGCTCAGGATCGGGAGGGCTGAGATAATGGACCGGCTTAAGGAGGCCATGGACTCAATAAAGGGATTATGAGATGCCAAAGAAGGAAGGCATACTTGTGATAGCAGTTACCGGAACCCCTGGAGTTGGCAAGACGAGATTCGCTGGCGAGCTGTCAAAGGCGATAGGCGTAAAGGCTGTCGAGGTGAATGACGTTGTGGAGGGGGAGAAGCTATTCACCGGGATTGACGAGAGCGGCAGCAAGATAGTCAAGATGCAGGAACTCAAAAAGGAGCTCAAGGCCATTGAGGTAAGGGCATCCAAGTCCGGCGACAAGGCCATCATACTGGTCGGACACCTGCTTGCGGATCTCAAACTAGAGTACGATACCTCGATAGTTATCAGGGCCAGCCTCAGGGAACTGGTCTCAAGGTTGGAGGAGAGGGGTTACCAAAAGGAGAAGGTCAGGGAAAACCTGGTCTCCGAGTCGATAGACTACTGCGGGGCGCAGATCTCCGGGCGATCAAAAGAGATATATGAAGCCGAAGATGCGGATCAGAAGGCAATAGTGGTAAGTTACCTTAAGGCCCTGGTGTCAGGCAAGCATCCCGAAAAGCCCAACCTGCCCTCCATAAACAAGATGGAAGAGATGCTGGAGCTGGTCTACGAGGGGAACAGCTACGGGCTATAAGCTTGTCTTTCTCCAGTAGGCCTTGTAAAGCATCTTCGCATGGCCCTCAGGTACTGCATTGACATACAGCTTCATGCCCCTCCTGAAATGCGATGGAATCTTCACCGACTTAAGGAGATGCCGTATCGCCTCCTCCGGGGTGGTGCAATCGGCCTTCTCTACAACATAGAGCCTGTCGCTCTCCAGTGATCTGAATATCACCGATTCGGCCGGATGGGCGAGCGCAAAGGATGCTGCCGCATCCCTCATGAGTGCGCTGGGCCCGATGACCAACTTATACTGCTTCCTGAAATCATTTATCATGAACCCAATCACCGCATCCGTTCCCACAACCTCCTGCAATGAGAGCAGCGGGGTGAAACCCAGCTTCGAAAGCTCTGATGCCATGCTATTCATTAGCCTCTTGAGTTGCTGCCACACTATCTCATCGGCTATATCGTCCGACTTGAATGCAATCGCATATAACCCGACTCCAAGCCTTCTCGCGATTCCGGAGAGCTTAGCCCCGGAGTGGAGGTCGGAATATCCTTCCCCGTTGAAGCTCTTGAGGGACGGATCGGCGAGAAGCGCGCGACAGAGCAGGACAAACCTTGCAAGCGAGTCGTCAGACACATTCGCAGCTACATTCCTCTCCTTGTCGGTAGGGTCTATCACCACAAGCTTCTTCTCGAATTTTTCAGCCGTCTGCCTGGGGTCCAGCCCCTCACCCGAATGGTCTACCACCAATGGCATCTTCGCGTTGGCGATCGCAACCAGAAGCTTCGGGAAGGACCCGTATGTGTAGATCAGGAGCTCGCAAAGATATCCAGAGAAGCCCTCGACCCTTGCCTCAGCGCCGTATATGCTGTGGAACCTCAGAAGCGCCTTCAGGAGCCGCACCTCATCCTGCTGCTGCTTGTTTAACCTGGACTTTATGAACTCGTTATGCAGCTGTGTCCTGTCTACGGACGTGGCCATTTCCTTGGCTGAGCGTATCTTGTATGCCGGCACCAGGTCGATCCTCAGGCCGATATCGTCGAGCAGGATCCTAGCATAGGGATGCTCTGCATACTTCACTATGTAAGACTCGTTTTTCCGGCCCTTCACCATGCGCTTGGCCACATCTACAGACACCTTCTCCATCCTCTCCTTGGGGACAGGCTTGTTGAAGAGAAGGAATATGTCAACATCTGAGTTGCCCCTGAGCTCTGTGCCGCGCGCCGCTGATCCGGCCACCATTATCTCTACTCCCTTGGGCGCGAGCCCCTTGATGCGCCCCATGACCGTGTTTATCTTCGCGGTCATGGCCTTCCTCTCCTCGCTTGAGGGCCTCACCTCCCTGAGCACGGCCTCTGATACCCTGCCCAGCTTTGCAAGCTTCTGCGCGTTCAACTTGTATTCCATGCTGCTCAGGCTAGATTCTCTGATTGGCTTTTAATAGTTTTTGAACAACATGCAAAGCCTAACTTTTTACGCATATTTTATAGATTGCACGATTGCAATAATTTCGGTGAGGGTATGTCTAAAACGAAGAAGGTAAAGGGAATTCCTTCAGGCCTGCGCACTGTGACCCCTTATCTAACGGTCAAGGGCGCGTCGAAGGCGATAGAGTTCTACAAGAAGGCGTTCGGTGCAAGGGAGGTGGGCGATAGGGTGAAGGCTCCTGACGGCAAGATCATACATGCAAGGATAAGGATCGGCAACTCCATAGTGATGATCTCCGACCGCTTCGATTCAGAGAAGGCCGGGTTCCAGCAGGGGACGCTGCACATATACTCCAATGACGTCGACAGGACCTGGAGATCTGCGATCGCGGCAGGCGCAAAGCCCGCGATGCAGCTGAGCAACACATTCTGGGGCGAGAGATACGGCAACCTATATGACCCATTCGGGAACAGGTGGTCTGTGTCAACAAGGCTGAAGATGAGCAAAGAGGAGATGGAGAGGCAGCGAAAGAAGTCCATGGCCATGTTCAACCGAAGGCGCCGGTAAAACGGCCCGCAAATGGCAACCTATTTAGTCTGCCAGAGCGATAAATTACCGTGGTGTTATGGAGATCGGAAAGGAACTGGTCCTTCTCGGGAACTCCGGATTCCTGATGAAGCACGGGGGCAACAACATATACATAGATCCGTTCATGCTTCCTGCGACCGACACCAAGGCCGATTTGATACTGATAACCCATGCGCACCAGGATCACTATAGCCCTGACTCAATCGACAAGATACTCAAGAGCGGTACAAAGATAATCGCGTCGAGACTGTGCGAGGGCATAGAAAAATACCAAAACGTCAAGATACTGGAGCCGGGACAGTCGTCCAGCGCGTTCGGAATAAAAATAGACTCGGTTCCTGCTTACAATACGAATCCGAGCAAGCTGAAATGGCATCCAAGGGAAAACAAGTGGATGGGCTACATTATCGAGGTCGATGGAAGGAGGATATACCATTCGGGCGACACGGATTTCATACCGGAAATGAAGAAAATAGACAACATATACGCGGCGCTGCTGCCCATGGGGGATACCTACACGATGGGGGTCGACGAAATGATAGAGGCGGCAAGGGCCATCGGCGCAGACATAACCGTGCCGATACACTACAAGATGCAGCTTGAGCGGGCGGGAGGCAATTGGAAGGAGGCCGAGCAGAAGGTCAGGGACTCGATAAGCTCTGCCAGGATACTTGAGGAGGTCAAGCCCTGATCCTCTTTGCCACGATCTCAGCAACCTCAAGGATTTCCTCAGGGTTCATGTGCAGGGGCCTCTGACTCCCTTCTCCAACCTTGGCCGATATCTCTGACATCTCCTCTTTTCCGACTCCAAGGGTCCTACAAGAATCCATGAGCGCATTGCGCAGTGTCTTCTTTTTGTGGTTCATGAGCGCTGTTATAACCTCGTCGGCCCTCTTTGCTATCTTCACCTTTTTCGGCACCAGATATACTATCGCAGAATCGACATGCGGCATCGGATGGAAGCACGTGGGCGGAACATCCCTCACCTTATAGACCTTGAACCGCAGCTCGGACTCCACGCTCAGCCGCGAGTAGCTCTTTGATCCCGGTGATGCAGTCATGTGCTCGGCAAACTCCTTCTGCACGCACAGCACCGCTGGCATGCTCCTGGCCCCGAGCCACGAGACAACCTTACTCGAGAGCTTGTAGGGTATGTTTGATATCATTATGTCACACTCCCCAATCTCCTTGTCACCAAGCTCGAAGAAGTCCTTGTTGATGAGCCTGAGCTTGTCCGAGATGAGCGTGTATTCGAGCCTTTCGAAGAGCCCACGGTCCTTCTCAACGCTTATGACGCTCTTGGCCTTCTTGCATAGGGCCTCTGTCAGTATCCCCATTCCGGACCCCATCTCAAGGACCCTTCTCCCCTCCCCGTAGGCAGCCTCGATTTCCGCTATCGACCTGTCCATGAGGAAGTGCTGCCCCTCCCTCTTGTTCGCCCATCTACCCTTCACAGAAGCGCCATAATCCCCCAAGCACGATCACCTGCTGATTAATCCCTCCACTTTCCTAAGCTCCATGGTATTTATTATCCTATCCGGTCCGAGCCATCCCCTCCTTGCAGTACCAACCCCATACCTCATGAAGCGCATGTGGAAGGTCCTGTGGGCGTCTGTCCCGAGCGCAAACCTGACCTTGTACTTGGATGCCGCCATTATGTTCGTGTCGTTAAGGTCCATCCTCTGCGGATTTGCGTTTATCTCCAATGCGACTCCATTCCTCTCCGCCGCCTCGAATACCTTGTCGAGGTCAACCGCATACTGCTCCCTCACTAGCAGTTCCCTTCCCGTTGGGTGGCCCATGACGTTTACGAGTCCCGAGTCAAGGGCCTTTACTATCCTCTTGGTCATAGCGTCCTTCTCCATGTTGTAGTTCATATGCACCGAGGCGACGACCCAGTCCATCGACTTGAGGCACTTGTCATCCAGGTCCAGGCTCCCATCCTTGAGTACGTCGACCTCCGCGCCCTTGAATACCCTGAATTTTCCGTCGAGCCTCCTGTTGAGCGCATCGACCTTCTTGAAATACCTCTCGAACCCCTTCTCGTTCATGCCCTTCGCGATCTGGAGGCTCTTGGTGTGGTTTGTGGTGGCGATGTATTTGTGGCCTATCCTCCTGGCCTCCTCCACCATCTCCTCTATCGTGTTTGCGCCATCGGTCTCTACAGTATGGGTATGCATGTCCCCTTTCACTTCGGCCAACTCCACCAACTTTGGCAGCTTGCCCTGCTGGGCCAACTTAACCTCGCCCCTGGCCTCTCTCATCTCCGGCGGCATCCACTCCATTCCCAGTTTCTTGTATATGTCATGCTCGCTCCTCGCAGACACCAGCTTGCCCTTCCTGTCGAAGAGCCCGTACTCGTTGAGCTTGTAGCCCATCCCTATGGCGATGGTCCTGACCTGCACGTTGTGGTCCTTGCTTCCGGTGAAGTATTGCACCGCAGCTCCGAAGCTGTTCGGCTCTATGACCCTTAAATCGCAGGTTACCCCTATCCTAAGCATGACAGTGGTCTTCGTCGGTCCCCTGACCACGATGTCAGACACCTCGGGAAGCTTGACGAAGAAATCCATCACCTTCTCCCCCTTCGAGGAGAGCACCAGTATGTCGAGGTCGCCTACCGTCTCCCTCATCCTCCTGGCAGACCCAGCGACCATCGCCTCCTCTACAAGGCCGCTCTTGTTAAGCTTCCCCACAATCGACTCCGCCGCAGGCAGGCCGTCCCCAAGCAGTATCCTGCCCTTCTGGCCCTCAAGCATTATGAGACCCTTCTTGAACTGCTCCTCGCTCCTCGTCCCAAAGCCCTCGAGGCCCTGGATCTTGTGCTTCTCGAGCGCATTCTTGAGGTCCTCCAAGTCCCTTACCTTCAATTCCTTGTAGAGCCTGAACGCCTTCTTGGGCCCCAACCCACTGACCCTGGTAAGGTTCTTGAAGTCCACGGGATATTCCTTCTTCATCTGCTCGAACTTCTTGATCTTGCCGGTCTTGAGGTACTCCACTATTTTCTCTGCAAGCGCCTGGCCTATCCCGGGCAGCTCCATCAAGGCCTTCGGGCCGCCCTTTTCATATAGATCCTCGACGTCTTCCTGCAATGTTGATATGGTAAGGGCAGCCTTCTGGTAGGCCCTAATCTTGAACCTTGCATTCGGCTCGTCCTCTATCTCGATCAGCTGCGCCATCTCGCTGAAGATATCGGCGATCTCCTTGTTTCTCAAGTCCTCCCCAATAGAAATTGGCAGGTCAGCTTTAAAAACTAGATGAATTTAGCAAGGTTTATCTGCTTGCTCTCGGGTCCTCCGGTGTAACCGAAGACGTCCCTTATCTCGTCCCTGATGAGCGACAGCCTCTGCCTTATGTACGGCTCCAGTTTGTATCTGTCGGCCAGGGTGATGGCCACCTCAAGGTACTTCTCTATGCTGCTCTTGCTGATGGTGAGCACTATCTTGCCGCCACACCTCGTGCATTTCCCGACGAGAGGCACCCTCCGGTACTTCGAGTTGCAGGCGATGCACCTGAATCCCTGCCTGGAGAAGGAGTGCATGTTGCCTATCAGGTCAGGTATGAAGTGGCTCATTATCAGGTTCTTTGCCGCGTTCGGCCTGTCGACGCACTCGAGCCTGTCAGTCAGCCTGAACTGGGCGTCGATCTTCTCAGCCATGGTGTTTAGCTTCGTGTAGGTGCAGCTCTTCGGCGAGTCGCCTATCGCCCCTGGCCCGCTGAGATGGGTGAAACATATCCCGGAGAACTCCTTCCCTGTGCCCAGCCTGTCCTTCACGAGCTCGACCTTTGCCTCGCTAGGCGGTATCCTCCTCTCAGCGCTATTGTAGAAGTCAAGCCCATAGCTTTCGACGATCTCCATGTCGTGCACTTCGTCATCGACCTCGCTAGGGTTGACGTTGAGCGTGAGTGTCAGCGGGGCGTCCATAGTCCCTCCAACGCTCGATGGAAGGTAGCTCCTCGAGAAGTTAATCAGCGCGTCAAGCAGGAGCATGAGCGTGTCCTCGTCGCCGTCGCAATTCCTCCTCCTTGCAGATACAACGTAGGGGTGCGAGAGCCCTATCCTCGCATCGGTGAAGCCGACTATCCTGCAGAGGACACCAGCCGAGGTGTGCGGCGCCAGGGTTATCGCCATCTGTCCCACCATGTCGTCCACGGTAGAGGCCCTGTAATACGGCTCCATCTTGTAGTACCTGACCAGCAACTCGTCGATGAACTTTGCGACCTTTAGCATGTGGGCCGCGCCATCCCGGTTTATTACCACGTCCTGGTGCATGAGTTCCAGCAGCTGGTCATCAGAAACAAGCTCCCTGCCCTTGTAATCCTTGGTGTAGCCCATTCCCTTGAGCTTCTCAAACCCCACCCCCACCTCCCTCGGATAGAAATGCGTTATCGGCATGTTCATCGCGTCGAACCTGGAGGTTCCGTCCTTGAATATATGCACGCCCAGGGACGCCCTGAGCAGCCCCTTCTCGAGAGGTTCCGCAGACTTCCTGCTGCTGCTCAGCCCTCTAACCCCCTTGAGCGATTTCGGGATCGGGATGCCGAGCCTGCTGGACGCAGAGTCGAGCTCCCCAATTATGTCGAGGTTCCTGATATCGCTTGGAGATGTCTTTGACCCGCAGTTCGGGCAGGCGTCAGAGATGGACTTTGATCCGCAGCTCTTGCATACGTATTCTATCCTGGCAGGGCAGCCGTGCTTCTGGCAGTATGGCAGGTATACCAGCTCGCCCCCCTTTGCACATCTGTAACGCCCGACCTCGACCTCTATCCCGCTGTTCCTGAACTTCTTCTTGGCGATCTCGTAGGCCTTGGCCACGTTCCTCTCCTTTCCCCCGCTCTCTCCGACTGGGAAGAGCACGTTGGGCGCGGGTTTCATAAGCCTCTCCTTTGCCTTCTCAGGCCTTCCAATCCTTGCTCCTATCCTGGTGGACCTCCTCATTATCCTGAATTGGGAGTTCGCATTTGCGAAGTCGAGGCCCGAGACAGAATCAGAGCCTTTGGCTGTAGTCCCAAGGGCCAATTTCTCGCCTTCAGCAAGCCCCAGGCTGGCGATTATGCTCTGCGCGTCTGCGCCATCAATCACTATGTTTTCCCCTGTCTCCCTGTGCGGCAGGCACAGCCTCTCCATGACAGGTGTTATATCCCTACCTGCAACGGACTTTGCTATGGTCACTCCCTTGACCTCGAAGAGAATCTCGCTTCCTGGTTCGATGCTCCCTCCAGACAGCCTGGACCTCAGCTCCCCGAGCTCCTCTGCGCTTGCATCCGCGAAGTCATAGGTGTAGAGCGGATGCATCGGAACCCCGTATCTCTTGGAAATCCCGAAGGCCTCACTGAAGGAGGGATTTGGGGGAATCTCGCCGCATCCTGCGGCTCTGAGCTGCTCTGCCCAGTACTCCTCCACATAGCCGGGCTGCTGCAGCGGCGTGTTGCTCTTCTTGAAGTCCCCGTATGTGACCAGTATGTCCCCCACGGCTATTATCTTGGCCACCCTGCCCTTGATATCCTTGGCCTTTTCTGCGCTGTTTACCCTGAAGGCCGTTCCGTCCTCAAGCTTGACGAACGGCCCCTCTATGCTGTCCACCGGTGCGGCAACGCAACCCTTGCCCGGCTTCTCTATCCTCAGCTGCGTCCCAACCGCTATGAACTCGTCAAGTATTATCATCGTGGCCGGGTTGAACCCCTTGGCCGCTATCCCGGTGTAGCGCGATCTCCCGTACCTCAACCTGAAGCTGCCACTCATTGCAGGGTAGGCAAGTATCGGCCTTCCCGCCACCAGATCCTTCAGGAATGCGGTGTTGCTCTTTTCCTGCGTTTCGCTGGTTCCAGAGCTCGGCTTGTCCGCCTTTATCACCCCGTTGAGCCAGCTCCAGTCGAGCCCAGCGTTCTTCGTATGCTTGAGCACGCTCTTCGCCTTCTGCGCTATCCCCTCGCAGACTACCAGGCCTATCCCTCCCCTTATCTTGTTGGTGACTGCCTCCTCCTTTCCATCCTTGTCCAGCCTCTTGAGGTTCCTGTTCACCGAGACCTCGATCTGCTCAGTTGGCACGCCGTCTACGCAGACCTCGCAGTTCTTGATTATGTGCCTTATATCATCCTCGCTAGGCATGTACTGCAGCCTGGCCGCCCTGGAGTCATATATCTGTATCTCTTCAAGGCAGCGCTCGACCTCTGATTGGGTCGCACGGTAGGAGCCTATCCCTAGTATCTTTCTCCCGTAGTCAGCCATTGCAACCGTCATGGCCGCGCTGGTTCCCCCGGCACCCCTTATCGGCCCGGCGAACAGCACGGCAGCATAGTCGGAGCCGTCGGCATTCCTGTGCATCTCTGTCCTCTGTATCCCCTCTGTGGACGCAACGACAACACCCTCAGTTAGGATCGACAGCCCGACCCGTATCGCAAGGGTCAGTATCTCCTCCTTTGTCTTGCCCTTCATCCTGTCCCAGTTGCATATCTCCTTGACCATGTCGAACGCTAGGGTCTGCCTCGACTTTCCCGCCGCGTTTGCCTTTATCTTCTCGGCGAGCCCCTCGACGTTGAGTATCCCCTCCACCCTTGATGCAACGTCGGGCGCAGCCTTTATCTCCACAAAGCTCTGCTGGTCAAAGCCCTTCGCGCGCGCCGCAATGGCAACCGCATTTGCCGAGTCGTATCCGCTGCTCATCAGGCCAAAATACTCGTTGATGTCCATCAGATCACGCGAAGTTGAGGGTCGCAAACCTGTTGTACCGCGCCTCGTAGACAGAAAGTATGCATGGGGACGGAACGTGCCCCTGCACTATCTGGAAGTCTGTCCTTGCCTGCCATGTCCCGCTGTTGAGTATGTCGACGCCATGGTAGTTGCCCAGGCAGTTCTTGTGAACATGGCCCATGGTCAGTATGTCAGGCACCTTGTCTATGACCATGCTGTCCTTCGGGCTTGGGACTATTATATTGCCCCCGTATATGGGGGAGAGGTGCCTCCTCTTGAGAAGCTCAACCATCGCGCCCTCCGGGTCAGCGTAGCTCAGTCCAGGTATTGACCGTATAATAGAATCAAGGGATGTGCCGTGGTAGGCAAGCACGTCAACGCCATGCAGGGTCAGGAAGCTGGGGTTGGGCAGCATGTGGACATTGTCCCTCTTTATCTCACCGACGAGCTCCTTGGTGAGGGCCGGCTGCGGCTCCGCCCTTTGTATGGCGTCGTGGTTCCCAGGTATTATGAACATGTGTATGTAATCCGGTATCCCCTCTATCATATCCATGAAGAGCTTGTACTGGGCGTATATGTCCAGGATTGAAAGGTCGCGGTCCTGGTTCGGGTAGACCCCGATCCCGTCAACCACGTCCCCGCCGACTACGATGTACTTGATCTTTCCAGCAAGGTCGTGCCTATCCCCATGTTCTCCATTGAGCCACTTTATGAAGTTCGTGAAGTTCTTCTCCATGAACTTCTTGCTCCCTATGTGAAGATCTGAGATGAACGCGATCCCAACGTCCTCCTCGGTCTTCTCCCTGTTGTTTATCGGGATGTCGGGCCAGACAATCTCGTTCGCTATTATGAATGGGCTTGACATCCTGCCGTTGACGGCCAAAACCTCGTCGTTTACTATCCGCCTCGCCTTCTCGAATAGCGCCTTGGCCTTCTGCGAACTGCCGTTCATGAAGATTATCTTGTATTCCCCGGTCTCGTCGTCGACTACGATCATTATGTTCCCGTTCTTCGTTACTATTTTGTTCGAGACCATCCCCACCACTGTTACATCGCGGCCGTTGGCGCAGTTGCGCAACGCCTCTATGTTCTGGACCATCCCGGATATGCCCATCCGCTGGCTGCCGATGATGTCTCGCATCCTCTCCATCCGGTTCCTGAAGTAGGAAACGAAGCCGTCAAGGTTGACTCCCGACCTCTCGTTCTCGCTGACCCTTATGCTGTAGTCGGCATCGATCTCCGAGGCATAGGCAGAGAAACCTGTTCTCTGGGCCTGTATGTGCTCGGCAGGCACCGGGGTCTTCTCCGCCTTGAGTGTCTCAAGCATACGCTCCAGATCGGACTTGCTGACGATCTTGAGACCATCGCGCCCCAAATACTCCTCCAGGATCCTTGCGGCTAGCGTCTCTGTGTCGATTCCGGACAGGTCATCCTTTGTGACGTCTGCAGAAACTAGAATAGAGGCGGCAGACAGCCTGTCTACAAGTTCCCTGACAGGGTCGCCGGGCATGCCATGTCAACCGCTTGTCTTTATCGATTCCAGCGCACTCAGTATTCCCCATACGGCCGTCCTGGCCTGCGGAGGAAGGTTTATGTCGTTGCTTATCGCATCTATGCTGTAGATCGCGGAAGATATGCGCGCATCGTAGGCCTCCTTGGAGTCAAGGTGGCCCTTCGCCTCAGTTATCGCGGTCCTGACGTTCTTTGGCACGCTGGTGTCGCTTATCAGCAGCTCCATCCGCTTTGTGATGTCATTGATTGTCTTGGCTATCTCTTCGTCATCCATTGCAACACCCCTAGAATATAGATAGTAAGGATAAGCCAATTAACCTATTTATGCCTATCGTGGAAAAGGGAGCCCCAAATCATGCGGCGCAGCTCATAGCGTGACGTGAAGGAAATACCTAGCGAACAGACCCAGTGTTATCGTTATTGCTGCTATCCCAAGGGTTATCAGCAGGGTCTTTGCGAGCCTGCCCAGTATGGATGTGTCGCTCACTATGGAAAGGAGCGTGGAGGTTATCGCGAGCACAACAGCAGTCACAAGTATCGAGACCGCTATGGCAGTCAGGCCGCTCATGCCAAATATAAATGGAAGAAGAGGGAAGAATGCGCCGAATATGTATGCAAAACCCACATACGCAGCCGATCTGGAGGGCGAGCTGGTTTTGTAGCCCCTCATTCTGGATTCACCAACTATATTCTCGTAGTCGGTAGAAAGGTAAGCCCCGCCTGCCATTGATAGCGTTCCAGATACGGCCACTATAAGCCCCGCCACTATGACAAGCAGCGGAGTCTGAAGGGCCGCGCCGATCCCAGATACCGCGGCAAGTATCTCCACGAGCCCGTCGCTCATCCCGAAGAATATGTCCCTTATGTTGCTGAGCACCTTGTTGTAGCCTAGTATCTCAGCTTTTAGGGCATCTTCCTTCCTCTCGTCTATCCTGGGAAGCTTCGAGAGACTGCCCTCCATCGACCGTTCGAGTTGGCGTTCTTCACGCTCCATTATCTTTACAGTCAAGCCCAATCCAAGCATTTTTCTTGAGAGTAAGAGGAGTTGAAGGTCCATGTTCGCGTAAGGTGCAGGATTGCCCCCGGCCGCATCCCTAAAGGTTCCTGCGTGCTTGACCTCCTCCGCCGCAAGCTCGTTGAGCAGCTTCTGCAGCTTATGGTTCCTCTCCACTTCTGCGAATCTCGAGAATGCGTCCCTATGCAGAAGCTCCTTCCTATACATCTTAAGTAGCGCTTCCTTCCTGCTTATGGCCATCGGAGAGACTTGTAGGGCAGTTATTTTAACCCTTTTTACCAAGTATTATAAAAGCGGTTTTATGGAAAGCCGTGCCCTGGACAAGGAGACAAGGCTTGGCCAGCTATATCTGGCGATAATCTCCAGGTACAAGTCCTATATCGAGGAGAAGGAGGAGCTGGCCGTAGCCGAGCTTCCCACCCTGGTCCTGCCGAAGGGCGAGCAGGTGCTGAGGAAGACGAACGAGATAAAAGGGGCCTTCACAAACTACACCTACGACTCCGACTTCCCAAAGGCGGCGATGAGGGCCTTCGAGTTCGTCAGGGACGGGATAGAGGAGGTGATATTGCCCCTGCAATTCTGGCTGAACCCGGATGAGACCGCAGAGTTCAGGCTAGGCGACAGGATAGACCGCAACATACTGCTATGCAGTCTCCTAGTGGCCCTCGGCAACCCCGCCTCAAAGGTGTTCGTGATAAAGAGGGAGAGCGGCGTCAGCATCTACACCTACTTCGAGTTCGACAAGCGAACAGTACTGATGAACCTTGAAAACGGGACAAAAGTATTCAAGGACAGGGACGAGCTGATAAAAAGCCTCAGTATAGGAGAAGACGACACCGCCTACGAGTTCAACCATCAGAGCTACATAGACGTGTCCTAGTTACCTTCTTGTGCGCTTCAGGAGCTTCCTGTGTGCCCTCCTGAGCCTCTTCATCTTAGTTACCTTCCTGTGCCTCTTCCCTATCTTCCTGTGGGATCTTTTTACCTTTATCTGCATTAGAATCACTTGACAGTTATTCTGACTATACTGCTATAAGTACCTGACTTCTTGAACGTGACCTCCAATACACCGTTGTTGTATATCGCGCTGGCGCTTGTCGGGTCAACCATCGAGGGAAGAGGCACAAGCTTGCTGTAGGTCGTCTTTCCGGTGCCTGCTTTTATCGAGAGCTTCTCGTGGTCTGCATGCAGCTCTATCTCCTTCTTTGCCACTCCGGGAAGCTCGGATATGACAGTCGTCCCGTCCCTCCTCTCTATCACGTCGACAAGAGGCTCCTTGGTGTCCATCTTGACGCTCTGCACCTGTCGCGAGGCGTTCGGTGTTATGGTTATACCATCGTTGTTAACGCTGACATCGAAGCGGTAGACGTTTCCCGGTCCTGGAGGAATGCCGTTGCTCTCGATTATCTCGTTGAACAACTTGTTTATGAAGGCGTTTATGTCATCTGGGCTGCTGCCGTTCTGATCATTGGCGCCCTTCCTCCTCGCCATCGTTCCACCAACCTTATCTTTCACTATCAGGTATATAAAATATTCGTGCAATTTCGGTAATTTTTCTGCTGAGGCTATAACCAGCTGTCTATTCCGCTCTGCTTCACATTCATTGTCTCTGAATTTATGCGCTCCAGAGCCTTCGAGATTCTCTCCTCAGAGAATCCGTGCTCGCCGCACATGAACTTCACTGTTGCCTCCGGGTCGCACCTCAGTTTGAGCAGTTTTGACACCTCCGATCCCTCCACCTCCCTAATCTCGGGCTTCTTGAAGAGCTCCTCCACCTCCCTTATGTCGAGCTCGAAGCTCTTCTTCAGCTTATCGCCCACGTACTTCTCCACATCGTTTATGGTCTTGGACGCCTTCGCTATCTTGAGCGCCGTCTTCGGGCCGACTCCGTTTATGCCCTCGTTGAAGTCCGTGCCTATCAGTATCCCTATCCAGATGAGCTGGTCCCTGCTGATGCCCAAATCGTTCAATGTCCTGTCAAGTTCCATCATCTCGGGCTCCACGTTGACGTAGATGTTCTTCATCGGCAGCTTTCTCCTGCCGCTAAACGTCAGGTTCCTCACCACTCGTGGCGCACCGAACAGCATGGTATCGTAGTCCTGGCTTCCCGCAGCGTAGACCAACCCCCTGGATGCCATCCAGCTGGCCTGTGCCTCCCCCTCGCTCGGCGCCTTTATGCAACCTATCCCCATGAGCTCGAGCAGCCTCCTCCCGCTCTCTGCAATCTCCCTTGTTATCCTGGTTGTTGCCATGGCCTTTGACCTCATGAGCTCGATGTCTCCGGCCTGCTTGGCCTTCTCGAACTCGGCCAGCGCCTCCTTCTTCCTGTTCATCCTCGCCTCTATGGTCCTCTGCTTGAGCGATGATGGCACGCCATCGAACACGTAGATTGGCCTTATCCCCTTCTCCACCATCTCTATGGTCCTGTAGAAGAGCCCTGAGAGATGGCTCGTGACCTCGCCCGACGGCCCCATGAGGGGGGTCCCATCCGGCTGCCTTATTATCGAGAGGAACTGGTATAGCACGTTGTAGGCATCGATCGCAACTGTCTTGCCCCTGAGCTCCTCGAGGTCTATCTTCCGCTTGTAGACTAACTTGCTCAGATCGACTGCGATTGGAACACCTAGTTTACGAATTCCCCAAGAGTGGCCTCCTCGGATTTCCCAGAGCCATGATACGACTGGTTTTCCATAGTTGCCGTCTCACCAAGCCTTATCCCCAACGCCTTCTCCAGCTTCTTCCGGAGCGCCTCTGGCGGCACCATCTTCTGCTGTTCAACCCTAGTCACGACTCCCTCCTTCTCGCTTATCATCTCGGCGAGCACCCTGACCGGTATCTTCATGTGCTCCCTAGCCCTCCTTATCCTTGAGCCATAGTCCTCTGCTATTTCATCGTCTGCCGCAACAATCGTAACCGGCCTCGTTTCCTGGGCCCGATTTCTAGGAATGACCTCCTCTGTGACGTGCCTTCCCTTCGCGCACCTGGCGCAGACGCGCAGCTCAACGTTTTCGATGTTTGCTATATATCTCTCTTCTGTTTGCCTCCCACACAACTCGCACTCCACCTTACCACCAATACTATTATGCCCTAAAGGTTTTTTATCGCTTTTCTTTTGCCCTGGTTAGCGGAATAGATTTATCCTAAAAAAATTCAGGGTCTACGCAATGCAGCGGATAGGCTAAAAACACCATCGTACAAAGATATCGCGTGCATAGATGACCGGAGGTGGAAACGCTAAGTACAAGGCAGTGGCGATACTAGCGGTTGCAATAGCTGCCATGTACCTAGTCTACCTGTCCCACCAAATAGGGCTTGTATTCCAGGCCATCGCGGCATTCGTGATACTCCTTGTCTCAGGAATAGGGATGCAAAGGAGCATGGGCTTCAAGGGTGGCTACGGGCTAATACTGATGGGAGGAAAGACAGGTATAAGCACCATTGAAAGGCTCTCTAAGTCAAAGGGCAGCTTCTGGGAGAAGTTTGCCATGTGGGGGCTCACATTGGGTCTCGGCATCGCCGCATATCCATTGGTAAAAGGGAGGATGAAGAAATCCACCTATCTGTTGGGCCTTGCAACCCTTGTGCTCACAGAGGTCTTCGTGATTCCGTATGTTGCCTACGGCCTCCAGTTCATAAGGCTTCCCGGAATCTCGATCACGGCCACGCAGTTCACACTGCCCGACCTCTCGATTTATCTAAGGCCCTTCGAGCTTGTGCAGCTCTCTGTAACCACGATATTCGGATATGCGGGATCGGCGATGTTCTCCATACTCTACAATTCGGCATCAATCCTCTACAGCTTTGCCGGCTATCTCGCCAACCCGACTCCAGCAGGGGCAGCTGCGTCAGGGATAACGAGCCAGATACCTGGGGTTGCGCCAGTGATACCCGGAATAACGATGCCGCTAATCGCAGGAATACTTTCACTGGCAATATTGCTTGTGGTGCACGAATTCTCCCATGGCGTCCTTGCCAGAAGAGCAAAGATAAAGATCAAGCAGGTCGGAGTTCTCCTATACGGATTCATACCCATAGGCGGGTTCGTTGAGCCGGACGAGAGGCAGGTGGTCAAGGCGAAGAAGGAGGTGCAGACAAACATATTTTCCGCCGGAATCGCGGCAAATTTCCTGTTCATGCTGATATTCTTCGCCCTCACTATAATCTTGGTTGTATTCATTGCCCCAAGGGCATACAGCTATGGCGTGGTTATCCTATCTACAAGCCCTGGCTACCCTGCCCATGGGCTGATACCGAACGGGACAGTGGTAAAGGCATGGAACGGCCATGCGGTGAGCAACCTGTCAAGCCTTGAAGCTGCGGCCGCAAGCGATGCGCCGAATAGTCTGGTCACAGTGACCGCTGGCAATGGAACGGTTTACTCCATGACTGCATTGGCAGATCCCTCCAACCACAGCAGGGGATTGATAGGCGTTTCACTAGGCTACAAGCCGATCCTTGACACCCCTGCCGCACAACTGGCTTACTTCCTTTTCACATTGTTCTCCTTGTCGATGCTGCTCAACTTCCTCGTCGCAGTGGTCAATATGCTTCCGATACCGGGCTTCGACGGCTGGAGAATCTACATGTCAAACATAAAGAGCACAAGGCTTGTAAACACATTGGGTGCGTTGGTAATCATACTGATAGTGGTAAACATAATCCCCTGGTTCTTCTACCTATAAATCAGGTCACGTCCTTGAGGTCCTTGAGCCTCCCGAAATTCAGGGTCAAGCCGTCTCCTATCGCGATGGCCTCCATCTGGTCTATATCGGCCTTCTTGAGGACCGGGGACATTACGCCTCCCCTTCCGCGCAAGTTTACGTCGCTGCCTGTCTCAAAGTATCCAATCGCCGGAAGGACTATCAGCTCGGTATCCCTGCCCGCGTAGCTGAAGGTACCGTGCAAGAAACATCTCAGCCTCTCCAGCGTGCCGGCCCTGCTTCTTATCCCTATGGAGGGATGTTCATGCCCTATTATCACTGTCCCGACAACCCCACTGCTCTTGGGAAGCTGCTTGTCACCATGTGCGAATAGGTACCCTCCCTCAAGCAGCTGGCTGCCGTGGACTTTTATACCGAGGGCTCTTGAATAGCTATCCAGAAAATTGTCGTGGTTTCCCTTCACGACCTCGATTGCCACCGATATGCCCTTCATAGCCTGGACTATCTCCCTAAGCTCGTTGACCTCCTCCCCTATAACACCAGAGAAGTCGTTTTTGACATCCCCAACAACTATCACCCTTGTCACACCCCTTCCCTTGGCCGCCTTTGCAAGAATCCCAGTCACGCTCTTGAGGTTCGCTTTCGGTATCGCGAGCCCTGATTTCGCCATTCCTCCCTCGTAGCCCAAATGCAGGTCAGAGACGACCAGCGCCCTCAGGCTGCGTATGTGCATTACCGGAAGCCCTTCGACAAGCTCTATGTCTTTTCCTACCAGCATTCAACCGCCGATCTCCTCCATGACCATCTTGTGCAGCCGCTGCAGATGCGCATGCCTGTCCTTCATTAGAACCGCGTCAGCCTGCCCAAACGTTATCATGTTGTGCGAGAACGGACTCGGCGCAGGCGTCTTGACAAGCCTAATCTTTATGTCGCCCTTCTTCATCGCATCGATGATTTCCCCAGCCCTCGGCAGATCCATAACGTCGTCCATTATCTCCCTATATGTCTCCTTTATGACCGGGAAATTGGGGTCTATTGCCTCAGCAGCCTTGAAGACGAGCTGGGAATTGAACTGCTGCCTCTTCACCGATATCTTGTGGCCCTTGTAGTTCCTGAGTATCATAAAGCTCCTCGCCGCCACGTGTCTGAACTTCCTCTTCATCAGCTCGGTTCCAGATATGTTGCTCTTTATTATCTTGGAAAGCCCGACATCGTGTATCTCACTAACAATTTTCTTAAGGTCCCCTTCGCTGAGCCTTACCTTTTCCTCGGGTATCATCACGAAACCGTTGTCGTTCACCATGATGCCTATGTCCATGTCAAGGAAGTCGGCCAGGCTTGCCCCGAATGCACGGGAGAGGGCGTCGTTTATGCGCCTTCCGAACAGCGAATGGAATATTATGTAGTCCTTCTCGGATTCGGAGTCCTGGGTGACCTCAACCAGCACCATCTTGCTGGTCGGTATCTCCCCCGCAAACAGCCTCTGCTCCACGAAGTAGTTGTATATCGAGAGCTTGGAGTTCTGGTCTGCGGGAAGCGGGTCCAGAAGCTCAGCGATGGCCTTCGGGATCCCACCGGAATTCGCTGCCCTCCCTACCCTTTTTTGCTTCCCCATCAGCTGCGCCATCCTGGCCCTGAAGTCTCCTATCCCCATGGCGAGCTCGAAACTCAGAGGAAGCTGCTCAGAGTACCAAGGCGGTATGGTGGGGCTCTTGGTCTGCGCATCCGTCACGTAGCAGCGCATCTCCTTCGCGTACTCAAACTGGTACAGCTTGCCTCCAAGCGTGAAGATGTCGCCAGGCTTGAGCTTGGCGAGGAACTCCTCCTCTATGCTCCCTATCCACTTCTTCTTCGTGTCGAAGACGTCTACTGCGACTTCGTCCGGTATGGTGCCAAGGTTGAGCATGTAGATGACTTTCGCGGCGTAGCCCCTCTTGCCGAACATCCTAGTGGTTTCATCGTACCATATCTTCCCGTATACCCTCCTGCTCTCCAAGCCCACATAGTTGCCGGCCAGGTATCCCATCAGGCCATCGAAGTCCTCCCGTGGAAGGTCGTGGTAGGCGTAGGCGTTCCTAACGAGCTCGAAGGCCTCGTCAACGTTCCACTTCCTGTTCAGCGACATGCCCATTATATGTTGTGCCAGCACGTCAAGAGCGTTCTGCGGCACCCTGAATGTGTCAAGATGCTTCTTTATCGCGGCATCGAGCATGATCGTGCATTCGATCAGGTCGTCCCTGTTGAGCACTATCGTTTCACCCTTTGCTGTTGCCTTGTAAGAGTGGCCGGCCCTACCTATCCTTTGTATCGCCCTTGTCACGCTCTTTGGGGAGCCAAGTTGGACGACGTTCTCTATCGCACCCACGTCTACTCCAAGCTCCAGGCTAGTCGATGAGACGGCGCATTTCAATGATCCCTTCTTCAGCAGCTCCTCCACGTCAAGCCTCGACTCCCTCGAGAGCGAGCTGTGGTGGGCGGCTATGTCCTCTCCATAACCATATCTCTTCTTCAGGTTGAAGACCACCCTCTCTGTGCCACTCCTGGTATTGGTGAATATCAGAGTGGACTTGCTCGCCTTTATTATCCGGTCTATTTCCTTGTAGGTTGCGGCTTCTATCTCCTCCTCCGGCGTGTATATCATGTCAGTGACAGGACTTATCGCCTTGAGGTCAAGCTTCTTGCTCCACGAGGCATCCACAATAGTGCAATCATCGGGTTCCCCGTTCCTGTAGCCAACAAGGAACCTTGCAGCCTCATCCAGCGGATGCAGGGTCGCTCCCAATCCTATCTTGACAAGCCTCCCACCGATGAGGTTCTCAAGCCGCGCCACGGAAAGCGAGAGGTGCACGCCCCTCTTGTTGTTGGCAAGCTCGTGTATCTCGTCAACTATGAGGTATTCGAGCCCCTTCATGTTCTCCATGAACTTGTCGCTGTTTATCAGTATCGCAAGGCTTTCAGGCGTAGTGACTAGTATGTTAGGCGGCTTAAGGAGCTGCTGCCTCCTCTCCTTCTGGCTTGTGTCCCCAGTCCTTACCCCTATGGTCACCTGCCTGATGTTCCTCTTTATTATCTCTGTCCCAAGTTTCTTCTTCATCAGTCCGTAAATCTCATCGAGCGGCTTGCTCAGGTTCCTGTGTATGTCATTGTTGAGCGCCCTCAACGGCGAGACATAGAGGCAGTATATCCTGTCCTCCAGCTTGCCCTCCAGGCTGTAATCGAAAAGCCTGCTTATTATGGATGTGAAGCCAGACATCGTCTTCCCGCTACCGGTAGGAGCGGCGATCAGTACGTTCTTCCGCTCCCCGATTAGCTTGAACGCATATCGCTGCGGTGGAGTTAGCTCCCCAAAGCCAGAGTTGAACCAGTCTCTCACGTACTCATTGAGCACGCCAAGGCTCTCCTCCTCGCTGTAGGGCTTATCAGCTCTGGATATCATAAACATCATTCTTCAATACAGGAACAGCAACAATATTATCGTCGGGGAGTAATTTATTACCTTCTGAATTGGCCTTTACCGCGCCTACATGCCGTTTGTCTTACTCTCCTCCTTAACGAATCCTTCAATGATCATGAAACCGTCATCCTTCGTAGTCCTTGCAACAACGATGGGCTTTACCCCAGGGTATATGTCCCCGTAATAAGAGAAGAGCTGAACAGAACCGTTGGCCCTGCCCATGAAGTTGCCGCAAATGGGGTTCTTCATATGGAGGATGCTAAGGCCCTCGGTGGTCAGGTTCTTGTTAAGGTCAAATGCGAGCCTGACTGCGTCGTCATTCGACTTGGCAAGCTCGAGCATCACGTCAACATACCGCGTCACGGCGGCCACACAGGCCTTCTCCCAATACCGATCATCAGGAGACTCAGCTATCCTGAGCTGCTCCAATCTCGACATTTTAGCATGCCTGAGCAGCGTGCTCCTATCCACACTAAGCACGTCAGCGTATAGGCGCCTCATCGGACCGGCTTGAATTTGCTTCTCAGGACCCACAACACCAGATAAGCTTGTTTTGATTCAGATATTTATCAATTCCGTTCAAACTGCCATCTCCCCAAACTTAATATATTATAAAAACTGCAAATAATTTGATAAAATGACTATTCAGAAGCGAAAATCAGTAAAGGTAGCTTTAAGAGGCCAAAGTAGAGACATTTCAACATCTATCCTATCCAAAAAATATTCTTCTGCGATGCAAAAGGTTTTCGATACCTACGAGGCCGTTTATTCGCAGTTTAATGGACTAATCCAAACAAGAGGCACAACATTACCATTTACTAGAGCCAATGCCTCCATAACTTCCGGAATAGACAGAACTGCAGATCTTGTTCGGACGACTTCTCCGCATGATAAAATAGACTCAATATTGCTCGAGGAGATAGCAGAACGACTGGGTATAATGAAAATTAGATTGAGTTTTCCAAATGCCGAAACTTTCTCATACGAGATGGGGCTAAAATCCTACGGGGTTACATCAAACGATGTTGAGGGATTGAAAAAGCGCTTCAAAGCGATAGATTATGAAGATCTCTCTGATAAACTTCTTATAGCAAATGGACAGAGTTATAGCGAAAGACCAACTGGCACAGGGGAAGTAGAAAAAACAAAGGAGTTTTTTGTTAGACTCTCAAAAATGATGTTTGATTCAACCCCTCAATCGGTTAAGGCGTCATTTCCTGATTTTGACAGTTACTTAAGGCAGTCCGTCCAATTGGTAGAAAAAGAAGGTGGTTCATACCAATCTACAGGTAGGGTTTACCTCAATGTCAATAATGCAGAGTTCATATACATTAGAGAAAACCAAGGATGTAGATATCAACAGTTTCTTGATCCCTTAAGCGCTGCAAGTCTTGTTGGTGAAGAGGGGCTATTGGGTCATCAAGGCCAATTTCTTGCTACAGAACGGGCCGCGATTCCTGCATTTCTGAAAACTGGATTCAAACCAGCAACTTTGATAAATGCAGAAGCTTTGGGGGATGCAGGCAGGTGGAAACTTATAAACCAATTAAAACGTTCTGATGTGCCATCAACCATAGGGATTAAGAATTTTGAACTTTTGGAAAAGAGATTCAACTTATGGTGGACTGCAGAGGAAGTCAATAGATTCCTAAGGGGTTATGAAGGCTATAGCTACTTTGCAAATAATAAAGACGAAGCTCTTACTTCAGAAGCATTATATTCTATAACAAAGAGTCCTGGATACAAAGCGGAAGAGCAAGTAAAGAGGATCAGCGCATATTATAACTCATTGCCGTTCTGGAAAGAATACACCGAAAATATGAACGCATGGGGTTACCTTATAGCAGGACTTACAAGAGAAAAAATAGATGACAGGCTTGAGAAGGTTGCCCCTGAGGCTTCTCAAAAAATACGTGAGGAACTACCAATAGGTTGGTGGACAAAGAAGGGTTTTGAAAGATACTTTGACCATCTGATAAGTACTTTTGCCTAAACGCATAATTATACTGTACTTTCCTTTACGCGTTGAACCTAACAGAGGTTGCTTAACATCGAATAAACAATAAAGAAGCCTCAAAAGCCAGAATTGAATTATAAAATAAAGGAAGAGAATGGAGTAAGTCCATCACTTATAGATGGACTGGAACTTGTTGCCTGAGTCGTCGATTATGTGGATGCACTCACCCTCGCACTCTATCAGGCATGCCTGGCAGAGTATGCAGGCACTTCCGTTGACGCCGACCGATATGCCACCGCTGGTGCCGTCGCTCTCGTCCGCGTAGTGCTTGTGGCCATCCTGTACGTCCTTCCACTTGGCGTGGATGTCCTCGTGCGGCTTGCCGTCCCACTTCATCTCCGCGGGCGCGTTGTCGGCGTTCGATGCTGTAAGATCCTTCCTGCTGCGCATCTCGAATACCGCTACCGGGCACACGTCCTTGCAGTGCTGGCAGCCTGTGCACTTAGGCTTGTCAACGTAGACGTCCATCGCATCACGGATAACCTATCGACCCAACGGCTAATATGCGTATCGGTATCTTTCGAACCGATGCATCAGCCGAATAGCCCAGCTAGTCCGCCTGCGGCCTCCTCTTCGCTCTTCTTCTCCTCAGCAGCCTCCTTCTTCTTCTCTGCGTGTCCCGCAGCTGGTGCTGCAGAAGCGGCCGGTGCGGCTGCAGCCTGGACCTGCATGCTCTGCGCGTTCTTGATGACGTCCTTTATGTTGACGCCCTTGAGCGACGCTGCTACGGCCTTGGCCTGAGCCTCATCTGGGGTCATCCCCGCTGCCTTGACTACCTCCTCTATGGACTTCTCGCTTATCTCCTTGCCCGCTGCATCCAATAGCAGTGCGGCATATACGTACTCCATTCAATTCACCTTAGCATGATTATGTCTTCGGGGCCTCAGCCGCCGGCGCGGCTGCCTCAGGTGGCTTAACCATCGAGTTCAGCGACTGCGCGCCAAGCACGGCGTTGGCCATTACCCTCTCTATTATGCCAGAGTCCGGAATCTTTGCCTCGATCCCCAGATACATGGCGTTGTTGTAAGCCTTCCCTATCAGGTTGACTATCGTGTAGCTGTTTATTATGTTCCTGTCGAGCGATATAGCAAGCGCGCTCCTGAATGCGCCTGTCATCATTGCAAGGACCCGCTCCTGGTCTATCCCAAGCACCGCCCTGCTGTATAGCATCCCGTTGTCTGCCATCATCACCGGGTCCACCACCGCGCTGAACGGATAGATCTCCAGCGTGTGGAGCGCCTTCGCGACCCCCAGCGTTATTGTCTCGCCCTTTTTCACGAGAATCTTGTCCTTCGCGATCACGACCTTGCCCTTCTGTATCTGAACGTCGATTCCGGCTCCCTTTAGTTCCGTGACTGTCTGGCCAGGCATTATGTTTGTCTCCCCGCTCTGTATGTGGACGTCGCTCGGGGCCACCTGTCCCGGCTTGGCCGACAGCTTTATTGCGTTCTTTTTGAACCTTCCGTAAAGCTCGAACGGATCATCATTGCTGAGTATTATCGCGGATGTTCCGGTAAGGTTCTTCACGAGCTCGCCCCCTTTCGGGTGGGCCTCCAGGATCTTCTGGAGCAGGGTCTTCCTGCCCAGTATGAACCTGGTGTTCGGCTTTGAGCTGTTCTTGGCCTTCTGGGTCAGCCTATCAGGAAGCCCGTTCAGGTTCAGTATGCCCACTACCTTGTAGGACTTCAGCTCCTTCTTCGCGTCCTCAACGAACTTTACCTTCCCTGATTTAGTGAGAGCCATAAGTATCACATCACCTTGATCGGCTTCGACATCGTCAGCTTCATGTAAACTGATTTGACGTGCGGCTTGCCGACCTTCTTGATCACCGCGCCAAGCACCTCATCGACGTTGGCTGCGATCATCTCAACTCCCATGCTTTCGTTGCCCACTATGCAGTGGACAGTTGGCAGGTACTTTCCCTTGCTTCTTATGTAAATAGACCTGGTTATGTCCCCGACGGCCTTGTCGACCTCCATTCCGATGAGCGGCTTTGGCATCTTGTTTCTAGGGCCAAGGAACTGACCCAGAGCCTTTGCGATCTGCGGCATGAGGCTTGGCTGGGCCAGCATCTCATAGTTGAGCAGCGATGCGAGCTTCATCTTGTCGTTCGCCATCGACTGCATCTCCTGTCCTGACACCACCTGGGCGCCTGCGGCGGAAGCCTTCGCGGCTACGTTCTTGTCATCTGCGAAAACCATGACCTTCTGGGCCTTTCCTTTTCCGTTGGGCAGCTTGACCTCCATGTTGAGCCTGTTCGTCTGCTTCGACATGTCTATTCCGGTGAAGTTTATCGCAAGCTCGACGCTCTGGGTGAACTTTCGAGAGCCCTTGTTCTCCGCGATGAACGCGCTAACTTTGTCTAAAGTTTCCTTCTCCATTCTGAACCCCTCCTGCAGTGCTGCAGTAATCGGGAAAATCAGCACTAGTATTCTATCCGACAGCAATAAATAGGTTTCTGCGCGTCAAACAAAAGCAAGCTATATATAAGCCGTCAGCAATTAAAGTGCTATGGCTTCTAAGATGGGGAACGTTTCAGGAGTGGTTTGCTACGTCAAGAACATCAATAGGACCGCAGAGTTCTATGAGGCCCTTGGCTTCCGCATCGATAAGCGCGAACCTGACCATCTATCTGTTAGCCTAGATCAGTTTTGGATGGATTTCCATCCACAGGACAAGGAGGACAAACCAGAATTCCAGAAAGAGGCAAATCTCGGCAACAAGGGGGCCGGCCTGTTTCTGTACATAAGCGTTGATGACGTGGATGAATTCTACAATGGCCTCATCTCAAAAGGACTGGAACCTTCTAGCAAACCGAGGGACTGGCCGTGGGGCAATCGGGAATTCGCCATCCGCGACCCCGATGGTTACAAATTGGTCTTCTTCAAAAGCAAATAAACTGTTGTGCGAAGTTTTAAATCTTTCAAGGACACATCTACTCTGCAGTCTTATGCGCGATCGTAGTCTAGCCTGGTAGGACATTGCCTTGCCAAGGCAGTAACCCGGGTTCAAATCCCGGCGGTCGCATACTTTTATATATTTGAAGAAAACGACCCCTACTGAAGTGGGGGTCAAATGGCAACGATAAACTCTAACTATAACAAGCTGAAGGCTGGTTATCTATTCCCTGAAATCGCGAGGAGAACAAAAGAATTCCAAGAGAAGAATCCCGGCGTAGAAATAATGCGCCTTGGTATTGGAAACACGACAGAACCATTGGCACCACACGTAATTGAAGGTCTACACAGAGGTGTCGATAAACTTGCGAAAGTCGAAACCTACACTGGTTATGGGGACGAACAAGGAAACACATCCCTAAGGAAGGCAATAGCTGAAGCTTATAAATCAAGATTAAACGTGACATTGGAGCCCACAGAGATATTCATAAGCGACGGTGCAAAGTGCGACAGTGCCAACATACAAACGATATTCGGCACGAATAACATAGTTGCAGTACAAGACCCGGCTTACCCCGTATACGTCGACACAAACATAATCGCTGGCAGAGAGATAGTTTATATGCCATGCAACGAAAAAAACTACTTCTTCCCAGAAATTCCCTCAGTCAAAGTTGATCTGATATACCTCTGCAGCCCAAATAACCCGACTGGTGCAGTTCCAACGCGCCAAGAACTCTACGAATTCGTAAAATACGCGAAGCAGAACAAGGCTGTAATAATATTCGACGCCGCATACTCAGAATACATCTCGAATCCATCCCTGCCTAAAAGCATTTATGAAATCGATGGAGCCAAAGAATGTGCGATAGAGGTCAACAGTTTCTCAAAAAGCGCTGGCTTTACTGGCGTAAGGCTTGGATTTACAATAGTCCCGTACGCGCTGGTTGCAGAAGATACGACAGCAGGAAGAGTCAACCAGATGTGGAACAGGAGGCAGACCACTTTCTTCAATGGCGCTTCAAACATAGTTCAAGAAGGAGGGCTTTCTGCCATGGATGCGACAGGATATGTCCAGAACATGGACACGGTTCGATATTACATGGAGAACGCAAGGATAATCCGCCATGGCCTAATGGACAAATTCGTTGTTTACGGGGGCAAGGATGCACCCTTCCTCTGGGTCAAGACGCCCAATGGCATGGATTCCTGGAAGTTTTTCGACAAAATGCTAGAGGAGGCGCACGTTGTCATAACCCCTGGTTCCGGGTTCGGGCCGTCCGGCGAAGGCTTCTTCAGGGTGAGCGCATTCGGCCACAGATCAAATGTAGAGAAGGCAGTCGTTAGCATACAGAAAAACCTCAGGGTTTGAGAATCTTGTGATTTAATGGCGGCAAAAACCAGTGAACACGCCAAATCGGCCATCCATGTAAGCCCAGAGTCCACCTTTTTTAAGGTACCTATGCAGTTGAGCAACAGACTGCTCAGATCAGTAGCAAAGGAGTACGGGACACCAACCTATGTGTACAATGCGGATCTGATAGTCCAGCAGTACAAGAACGCCTATAAATTCATAAAATGGCCAAAGCTGCAGATCTTCTACGCGATGAAGGCCAACTACAACCCCGATATTCTGCGGTTGCTACGTGATTGTGGTGCATGTGTTGATACTGTCAGTCCTGGTGACGTTAGGCTGGCATTGAAGAACGGCTACCCGCCAGGCAAGCTTCTCTATACTGCGGTTAACATAACAGATGCGGAAATGCGGGAGGTCAAGGAACTCGGGGTCCTGATGAATGTAGGGGAAATCTCCAGACTCAAGAAATACGGCAAGGCCTACCCAGGAACAGAGATATGCCTGCGTTTCAACCCCGAAGTCAAGGCCGGCGAGTTCGTACAGATACAGACTGCCGGGGTCCTATCCAAATTTGGGATACTGATGGAAGACATCGAGACGGTCAAGAAGACAGTCTCAAAGTACAGGTTGAAGGTTGTGGGCCTGCATTCCCATACCGGATCCGGAATCGCTGATACCGAGAAGTTCTTCGAGAGCATGAAGAAGATAGCCTCTTTGGCCACACGAGAGAACTTCCCGCACCTTCGCTTCCTTGACTTTGGCGGAGGATTCAAGGTTCCCTACAAGCCTGAGGAGCACAGGATAGACTACGTAAAGTTTGGTGAAGAGATAACAACGCTTATATCTTCCTTCTCTGAGAGATATGGCAGGCCGCTGGAACTGTACTTCGAACCTGGCAAATACATGGTTGCCGAATCCGGCTACCTGCTTGTCGAGGCGAATACCATCAGAAACAACCGTGGGAGGGTCATAGTCGGGGTCAACTCAGGCTTTCCGCAGCTTATAAGACCTGTTTTGTACGGTGCCTATCATCACATAATCAATGTCACAAACCCTCAGGGAAAACCCACCCTGTGCGACCTGGCTGGAAACGTCTGCGAAGGCGGGGACGTCTTCGCCGAAAACCGCCTGATCCCCAAGATAAGGGAAAACGACATAATCGGCCTCCTGTGCGGCGGCGCATACGGCTACGCGATGGGCGGCAATTATAACCTGAGGCCAATGCCTGCCGAAGTTATAGTTAGATGGGGTGCTGCAATCCGTAGCACCAGAAGGAAGAGCTCTGCGGAATTGGCAGATCAGATTATGAGGAGGAATGAATGAGATTTACCAAGATGCAGGGCACAGGTAACGATTTCGTAGTGATAAACGCAATAAGCGAAAGGCTTCCTAGCGACCTCAATGCATTTGCAAGAGGGATCGCCGATCGCAAGTTCGGGGTGGGCTGCGACCAGGTGCTCATAATAAGGAAAAGCGACCGCGCGGACTTCAGAATGCAGATCCTAAACAATGATGGAAGCGAGGTCGAGATGTGCGGCAACGGGATCAGATGCCTCGCAAAATACGTCCATGACAAGGGGATTACCTCCAAGACCAAACTTGAGGTAGAAACTCTTGCAGGGTTAATTAGACCGGAGATAGTGGGTGACAAGGTCAAAGTCGATATGGGCGAGCCCAAGCTCGCCTCTAAGGACTGGCCCTTCGGCAAGACCATTAAAAAGAGGTTCGAAGTCGAATCGCAGACCTTTGAAATAACCCTTGTCTCAATGGGCAATCCGCACTGCGTTATCTTTGTTCCAGAGATAACAGACAGACTCGTTCTCGAGACTGGCCCCAAAATCGAGAATCATTCCGTATTCCCAAACAGGATCAATGTCGAATTCGTAAAGGCGATCAACCCGAAGGAGCTTCAAATGCGCGTCTGGGAACGCGGTACTGGCGAAACGCTCGCCTGCGGAACCGGGGCCTCAGCCGCCGGGGTTGCAGCTGTCCTCAATCAACTGACGGAAAGAAGCGTGACCGTCCACCTAAAAGGTGGAGACCTACAAATTGAATGGGGCGAAAAAAACGTCTTCATGACCGGCCCTGCGAAATTCGTCTTCGAAGGGGAATTGCCTATCAAATAGTAGAGTTTTCCAGCAGGATTCAGATCTGGCAGTCCTCTGCCTTCTCCTCTCGCACCTCGTAGGAGATCTGCTTCCCGCGGACAACCGCAAGCCTGGCCCTACCGCTCTTCCAGACCTCATGGTTTGCAACCATTGTGTTGTAGTGCTCCTGCCACTTATCCATCTTTGAGCCCCTCAGCTCTATCAGGCTCGCCAGTATCACTGCGTCACTCTTCGCCATCACCAGGGTCTCATGTTGCAGCCCCGGTATGCCCTTGAGCTTCCGCTCCACGATCTCTGCGGCCCTCTTCCTTACCCTGGCAAGCCCGTCTGTTGATATCGCCTTGACGGCCCAGGCGGCATCCTTGGCGGCGTAGTCCCACTCATGATCCGATTCTGCGATCTCAGAGCCCCTATCAACAGCCTTGTAAAGCGCATCTCTCCAGTTCTTTCCGTAAATCACTATCTCCCCGTTCTGCACTGACCCGCCGCCTTTCAGGTAATCGACCTTCTCAAGCTCTTGCAAGAAGTTCTCCACGCTTATCGGGCTCTTCTTTGCAGCCTTGCCGTTTACAGGCGATCCATTGCCGCCCTCATTGGGGCGCCTGAGGTCAACATCCACTATCTTTGCCTCATTCCTGATAGGCACAACAGGCGCTAGGCTACGCTCGGCAGGACGCTCACGCGTACCCAAACTAACATGCCCCATTCCCTCACCCATGTACCAAATCCATTTAAGCTATTTATTACTTTGCAGGCAATAAGGGGAGTGAGCTCTAATGTGCCCTTAACATGATTACACAAGCAGAGGGGGCAAGCCTTAAAGAGCTATAATAAGATACTGAACCGAGGACCTGGTAAGTATGAAAGGCTTTATGAACGCTACTGCGCTTGCGGCAGTGATAACCCTACTGGGTGCGCTAGGTATAATACTCTACATGGCCAGCAATCTTGTGATCTCTGCCCCGCACCTCAACACTACCACCTCCACGGCGTCATACTCAACGATACCTTTCAACTCAACCACAACAACAGTACCTGAAACTACCAATCTGACCAACTCGACCATGCCCTCCAACAGCCAGCTAATCCAGTTCACGCTGAACCAGATAAACAGCGAGAGGCTCAAGTTCGGATTGGCGAACGTTACGCTGTCCAACGTCATATCTGGCCAGCAGCACGCGACCAGCATGCTCGTAAATAACTACTTCAGCCACTGGGACCAGTATGGGATGAAGCCTTACATGAGATACACCCTTCTTGGCGGCAAGCAGGCCGTCGACGAGAACGTGGCCTACAACGAGCAGGTCAACGAGACCTGCCTGGGCCCCGTCTGTTCAATCCACCAGATAAACGTCACCGCCGCGATAACCAGGATGAATAACCAGATGCTCTACAATGATTCGCTGTGCTGCAACAACGGCCACAGGAACAACACACTTGACCCTAACCACAACAGGGTCAGCATAGGGATAGCCTACAACAAGACCAACGTCTACCTGGTCGAGGACTTCGTAAACAGCTACATAACGTGGCTGAACAACACCCCCGGGATACAGGCCGGGACCCCAATAATCTACCTGAACGGCCTGACCAAGAACGGGGCCAACTTCTCTTTCATACAGATAAACTACGACCCGTCTCCCCAGAACCTCAGCGACGGGGCTCTGTCAGACACGAAGAGCTATGACCAAGGGCAGCCGATAGCGGGTGTCGCATACGGCCCGTACTACTACCAGAACGTCCAGACTATATACGCTACGAAGTACAACGTAAGAGGCAACTACTTCAACGTTGAGTTCAACATGTCAAACCTGATAAAGAACTACAGCGCAGGGGTCTATACCCTTGACCTCTTCCTGACAAACTCGACCGGGGTCAAGTTCCTCGGGACCACCTACTCAATCTTCATAAACAGCAACGGCCAGCCATACATGCCGAACAATGTATGACATGTTTGACAACATAATCCGCTAACCCGCGATCCTACACAAGATATATAAAGGTTAATTCGTCTATATACGTGAGACGAAGGTGCTTTTGTGAGAGTAACCGAAATATACAATCTTGATATCTACGGCGACAACGGTCAGTATTTGGGCGAGGTGCGTGACGCGATAATAGACCTCGAGAGGGGAGAAGTCAGCAGGCTCCTCATGGAGGAGTGGAGGAACTCCGACAGGGTCGAGGCCAAGAGGCTACTCTCGAACAGGAGCATACTGTTCAAGAACATAAGGAACATAGGGGACGTTGTGCTAGTTGCATCGTCAGGGCAGTCGCAGACAGGCCAGCAGGACACAGGCTCGAGCCCTGAACTGTCAGACCTGGCATCGAGAAGGTAATTTCTCCTATTCCTTTTTTATTTTGCTTTCATAATCAATCAGTGAGTGTTCGACATGGGAAAGTTTCCTATAGCAGACGCAGAGATATCCAAGATATGGATATGCAAGAAGTGCAAGTCCAGGAACAAGGCAGGCGCAGCGATGTGCAGGAAGTGCGGTTCCAAATATCTCAGGCCAAAGAGGAAGGCACTGCGCGCCAAGAAGGCGGCAGCCTGACGTGGTCCCATGGCAGATCTCAGTGTCGCGGAACAGCAGATCCTCAAGGCGATGAAGGAGTTGGGGGCCGACAAGGAGTCTGGTCTAAAGAGCGTTGACGATATAAGCCGAAAGGCGAACAGGCCGAAGGGCCTAGTATTGAACGCGCTCTCCTCGCTCGCAAAGAGGAACATGGTGAAGAGGGTCTCAAAGGACAAGTCCGCAAGGTACTATGCAACAAAGGGTGCTTGACTGGACGAACCCAACCAGTACATCGATTTCATGGTCAAGTACAGGAACTGGATATCCATAAACAGGCAGGAACTTGACGAATCCACCAAGCCGGAAGAGATCTCATTCTTGCTGAACAACATAAGAGTTAGCGTAGAGTCAAAGTACTACAAGTTTCTCGGGATAGACACTGCAAGGCTGGACTCGTTCGCCAACAAGGCGACATCGGGGCTCAAGGGCCACGCAGATGCGAGCAAGGCCCTCCTGCAGATGGAGGGCCCCGAAGGCAGGAGGGAAATTGCTGCCGCATGCCCTGACCAGAAGCTCAAGAAGGTGGCGCAGTCATATACGGCATCCAGGATAATAGAGAATCTTGGGATAAGGACCCACCTAGACGCCAGCGAGATGCTCAAGCTCTACCCGGACCTCAAGATCTACAAGAAGAAGATGCCCAAGGGCGTGAAGCTGGGGTCCTCGGACAAGGAATCAGAAGACGAAACTGAGTGAGCGCAGAGCACTCGCGTTAGCTCTGTGTCAGAAGAGGTTCAGGGCCCACCATCTGATGGCCTTCCTGATCCCTACCCTAAGTCCCGAGGTGTTCTTCTTTATGTCGTTTACCATCGCCTTGTAGAGTATCTTCTCCTGGGGGTCCAACTTGCCCTCCTTAATTGTCTCCTGCTTCTTGCCGTTGACTATCTGGGTCTCTGTCTTGCTTATCACGTCCTTCCTTACCATCGAATACCATTCGTCCAATGAGCTCCCGCTGTAGTCCTTGTCCTTGAGCACTGTCATCACGTCCTTCATCGTGTAGTTTCTCCTCTTGTGCTTGACGTACTCGTGCAGGAGTGGAAGCATGGCCGCCTTGTCTGCAATCCTCTCTATGTCGGCGGGGCTGTAGCCCATCGTGGCGCGCGACAGCCTGCCATAGTTGAGGCTTCCTACCGGCTTGTTGCGGGTGTAATACCTGAAAAGGTTCCTCCTGTCTCCATAGGTTGGCGGCTTCAGGTATACACTGTCCCCGAACCTTCCAGACCTCTTCAGCGCAGGGTCTATGTCCCACGGGTTGTTCGTGGCTCCTATGACGAATATGCCCTCAGGGTTGGTCTCCACCCCGCTCATCTCTATCAGGAACTGGTTCACGGCCATCCTGAGCGCGGAGCTGTTGCCCCCACCGTCGCCGCCGTCCCCTCCCCTCTTGACTCCGAGCGCATCAAGCTCGTCGAAGAATATTATGCATGGCGGGTTCTTCCTTGCCTGCTCGAAGATCGCGTGCAGGTTCTTCTCGGTGTTGCCTGTATACATATCCACGATCTGGTTGATCCTCGCTATGATCACGTTGGCCCCCGATTCCCCGGCGATGGCCTTTACGATGTGCGTCTTTCCGGTTCCGGGAGGACCATACAACAGGAGCCCGACGCCGAGCTTCTTGCCGTACCTCTTGAAGAGTGCCGGCTCCCTTATCGCAAGCACGACGTTCTCGGTGAGGTACTTCTTCACCTTGGTGAGGCCCACCACATCCTTGAACCTTATCTCTGACTTGAAGAATGCGACCTTCTTAATCTGACCCTCTACTATCTCCTCCTTGGGCTCCGGAGGCTTCATCTGCTGCTTCGAGGTTGTGCCGCTTCCTCCGACCTTGGTGTCGACGTGGATCAGCGCATCAATCCTCTCCAGCCTGTTCTTCGCCTCTGTGTACTCGGGATTGTTTGCAAGCGCGCGCTCATACCAGTATCTTGCGCCAAGCATGTCGTTCTTGCTCTCCGCCATGTCCCCTATGAGCAGCGGCGCGTCGTAGCTCTTGGGCTGCAGCTCCAGCACCTTCTCAAGGTCGCCCCTCGCGCTTGTGAAGTCGTTTATGACCCTCTCGGTTAGGGCCCTGTTGAAGTAGGCATCGGCGTAGCTCTTGTCGACCCTGATGGCCTCCGTATACTCCTTTACGGCCTCCTCGAACTTGCTCTCTTCGAATAGCGAGTTTCCTTTCTTCCAGTGCTCCTTAGCAACAGGATTCACCGCAGGCTGCTGCTTTGCGCTCTGTCCATCGGTTACGGATTTGGCCTCGTTCTCTTCCGCCACTGGCATCACTGTACCTTTATCCTATATATCGCCCTACTTTATAAACCCTTTCGTAAAGTTTCGTCGAGCAGCATGTTCAGCCCATGGTCAACCCTACTTATGTGCCTGTCCTCCCTGGGTAGATTCTCGAAGGCGACCGACCCAAACTTCGAGGCGATCTCAGATACGCGCCTCTTAAGATCCCTCAATTTGGAGACCTTTGTCTTGTACCTTCCGTTTAGCTGCCTGACGACCAGCTCGCTGTCCGAGAAAACGCTGATCTTAGCAGAGGATGGGGACTGGAGGTTGTCGAGGCACCAGCCGAGAGCCATCTCTATCGCATGGTATTCCGCATAGTTGTTGGTTTTGACTCCGTTGTACTGCATCTCGATCCGAACGGTCTTGCTTCCTTGCATGATCATGTAGCCTGATGCGCTCGGACCAGGATTGCCACGGGCGGCGCCATCAGTGTATACTGTAACGCGGTCGCCCAACAAAGCACCAAGGATGTTGCTTTGCTAGCATCTAAATAGTTAAGTTTCGAGTATGGTCTGTGCGACAGTATTCAGAGACAGAGGGAGAGCAGATAGTGAGAGGCGCAAGGGCGGCGATAGAGCTGTTCCTGAGGAGCCCCAACCTGGACAGGAACATGCTGGTGGAGTCGCTGAAGGGGCTTGGGAGCCCGAATGGCGTATTCGTTACGGTGCTGCATTATCCGACAAGGGAGCTCAGGGGAAGGATGGGGATACACGGCGCAAGGAAGCACATCGGCGAATTGGTCGTGGATGCCGCAATAGCAGCAGGGTTCGAGGACCCAAAGTTCGTGCCGGTCTCGCTGAATGAGAGCAGCCACATGACCGTCGAGGTTGACATACTGTCTGATTTCGAGCTGATAAAGTCGTCTGGGAAGGGCAAGCTGATAAAGGTGAAGATGGGAAGGGACGGCATTTACATAAAGTATGGGTTCAAGAGCGCAGTGTTACTGCCCTCGTTCCCTGAGGAAAACAATCTCGACAAGACCGGGTTCTTCGAGGCCGCATGCAAGGCCGTGGGAATCCAGAAGGATCTCTGGATGCAGCCCAACATCAAGCTATACCGATTCAGGGCCCAGGGCTTCGCTGAGACCGAGCCAGACGGAAGAGTAATTGAGATAAAGCGCGAATGAAAAGGGATATATTACATCCGCTACTCATATTCAACAGGGGCTCGTAGCTCAGCTTGGTTAGAGCGTTCGACTGATAGACTTTATCAGACATCGAAAGGTCAAGAGTTCAAATCTCTTCGGGCCCATTCATTTTCTAGCTGCGAAGATTATCCCCTGTTTCCTACCTGGATCCAAGTCTGTTACACCAAAGCCCTTGGAGATTAAATCTCTCTTCACCGTCTCCTTGCAGTTATGGTACTCCAGTTGTATGGCGTACACTCTGGAGAGATCGGCTGTCTTGAATATCTCAGCCTCATAACCCTCGCAGTCACATTTTATCGCCACATCTCTTTTCCCTTTCAGGATCTCGTTTAGCGAGAGCAGCCTCATCCTCGTTCCTTTCGTGCCCTCTGCCTCCGAAAGCTTGGTCCACAGGTGGCCCTGGTACTCCTGATTGACGCGAGCCACCCTTCCAGAGCCAACGACGCCAGTATTCACCAGCGTTATTTTACTTCTGAAAGGAGAGGCGCTTATTACCCTTTTTGCCTCCTGGTAGGTTCTCTGGATGGGCTCGTAGGAGAACACCCGCCTTACATTAGGATTCATCGCGAAATATATCGCCGTCTCCCCCATGCCCGCCCCGATGTCAAGCACGACACTGTTCGGCTTTATCGCAAGATACAGCTTGCCATAAATCTGCCTGACGAATATCTCGTCCAGGACATCAAGCCTTTCCTGCCTATTCCTTAGCCTAAGGATCGAGTTGCGGCCCCACTTGTAGATCCGGGGAGAAAGCCTATACGCTAACCGATGATCGTAGGAATCCGACTCTGAACCATCCATGTAGAGAGTTTCTGCAGAAAAGCTATATATATTTCAACCAGCAGTACCCTATTGGGGAGTGAGAATGGAGGCCACAATACTGGCTAGCAAATCAGAAAAGATATCCGCAGGCTTAAACGGCCATGCTAAGGAAACATTCATGTCGCTTTTCAAGGATTGGTCGGAAAGGCTCCCGAGCGCGGCGGAGAAACTAGTTCTACTCGAATCCACGCCCAGAACACTTCCTGGCAGCGACCGTACATTGTCTGCGGTCTTCACTGTCCTCAAGAACGCACAGACAACGTCAGAAGCGGAAAATGCGCTTCGCAGATTGTCAGAACCCGATGGGCGTAACTTCCTTAGATCACTAGATGATAGGATGTGGGAAGGCCCCAAGCTCGTAGACTGGATACCAAAATACAACTTCGAGCAGAAAGTGGAGCTGATCTCTGATTTCACCAAACTGGGGCCCGAAAGTGCCGGACAGAGGCACGATCTCCTCAGGAAAGTGAGCTCGGGCGATGTATGGCTTCCTCCAGAATACGACTAGCCCTGAATTTGCGCAAAAACTAAATACCCTTCCGACTGTATTCTATAGATGACCAAGGAGACCGGTCCAGAAGAAGGCGTCCAGCGCACGCTTGACCTGAAGGAGTTGGTCAAGGATGCTACCTGGAGGGACGTGCTGATGGGGCTAGTGGAATCAAGCAGCATAGACCCGTGGGACATTGATATAGGTAAGATAGCAAACGAGTATGTGCAGACGATCAAGAAGATGAAGGTCCTTGACCTCCACATCCCGGCCAACATGACCCTCGCCGCATCGATTCTTCTCAGGATGAAGAGCGACAGCATGGTTATGTTCAAGGAGGAGATCCAGGAGGAGGTCGATGGAGTTGCGATGCAGAGGCAGGTGCCAGAAGTTCCGGAGCTTATACCCAAGTTCAGGCTTCAGCCGCACAAGAAGGTAACGCTTACAGAGCTCATGGACGCGCTCGACGAGGCGATGCGTGTTTCCGAAGAGAGGTCGATGATTGATCCGGAGATGGAGGCGCCGCTCGACTTCGTCGTTGTCAAGGAAGACATAGACCAGAAGATCGCATCGGCATACAAGCTCGTGGCCTCGAACGCCAGGGCAAACGGCACGGTGGAGTACTCCAGCCTGGCCAGGCTGTTCAGCTCCGAAAGAGTCGCTGTGTCAGACCTCTTCATACCTCTGCTCTTCCTGGCCCACAGGAAGGAGCTTGACATATCGCAGGAGCAGTTCTTCGGCGACATAATGATATCAATGCGCAACGGAGCCAAGGATGCGGTGGATTCCGGTGAATGAGGATTCCGGCTACAAGAGGGTCGCGGAGGCCGCGCTGTTCGCATCAGGGAGAGCTATGAGCGCCCAGGAGCTTGCCGCTGTCATGGGCGTTGCGTCGATGGGCTACGTCAAGTCTGTCATGGAGTCACTGATCCAAGAATACTCCCAGAGGGAGGGTGCATTGGAGGTCAAGGCGGTGGGTGATGGCTATGTCCTTGAGGTTAAGAACGAGTACGCGCAGAAGGTTGCATCGCTGGCAGGATCGCCTGACATAAGCAGGCCCTCCCTTAGGATACTAGCCTACATAAGCAAGAACGAGCCCGTGATGCAGAGCGCCATAGTCAAGGCGTTCGGGAGCTCTGCCTACGATCACATAAAGGAGCTCACAGAGAAGCAGTTCATAAAATCCTCAAGGGAGGGGAGAACAAAGAGGATCGAGACCTCTCCAAAGTTCAGGGAATACTTCGAGCTCTAGCTAGGTATTTAAAGTTGGGACTCCAATAAGTTTCTGGTCAAATGAAGTTCGAGCGCATGAGGTGCAAACCCTGTGAGGGTGGAGTAAAGAAGATGCAGATGTCAGCTGCGCGCAGGTACATGCCCATGGTGGAGGGATGGAAGCTCACCAGGGACAAGATCTCAAGGGAGCTGAAATTCAAGGACTTCAAGAAAGCTATGAAGTTCACCAACAAGGTTGCCACGCTCGCGGAACGTGAGGGCCACCACCCAGACATATCCATATATGACTGGAACAGGATGCGGCTGGAGCTATCGACCCACGCGATAGGCGGCTTGTCCCAGAATGACTTCATAATGGCGGCTAAGATAAACAAGATACTAAAGGGCTCGTAGTCGAGTGGTAAGACGTCTCTTTCACAGAGAGAAGATCCGGAGTCCGATTCTCCGCGGGCCCACTACTATTAGTACTACTACATGTTTTATAATTAAAGGAGCCGAAGCTAAAGTGATTAGATGAGAAAAGTATACATGTTTATGACATTGAGTCTTGATGGCTACTTTGAGGGTCCAAACCATGATATCTCATGGCACAAAGTTGACGGGGAATTTAACAAATTCATAGTAGACTCATGGCTGAAAGAGCTTGATCTGTTCATATGGGGCAGACGGACATACCAGTTGATGGAGTCTTTCTGGCCCGGAGCAGAATCCGACCCAAGATACCAGGATGACATTCATGTCGCAAGGCTGATGAACGCCACACCAAAGATTGTCTTCTCCAAGACATTAAATAAGGTTGAGGAGCACGGAAACTGGAAAAATGTTAAACTTGTCAATGAATTTAGCGCCGAAGAGATGAGGCGCCTAAAGGGGCAGCCAGGAAAGGGGATATGGGTAGGGGGCTCAAACCTATCGCTCTCTTTCATAAAGGAAGGGCTTATAGACGAATTCAGGTTTATGATAAGCCCAGTGGTCATTGGGGGAGGAACACCAATATTCGCTGGGTTAGGCCAGAAATTGAATCTGGAACTGGTTAAGACAAAACAGTTTAAGTCTGGGAACGTTCTGCTTTATTATAAGCCCGTCCAGATTGGCTGATTAGAAGTAGTACTACTATACGCTACGCACTAAAAATCGGTAAGAGAAGCCGACTTAGACTCGGCTGGACTGTAGGAAACTTTTTTCCGACGCCGGATCCAATGTTCGGCTGCAAAGAATTAGACAGGTTGCCTGTTAATTCTTGATGCCAGATAATTCTTTAGTTCGTCAAGGTTATATTTATCATTCCTAATGTCCTTTGACAGCTTAACGGCCTCTTCGTCGGTGATTTCAAACAGTATCTTATTTTTTTGGAAGAACATATCCGTAGCTAAAAATGCGGTTCGCTTATTTGCACTGTTAAAAATATGCTTCCTGTTTAAGTTATAAAGATAGATCGCAGCAATAGATGCCGGATCTTTGTAAGTCTTGGCTTCGGTGGCTATACGATCCAGTTCCTTTTCATTCCCTGTAAACTGAAATTTTGATGGATATTTTTCATATTTATCCAAAACCTTCTGATTAATCCTCTTAATATCATCGACACTTAGATACCGCATTATTTCACTTCTTGGCCCGGTAGGAATCAGACAGTTTGGTGCATAATTCCGCATGTTTTTCGATTATTGCATCTATCAATTCCTCTCTTTCCTCCTTATCTAGGATTGTCTCAATGACCTCTCTTATGGGTTGTGAAGGATGGACCTTGAGCTCTCTTAGCCTCTCTTCGTCTTCTTTTGTTATCTGGATTGTTGTCATTTCCATATTATAACCGCTTATAATTAGATATAAGAAAATATAAATACCTTCCTAACGTAAGAGAAGCCGCGTCTGACTCGGTGGCCCGCGGGTCCATTTCGAGCTCATGACGGGAGCTGTTCGAGTTCGTGGATGCGTTCTGGGCGTACCCGCTGCACAACCTGAAGCGTTACTTCAAAGGAAGGGCAAAACGCGGCGATTAGCTACTGTCATTTGGGCTCCATCAAATGATCTCGGATTAGAGGAGACCGAACCGCATCTTCACCACGCTGGAAAAGTAGCTCGTTATGTGACCAATCCTGAAGGTGCTCCTCTTGCTCTCCCTCCACTCCACGGGCAATTCATAGGGCATGACTCCATGTCTCTGCGCCCTCACTATCATCTCCGTGTCGAAGAACCAGCCATTGTCCTTGAGCTCGTGCAGGTACTTCCTTATGTAATCGGAGTTCCAGAACTTGAAGCCACACTGGTGATCGGAAACCCTCGATCCAAGCATCACTTGGGCCAGCAGGTTGCTCCCATGGCTTATGATCAACCTTGAGGGCACCCTGTCATACTTCACCCCCTTCATGTACTTGGATCCTATGACCACCTGGTGGCCTTCCAGGACCTTGTTGACCGCGGGTTTGACGAACCTCATCGGGACAGCAAGGTCAGTGTCGATGAACCCTATGACCTTGCCCCTGCACTTTGGTATGGCCAACTTCAACGCACTGCCCCTCCCCCCATTCTCCATCTTGGAGAAGAGCACGACACCGGCCCTTTTCGAGAACCTTCTCTCAAGTTCCATCGACCTGTCCCTTGAGCCGTCATCAACGAACACTATCTCAAAATTCCCAATCCCGAAGTCCCTTCTCAGCGCATCATAGATTGCGGGGAAGTTTTCCCTCAGGTTATCATACTGGTTGTATATGGGCAGTATGAGACTGAGCAACGGTTTACCTTGCCGTATCGATTTAGCGTGCATTCATAGTGCATTTGACGGCAATCCTGTTAAACCTACTTGCTCTTCCGGCTTAACCCATAGTCCATAAATACCTTGTCAGCGTATTTTCGCTGATTCCAGTCTTTGTTCCGGTGCGAGCTTGTACAACAAAATGAAAATGAACATAATAATGCCAGTCTTCAACGAGGAGCGGACCCTGGGTGAGATAATACGCCGCGTCCTGGCGCAGCCCTTTGTGGACAGGTTGATCATAATAGACGACTGCTCAAAAGACCGAAGCCTTGAGATAATAAAGGCCGCTGCAAAAAGGGAAAGGAGAATAACTTACATGCGCAACAGCGAGAACATGGGCAAGGGGCATTCCGTCAGGAGAGGGATCGCTGCGGTGAGGAGTGGGATAATACTGATACAGGATGCCGATCTAGAGTACTATCCAGAGGACTACGCCAAGCTCCTGAAGCTCCTGCATGGCGATGTGGTGGTCTATGGCACAAGGATGATTGGCAAGCAAACGGGCCACAACTATACGATGGCCAAGTTTGCCAACGCCTCTCTAACCTGGCTCTTCAACATCCTGTACAAGCAAAGGATAACGGACATGAACACCTGCTACAAGATATTCACAAAGGGGATGCTCAGCGGCATAAAGCTCAAGGAGGAGGGATTCCTCATAGAGCCCGAGATCTCGATCAAGCTCGCGAAGAAAGGCTACAGGATCATCGAGGCCAGGATAAGGTACAAGGGCAGGACATACGCCGAGGGCAAGAAGATAACCGCAAAGGACGGGATCAAGCAGGCGCTCTACATGGTCAGAGAATCCCTTGCCTGAGGCAGTTCATCCTCGCCCCCATCAAACAGGTACTTTGATCTCACCAGCTCGTACACCGCCTTGGCCCTCTTCGGGCCTATGTTCTTGACCTCTTCCAGCTCCTTCTTAGAGGCCCCCACTATCGCCTGCACGCTTCCAAAGTGCTTCAGCAACTTCTGCGCCGTGTCAATCCCAACCCCTGGAATGTTGCCGATTACCCTCTCCATGAACTGGCTCTGCGTGAAGGATCTCGCCCCTCCCTTCACCGAGGGCGACCTCTTCCTCTGCTCCTGTTCGTGCCTGGCGATGTGCCTTATTATCTCCGCACTGTCCCTTGCGCCATCGGTCTGTATGACCGGAATGTCGTAATCTATATAGAGGGAGGCGGTCGCACCCCTTATCACAGCACTCTTCATCCTGAACTCCTCCCTGTCGCCCTCCATGATTATTATCGGCCGTTCGTACGCCTCGCCCAGCCTCTCCGCCTGCTCAAAGAGCCTCCCCGTGATTATCGAGCTCTCAAAATCCCCCACTGTCTTCCTCTCTATGCAGACCCTGTCGGATATGACATAGTCACCAACTGGTAGGGTCTCGATGCTGATCTCGAGCCCGGCAGATTCGAGCTCGGAGAGGAGCTCGGTATTCCTCTCTCTGCTGTCCACTATTACTTTTAGGTGCATTGGTCAGCCCCTCCCGAAGCTGATATTCAGTATCCTTGTGGACTGGTCCGCATACTGCGGCAGGAAGAAGTAGGTGTTGCCGACAGGGCCGGCCGCCATGGGCACGTTGAATGTAAACGTATTGAATTGAGCCGTAAGGTTGGCGTACGCTATCACAGAGTAGTTGGCCTGTCCCTTGGGTACGGCCAGGTAGAGCTTTTGCGGAACCGCGGAGGAGGCGGTGAAGCTTATGGTGCCGTTTGTGTAGTATACCTGCCTATGGTAGAGTGTGTTGTAAAGCTCGCTCTGGTTGGCCTCGGGCGCGAATACAGAGATCGCGCCTGGGCCAGTAGGCACCCATTCCTCAACATAGCCGCCGTTCACCAGCACAACGCTCTGGTTCCAGTCGCTCAGCACCGGGTATGCGACGAAGCTCCTGTAAACCGCCCTGTTAACCGCGTTCTGCGTGCTGAAGAGCGTAGTAGTGTTGTCATTGTAGATCGGGGAGCCGAAGACTGTGTAGAGGTAGTCGGCCAGCTGGTTCAACTCCGAATCATTGTATGCAGTTTTGTCAAGGGTGATGAACGCCACGTCGTAGTTGTAGAGCGTGAGAAGGGTCTGGTTTGTGTAGTTCTCCTTTACCGGCGACATGTAGACCATCTGGCCATAGTTGATCAGGGTGGTGGCAGAAACGGCAAGCGGTATCTGGTAAAGGGAGAGCTCTTGGCTTGCGTTCTCCCTTGTGGTGTAACCTCCCACTATTGCCTTGTGCGAGGCCGTCTGGTAATACATCGCCTTGCCTCCATAATAGTCAGGGAGCCGATACGTGCCGATTATCGGGAGCTGGAGCACGGTAAAGTTGCCCTGCACCTGGCTAAGGTCAGCGTAAACCTTAGGTATCGTCAGGGGAGTCGTGGTTGCCGCAGCAGCCGATGGTGAGAGCGGCATCCCGTTGGCCTCTATGAATATGAGCACTGCCAGAACCGCAACTATCGCAAGCGCCCCCACGCCGCTCCTTGCGGCCTGGTGTTGCGTAGCCCCCCACTCCAGGAGGGCCTTTGTGCCATACGCAGCCATCACCGCAAATGCGATGGTGAAGAGGAAGTCATACCTGCCGGGCTCCCTTATGGCGCCGAACAGCGGCAGCTTGTTGAGCAACTGGTAAGGCAGCGGCACGCCGCTTATCGCTGTCCCGCCGCCGATGTTGGACGGCAGTGTGGTGTTGATCAGCAGGATTGGTCCTAACGCAAGCATGAGGAATATCCCTCCGACCACAATCCAGAGCCTGAGCTCCCTGAAGTGCTTCCAGAGCCCAAGGATTGCGAGTATTAGCGCTGTGTATGTCAGGTATGCCGAAGTCTCTGACAGGTTCCCATGATAGATGTTCGCGAACGAATTGGAAATCCCTCCAAGGAACCCGTTGTAAGGGCTCGGGATGAAGAAGGCAACCAGGTCATCGCTCCAGAGAGCGTTGTGACCGATGTCGTTTATGCTGTTCAGGCTCGCAAGCCCGTTGTGCGCGATGAAGCTTATCGTGGGGATCCAGGACCAGGCCCCCAATGCAAACGTGAGAACCAGGAAGACCGCCAGGGCCTTTGCAACCCCAAGGTTGAGTATCCTGCGCCTCGTCTCTCCATAAATCAGGTACAATACGGCGATCACGATCATGAGGAGCACGAGCATGATCCCCATCTCCACGTCACCAGTGAAGCAGGCGAGCACCATCGAAACAGAGAGACCTATCGCATTCTTGTAACGCCCGTGGTCCTCCCTGACTAGCCTAAGGAAGAAGTAGAGCCCCAGTGGTATCCACTCGACGTTGACAAAGTGAAGGTGCCCGTATGACTGCGCTATGTGGGCCGCGCTGAAGCTGAATATCAGCCCGGCGATGAAGGCCGCGTAGCTGTTCTTGGTGAGATACTTTGCCAGCACGAACATAGTCACTCCGGACAGGCAGAAGCCGGCGAAGAATATGATATTGTAGGCCAAGCCAAGCGACAGGCCAGTGAACGGAGAGACCAAAAACGATGCGAGAGGCACGAAGGTCTGGTATACAAGGTTTGCGCCTATCGGCCAGAAGAGCAGGTTGGTGTACCAGATGCCGTGATGCAGAGTGAAAAGCGAATAGCTTATGAACCAGATTCCCCAGAGGTTCTGCAGTGTGTCGCCTCCAGTGCCAGCAACATACGAAGTCAGGTGCAGGGCAACCGGCCAGAAATTCACCAGGGCGATCGCCAGGTAAATCAGTCCGGCGATGGCGTATGCCTTGTGGTCTGACAAAAACGAGACGATCCCGCTGGCACTGCCACTATTATGGCGAACCTCGTGGTGTTCTATCATAGTAGTATCGTCCATCTAAATCATCCGCCGCGCCCCCACGGTTTCCGGAATCTATAGGAAACAAGGATTATAATAACTATACTTAGTTGCGGCCCCTGCCAACGGCGGGACCGGGCCTGTAGAAGAGGAACTTGAAGTCGATGCCGAGAAGCCTGAGCCCATCGATGACCTTCATCTGCTTTGATTCCCCCACCCTGACGTAGTACCTGGCGGGCAGCTCCACCAGCCTGTAGCCGGACTTCCTCATCTTTATGTTCATCTCGCTCTCTATCCCAAAACCCTTCTCCCTAAGGTCAAGCGATTGGAATGCAGAGGTCCTGATGGCCCTTATGCCTGTCTGCGAGTCCCGCAGCCACATGAAATACAATACATTTGCAACCACGGTTATGACCTTGTTGCCGAATTCTATGAATTCGGGCATGGATCTCCTGTCCAGCCTTGCGAACCTGTTGCCGAGAGCCATGCCGTAGCCCTTCCTCACCTTCCCTATTAGCCCGATGAAGTCCTTTGGCTCGTAGGTCGCGTCGCCATCTATGAAGCAGATGATCTCGGTCTTGACATACCTGTGCCTCTGCACCTGTATTATCACTGTCCCCTTGCCCCTGCTCTCCTGCTTGATGGCCCTGACACCCTTCTCCTTGAACTTCGGGGCCCTGTCATTGTACCCCTTCCACAGTACCAGTATCTCTGCCCCGGGCAGGGCCTTCCTGGTCTTCGCGACAACCTCCCAGAGGCCGGGTTCTTCGAGCGCTGGTATCACTACTGTTGTATCCGAGAAATCCAAACTTAGCACCTCTCTATATTGGGACACACCATATAAATACTTCTGCCACTGCGCAAGCGATAAATAACCGGCTAGGCTGAATTAGCTTATGGCGTCCAGGACATTCTTCGCTATCGACTCACCGGGGGCCGAGAGGTACAGGCTGGAGCCACTTGCAGAGAGGCTCGCACAGATGGGGGCCAGGCCCAGCTCGCTGGACAACCTGCACGTAACTGCCCTTTTTCTTGGCGAAAACGTCGACAAAGGGACACTGTCAGCTGCAAAGGATATCATCTCAAAGATCAGGTTCAGGCAATTCGAGTGCAGCATCTCAGGCCTTGGCGTCTTCACCGATGATGAGCCGAGGGTTGTGTTCGCAAACATATCATCCGGATCAAGGGAATTATCAGAACTCAATTCCATGCTGCGCAACAGCCTCTCGAAGGCCGGGATAGGCACCCAGGCGCGCTACCATCCGCACCTCACGCTGGCGCGGGTAAGAAAGGGCACCGATATTGAAGGCGTGATGGCAATGGTGCGGTCCAGCAAGGAGCCGGAATTCAGCTTCACTTGCAGGGAGCTTAAGCTCAAGCAGAGCCACGACACCAAGGACGGAATGGCCTACGAGGACCTGGCATCTATTCCTTTGGTTTGACAAGTGTCCTAGAGAAGTCATCGATCGTGAGCTTGTTGATAAGCTCGCCAGGCCTGTAGTGGCGATCCTCCAGCAAGAGGTTCAGACTCATCCCGGTCTTGAGGTCTATCGCGATGTGCCTGACCTCTTCCCCAAACAGGTCTACCTCGATCAACCTGATCCCCTCCTTGGAGAGGAGTGACAAAAGACCATTTAGGAAACCATGGTCCTCCTTGTTCTGCAGGCCTACAACCCTCGCCTCTATGTTGGGCCTGCGTGAAGCGACAGACCTGACGCCTTTCGCGACCTCAGCGACAAGCCCCTTGGTTTCAAACAACCGGATCCCATAACCTTTTTGCGTATCGACATCGTATAGGCTCACCATGAGGTCATAGCTCAGGTTCTCGAAGGCAAGGTACCTTTTTCCAGTCCAGCCGGTGTACGCCACAAACTTGGACTCCCCAAGCTTCAGGTACTCCGAGTCATCGTGTGCGGCAATCTTTGACTTCGATATGTGCGGCCTCTCTTTACCAGTCGCGAGATACCTTTGGGTGCCGAAGCCGTCCCTCCCCGAATCCACCACCAGGATGCCCTCGAACCCCATCTCACCACAACGATTATAAAGCTGATTTACACAATAATCGTGAATTGGATTGTCAGGTATTTAGTCTTTCTGCAACCGCAATCTCTGATTTGTTGAGTGAATACATGAAGATAGAAAAATTCGAGGCCGACGGTGACAGCGCCACCTTTACCCTTACAGGGTCTAGGAGCGGCCTGGCCAACGCCTTTAGAAGGAGCATCAGCGGCAGCGTCCCCTGCTTCGCGATAGACAGGATCACGTTCTATGAGAATACGAGCGCGATGTTCGATGAGTACATAGCCCACAGGATAGGGCTCATTCCGATAAAGACGCCAGCAAGCGGGTACAACGAGAAGGACGAGATCCTCTTCAGCCTCGAGGCAACGGGCCCGTCGATGGTATTCTCTAAGCAGCTTGTCTCGGCCGACAAGGAGGTCGAGGTCGCGAATGACAAGATACCTATAATAAAGCTCGGCCCAGAGCAGAAGCTAAGGATAGAGGGCAAGGCGATAATGGGAACGGGATCCAGGCATTCAAAGTTCCAGCCCGGGTTCGTCACCTACGAGGAATCAGGGGATGGAAGCTTCAGGTTCAGCCTTGAGAGCTTCGGACAGATGAGCCCTGCCGAGATGGTCAACAAGGCCGCATCCGCGATCAGGGACGAGCTCAAGGAAGTCGAGAAGGCGGCAAAGAAACTCTGACTAGTCATGTTACCCGCGGGGGTGGCACAGCCCGGTCAACTGCGCTGGATTGAGGTTCCAGTGTCTTAGCGACTACGAGAGTTCAAATCTCTCCCCCCGCATTCCTTTATGCATCAAACTGAGAACCTCAACTTATTCCTTACAGTTCCGATGAGACCGAACTCCAGCTCTCTCTTCAGGTCCTCGTAACCGTAATTCTTTATCACGATCTTCGGGCTCTTAGCGACCTCCCCTATCTGCTTGGCGCTTATCCCGTGCCTGTTCGCTATCTTCACCACCTTATCCGGTTCGGGCGTCGCCATGATCATGCCCTGCCCCATGTTCCATGTGGTATATGCCTCCCTGTCCCTTACCCTCCCTATCTCCTGCAGATGGTGCATTATATCGGGAGGCCAGAACGGGTTGGAAATGTTCGCTCCGAGCCCGCTTGGCTTGAGCATGCGTCCGAGCTTCTCGGGCATTCCCCCTCCGGTTATATGCGCTATCCCGTTGATCCTGGCTTTGGGCTCCCCGTTAAAACCACCAAACATCTCGACAACGGCGGCAGAGTAGATTATGGATGGCTGCAATACGAGTCTTGCAACATTCTCGTCCTGATACGCTGCATGGTGCCAACCATCTCCCTCGACCTTCCTCAATATCTTTCTAGCAAGTGAAAGGCCATTCGACCTGAAACCCTCCTCCCTCAACCCGACCAAGGCGTCTCCCTTCTTTACCTTCAATCCTGTAATCATCCGGCTCTTTTTTGCAAACCAGACTACCCCTGCCCCCCAATTGTAGTTGAAATCCCCAAAGCCGTTCACCCTCGCGCCCAGCTCGGCCACTTCGCCATTGACAACAGCGACATTCGCTTGCTTGGCGGCGTCCACATACCCGGCAGCGAGCTGCTTCACAAAGTTTATGTAGGGTCTCCCATCCTTCCCAAGGCTCTTGACATCAAGTATAGAGCCCACCAGAACAGGTTCGGCTCCCCTCACTACGGCGTCGTCGCAGACCATTGCGAACAGGTCAAACGCTACTGTACGATGCTCCGCTATCCTTTCTGCCACCTCTATCTTGGTACCCACCCCGTCGAAGTTGATATTCATGAAGGTGCCCTTGGGCAACCCACCCACATCCACAGCCCTAAGCCCTGAGAAGTCTTTGAACAGCTCCACGACCTCCCCTAACCCGCCCCTCCTGTTCTCCCAGGTCAGCTTCGCGGCCTCATACAAAACCTTGGACGCGTCGTTGCCGAACTTCGTGTTTACTCCAGATGCAGCATAAGTCGCGGAATCAGCCCTTTTCCTGGAATTAACCCTTGTAGTCATACTCCCACGGATACATCTCCCTTCATCTAATATTTATTAGTAGCGCAGGCAGGCTAAAGTAACGCAACAGGCGCAGATTTCCGCAACTTAGATATATTATATCCCGGCCTTATCAGGGTCAATGGTATCTACGCGTATGAGGGAGAGAACAAGACCGATACTTGCGTCGTGCGGTGTCGAAAGAAGGAAGGAGCGGATGAGTCCCGAACTGCTCAAGAGGATCGACGATTTCATCCGTCGGACAGAGACTCCTAGATCTTCGATAAAGCCCCACCTTGATGGCATATTCGAGCTCAGCGGAGGCGATGAGCGGATGGTCCTCATCTCCCTTAAGTTCTCAGAACCCCTCTTTCCGAAGTACAACGTCCAGGCCGGCCAGATCCTGATCCATCTTGGCAAAATAATAGAGGTCGCAACTTTCGGTGGTGACAAGCCAGAGGGCAAGGAATATGTTGGGCTCTTCATGGGAGCAGCAGAGGGAATATCCGACTATAATGACAGGGCACAGTTCTTCAGGGGCATGGCCAACGCCCTGGAAAAGATGAGCGTCGATTATCCCGAGCCTGAGAGGCTCATGAAGCTGCTCGGCAGATTCAGTACCGTTGCCTCCACATTAATGGAGATGGGAAAGGGGCGCGACGCGGTTATGCTCGTCGGCTCGATCCTTCCCAGGTTCTCCTCCACGCTGAGGAATCCCATGGCTGCATTCAAGTTGCTGGACATATACAGGGAAGAGCTCCGCAAACAGGCCTCCAGAAGGCTTATGAGAAAGCGCCAAGATGGATAATCAGCAGTGTTGGGCGGCGCCGAAGATCGCATCCTTGGGGTCCCTCTCGGGAGGGCGTATCACCTTCTTGAGCCCTCCTGCGATGTGCTCAAGCACCCTGATCGCGGCCTTCATCCCTATGTCGTCTGACTCCTCCTTGGTCCTGCTTCTCCCTGACACGTTGCCCGCGCCCCCTATGTATCTTACAACGAGCTCTGCGGCGTCTATCGGTTCGCTTAGCACCAAACCCGGTATCCGTATCCTAATCGCCCCCAAATGACTGAAGCTTATCCCATCCTCGAGTACCCTCCCTGAGCTGTCCAGCTTCAGCGCCTCATGCTTGAGCCTCTCATAAATGGCCCCTAGGCCATCGAACTGGCTCCTGGTCATCGGTATCTGTTCTGCCTCTGCTTTGCCCTTGACTGAAAACCTTCCTACGGGCTTGTGCCTGTGCTGCACCGGAATCACCTGCCTGCGCAGCTTGTCCATGCTCTCCAGCTCCGCGCTCCTCTGAATGGCCATGCCATCCTTTATCCCTACCTCATCTGGAGATTCACGGAGGCGGCTCTGCCTAGTCCTTCCTGGCATGTCTATACCCTAACCCAATAATCATTGCCCTTTCTGGTATAAATAACTAGCTGGCTACCCTCTTGGGAAACAGGCAAAGTTTAATATAGGTATTTATGCTCATATTCAACAGTCATAAAAGTCTAATTTAGACCTCGGTATCAGCGCGGTGAAACTATGCGTATCAACGTAGAAAGGCAGGACCTCAAGGACTGGCTCCAGGAGCTGAAGGGAGCATCCAGGGGGGAGCGCAACGCCAAACTATGGAAGAGGGTGCTGGAGCTCTCGGCTGTTCCCGCGAGGTCTAGAAGGAGCGTCAACATCTACAAGATAAACAAGTACACAAAGGATGGGGACAACGTCGTAGTGCCGGGCAAGGTCCTGTCAGAGGGAAGGATGGACCACAAGGTCAACATAACTGCCATCGAGTTCTCCGCCAGCGCTCTTGTGAGGCTCAGGGACTCACAGTGCACGGTGAGGGGGCTTGGCGACATGCTCAAGGAAAAGGGAATAAAACTGGTAATCTGATTCGATGGACACCAACTTCGAAGGCTTCACTGTTATAGACGCGAAGGACCGCGTGCTTGGCAGGGTTGCCAGCACGGTGGCGAAGGAGCTTCTGAACGGCAAGAGGGTCGCGATAGTCAATGCAGAGATGGCGTTCGTCACTGGGAACAAGATAGCCCTGATAAGCAAGTACAGGACCAGGCTCAACCTGCAGGAGAAGGAGAACCCAGAGCATTCTCCGTACTGGCCGAGGAGGCCTGACATGCTGGTGAGGAGGGTTGTTAGGGGAATGCTTCCCTACCACAAGAAGCCCTCCGGAAAGACGGCCTACAGGAACCTGAGGGTCTTCATGGGCGTTCCATCATTTCTATCAAAGTCCAAGATCACAAAGATAGAGACAAAGGAGCCCAGGAAGATGTATGTTAAATATCTTTACGTAAAAGAGCTTTCAAGGTTACTCGGTTACAACAGTGAATGATTATGGCGGAGCAAGCGCAGGCGGCGACAATGGTTGTGCAGGCACCTCAGGCAGAGGCGCAGCAACCGCAGCCCGAGAAGAAGAGAGCAGCGCCCCGAAGGAAGGCCGCCCAGAGAAAGGGCAAGGGGGCCTTCGTAAAGAGCAAGAGGAAGCAAGCAGTCGCACGCGCGTCTGCGTCTACCGGGAAGGGCTCGATAACCGTCAATGGGTTCGACATAAACGTGATCGAGCCGATGGAATACAGGGAGATGATGATGGAGCCCGTGAACTTCTCCGATACGACAAGGGGAATAGCTGCGAAGATGGACATAAAGGTGAACGTCTATGGCGGCGGCGCGAGCGCGCGGGCCCAGGCGGTCAGGAGCGCCATAGCAAAGAGCATAGTCGAGTTTTCAGGCGCCGACTCACTGAAGAGGGAGTACATGCATTACGACAGGTTCATGATCGTGGACGACTCGAGGAGGGTCGAGCCCAAGAAGTTCAAGGGCCCGAAGGCGAGGGCGAGGTTCCAGAAGTCGTACAGGTGATCCTATGATGATGCCGGTGAGATGTTTCAGCTGCGGGGCAGTGCTCGCGGACAAGTGGGAGGAGTACGACAAGAGGGTCAACAAGGATCATGAGGATGCGAGCAAGGTGCTCGATGAGATGAAGGTGAAGAGATACTGCTGCAGGAGGATGTTCATCGGCAATGCCGAGCTCATCGACGAGATACTGCAGTTCGGGAGGAAATGAGATTGATGCTGATATGGGGCCGTCTGCTAGCCTGGTAGGCTTCCAGCATGGGGTGCTGGAGACCCGAGAGGGCCGCACTGGCCCCGGGTATTCGAATCTCGGCGGCCCCATAGGTGTTTAACATGGTAGAAGAACTATTGACGAACCAGAACGACTATCTAGAGGCTGGAATACACATAGCCACGAAGTCCAAGAGCCCTGGGATGAAGAAGTTCATCTACAAAGTCAGGGAGGACGGGCTGTACCTCCTGGACCTAAAAACAATCGACGACAGGATAAAGGACGCCGCGAAGATGGTCGCATCGTACGAGCCGGGAAGCGTAGTGGTGACTGCATCGAGGATATACGCGATAGTGCCTGCGCAGAAGTTCGCGGAGCTCATCGGCGCCAAGTTCATAAAAGGTAGAGTTACTCCTGGAATATTCACGAACCCCCACAGGGACGACTTCATGGAGCCGAAGCTCATACTCATAAGCGACTCTAGGAACGAAAAGCAGGCGATAAAGGAGGCGAGCAAGATAAACATGCCGATAGTCGCGCTGAGCGACACCGACAACTCAACCAAGTTCATAGACCTAGTGATACCTGTCAACAACAGGGGAAGGAGGTCGCTCGCGCTTGTCTACTACCTGCTGGCGAGGGAGGTGCTCAAGGGAAGGGGCAGCACCGAGGAGTTCAAGCACACGATATCCGACTTCGAGGCGAAGGTAGAAGCGGCTCCAGCCCCGACGGGGGAGAGGGAGCACAGGAGCTTCGGCGGAGACCGCGACCGGAGGGGCGGCTTCGGCGGCAGGGAGAGAAGGCCCTACTAATCAGATTGCTACGTAAAGAAGCGCGGCGGCGAGATAAGCAAGTAGCGCTATCGTCATCGCTGCCAGGCTCAGATTCCTGGACAGCCTGTGGAAATCTCTTTTATTGCGCTTTATGGCAAGTTCGCCAAACGCCACATATGCCAGCATTACGTCTGTCAGGGCGATAGGGAGTATGTAAATCACATTATGGTAGAATGGCAGGTAGTCGTTCAGGAATATGTATATGCTTATCGCGATCGCCTCAAGGTACAGAACCATGGCAACCACTCCAGCCCCCCTCTCGCTAATGTAGTGCATCACGTTCTTCGACCTCCTTACCTTCGAATCTCCCTCCCTGTCCCTTATCATGCCGTGTATCTCCCTGGCCAATCCGCTTAGGAATATGGTTATGCAAACCAGTATGATCACGATCTTGAGATGGCTCGAGACTACGAAGTCGCCGTATATGAACGGTATCACCATCGAGAACGCGATGTAGATGTTGCCGACCAGCAGCGTATCCTTGAGCCTGTAGCTGTAGAGGAAGGCGAGGGCAGCGAAAACAATCGCAATGACTAGGGCATACAGGTTTATCAGAGCGCTTACAAGTGCCCCCACAACCAGCAGCGCCACAGCCGAGTTGAACGCCTCTCTTTTTGAAATCTGCCCTGAGACTATCGGCCTGTCCCTGAACCCGTTCGCCTTGTCTGCCTCCACGTCGAAGTAGTCGTTTATCGCGAATGACCCCATGCTCACCAGTATCGGCGTGACCAGGCTCGCTACGAATTTCACTGCGCCCAATCCGCCGAACCCTGTTACCAGCTCGGCCGCGAGCACTGCGATAACGAGCATTATGCTGTGCTCCACCCTTGTGAGCCTCAGGAACGCAGATACCTTCCCCATCGGTATTAATTGAGCTATCCCCTTTAATAAATTAGCGATTGAAAGGCTATTGATCCGATGATGAGGCAGCAGACCGCGATAGAGTTCCTCTCAACATACTCGTTCGCCATATTCGCGCTATCGCTTGTGCTGATAACGGCTGTCACGATAAGCCTATCGATAGGCAGCGTGGCTCCGGTATATTCAGCCTGCAACATACAGCCCCTCATAACCTGCCAGCAGTCCCTCCTCACATACAACTCCGTGGGGTCCTATTTCACCTACCTTTTGATATTCAGGAACAACCTCGGCTTCTACCTCTCGTTTCCGCAGAACGCGATAAACCTGACCATGTCAGGGCTTGCGAGCGGCGCCAACGTGCTGAACCCGGGAAGCTGCTCCCCCTCCCTCGCCCCGCAGGGATCCCAAGTGATCTGCATCGTGAAGGTCAACGGCAAGTCGCAGGTCAAGCAGGGCGTCAACACCTACACCCAGTTCCATGTATACTACTCGCTCTGCACCAGCTCCAACACGCTGACCTGCACCTCCACATCAAACTCCTACGCTGTAACCGGCTACTCCTTCCAGACCTTGAGCCCCCCATACTCAAACCTATACAACATAACGATAACCAGCGCCAATGGGCTTGTTGTGATAAACGGTGAGTCCTATCTCTCCAACGCAGTGGTCTACCTAGCCGGAGGAAGTGGCATACCATACACGATGTACGCCCAACCCAATGCTGGGTACAGATTTACCAGCTGGAGCTCATCTGGCGGGGCATCGTTGTCGACCACCAGCCAGGCGAACACGGTGCTGACCCTGACCAACAACGGGAACGTAGTGGCATCATTCTGCCAGCTGCCATGCTGAGCGACTAGCCTATCAGCAAGGCAAGCAGTATGTTCCCTAAGAGAATTGTCAGGACCGTGCCCAGGAATATCGGAACGGCAAAGGGAATAGCCCTCTTGTATACCGGATACTTTGTCGTTATCCCCTTTCTTTTCATCTCGGAGATCATCGCCTTGGTGACAAGCCGGTCGAAACTCCTTATCCTTTTCTTCGAAGAGGCGATCTCCTTGCTGCTCATGAGGTTGAACGCTATCATGTCCTCCTCCACGAATCCGGAGACGCTGACCCTGTCCACCATGACCTCTGTTATGGGCCTCTCGAAAACCAGCAGCATGGCGCTGCCCAAGACTATCACAAGCAGCACAAGGAACAGCCCGATCTTGCCATGGGCAATCTGCGCCAGAAGGGCGGCGAAGACGAGATAAGAAATCACAATCACCGCGGCCTTGGCGACATTTCTACCGTTCACCTCGCTGAATACCCTGGCCCCCATCTTTCTTGCAGCAAGGGCCATGTAGAAAAGTGGAACAGCCACAATGGCGGCTATCCCTGTGTCGAGGAACAGCGAGACTACAGGGGGAAGCCCTGCCAGTCCGTGTGGGTAGAGCAACGGTGCTGAGATCGGGGCAAGCAGCAACGAGAGGGCGGCCAGCTCGAAGACATCGCCCAGGCCCAACTGCCCGATCTTGTATACGAAATACCCCAATGACAATATCGCCACTGCAACAAGATAGGATTCAAGCGCCAGATTCCAGTTTGCAGTGGCAAGGACGACAACGAAGGAGAACGCAAGGGTCAGGTAAGCAAATAGGTTCGGCACCTCTCTGTTGTTAAACACGTCAAAGAGCATGTAGCCGAGGGCGATTAGGACTGCGCTTCCTGAATAAAGGTAGTATAATACGCCAGGAATGGATGGAGGCAGCATCGGATCACGATTTCTTGGGTACCTTGCCACCGTAGCTTGCCTTGTGGTTGTTGTACAGCACTATTGTCTCGCCCATGAGGAGGCCAGCGCTGAACCCTAGGATCATGTCTGCGGCAAGGAGTATCGGATTCTGCTGGTAGGACGATGCTGCAAAGCTAAAGATTGTCGATGGTGCAGAACCGTTGAGCAGTGGGAGCGCAAATTCGATCACTATCCTAGCGACGAATCCTACAATCCAGATCGCCATCACCGCAGTGGATCTGCGGTAAAGCACCTTCCCGTCCTTTTCGAAGAGCTCAGAGCTTCTCCCCAACTGCAGGCCAGCCAGTATACCCAGCACTATCGCAACACCAACAATCCCCATCCATAGGGGGGCGAGCCCAACAAGCAGCAATGCCGTGAGTACCATGTATACTACAGGCATCAGTAATATGGACCTCAGAGAGTATTTTGCACCGCGCCTGTTCCTCATGACTCTTAGTGACATCCTGAAGACTATGAACACCACTATGACGAGTAGCACTGCCGCAGCCTCAATACCTGAAACCATGAAATCAGCAGGGTATCGCAGCAGAGTAATAAAAGCATGACGCATGGCGTTCCTGTTCTCGATGGTAGCTGTTTTATACCCTAGTTACATAACAATAATGGGGATGGGATGCAGCCGGAATACTCGGACAACATCTACATGCCGGAGTCGCTCGACAAGATAGTCGGGAACCCCGGGGTAGTGAACAGGCTCAGGCTGTTTGCCAGCGACAGCGACAAGGGGGTGGCGCGCACGCCCCTGATGCTGCATGGGCCATCCGGCGTCGGCAAGAGCGTTTCCGCCCATCTCCTTGCCGGGGAGAGGGGGTGGAATGTGGTCGAGCTCAACGCCAGCGACTACAGGGACAGCGAGACGATAGAACGCAGGCTCATGTCTGCGGCGAGCTCGAGGTCGATATTCGGGAAGAGGAACCTGATACTTCTTGACGAGGTCGACGAGCTCTTCAGGGACGACAGGGGTGCGGGGGCTGCGATAGGGGCTGTGATCTCATCTGCGAAGAACCCGATAATACTGATAGCAAACGATGCGTGGGACCAGAGGATATCATTCCTGAGGGGCAAGACAGAGATGATAGAGTTCAGGAAGCTGAACAGGGATGACCTGGTTAGGGTGCTCAACGACTTCTGCGCCTCAAAGTCCTACAAGGCCAAGAAGGAGGACATAGAGATGTTCGCCGCTATGGCGAACGGCGATGCAAGGAGCGCCATAAACGACCTCTATGCGGCCATGGGCAGCGAGGGCGATGTAAGCGATGCGATGGGGATACGCGACAGGAAGATAGACGTCTTCTCGATGCTCGACAAGGTCTTCATGGCCAACACCATGGCGGCCTCCCTCAGGGCGGTCAGCAACAGCGACCTGACGAACGACATGCTGATAAAGTGGCTGGAGGAGAACATACCGAACAGGTACGCGGACGCGGGCGACATCGCACGTGCATTCGGTGCGCTCGCGGAGTCTTCGGCGTACGCCACCAAGGCCGTGAGGTCGCAGTACTACACCTACTGGAGGTACATGAAGGTGCTCATGTCGGCCGGCATATCGCTCTCGAAGGCAAGCTCCCAGGGGACCTCAAGGAGATACGCATTCCCGAAGATAATCAAGGAGCTCAGCGCCTCGAAATCAGAGAGGAGGAAGGCCGACGCGATCGCGGAGAGCCTGCAGTCGCGGCTGCACTCAAGCACGAAGAGGATAGTGAAGGGGGAGATGGTGATAATATCGCAGATGATAAAGAAATCCGTCCAGGAGGGCGCTGACGCGGCATCGATATCAGAAGGCCTTGTCAGGAGCTACGGGTTGGCCGAGGACGATGCCGCATATCTGGTGAAAAAGGTAGGTATTTAATCCTGGGTTTCGCTATAAGCCTGTGAACTTGGAAGGCTTGAAGGCCCAGAACGCCATGGAATTCATGATGACCTATGGGTGGGCCATAGTGATACTGGTCGTGGTGCTTGCAACGCTCTACTCGCTAGGATTCTTCAGTCCGAGCACCCTCTCAGCAAATGTGTGCGCCCTCCCGGCAAACCTGGGCTGTGTAAGCGCTATTCTCTGGCCGAACGGGATAGTCCAGCTCAACATACAGCAGGCCACGCAATACATAATATCCGTAAACGCGATAAGCTGCAACGACCAGGGAGTGGCCAATGCGCTGCCGTTCTCAAGCCCGGTGACGATGCAGATAGGAAGCAACGCGACCTTCTCGGTGCAGTGCTACACGGGATCCAACTGGGCCTCATTCAATGGTCCTATAGGCACCCTCTTCAGCGGCCAGCTCTTTGTGAACTACACCGACATCTCCACGGGCTTCTCCCACACAGTATCTGGAACCCTCATACAGAAAGTCAAGTGACTCCGATTGCCCCCAGACTATCAAGCAGCATCGATAGAACCTCTAGCGTGTCGTAGCTTCCTATCCTTATGCTCGCGGCCTCGCGGTGGCCCCCGCCTGTCACCGCACCGGAGCTCTCCTTCCCTAGCCTTCCGATTATCCCTATAAGGTCCACCCTCTCGGAGATGCCCTTGCTCACCCTTATTGAGACGTAATTGCCATAGTAGACTGCTGTTATTGCGGGCTTGCCAGTCGTTACTTCGAGATGGTATTGCATCTCGGACGAGAACCTTCCTGGTGCTGGATAATCTCCGCTCCTGACCTTCTTGAAGTCTATCGTGTAGATATTGGTTCCGTCCAGGGTCCTGTACCTCTTCATCGCTGCCGTGCCAGCAGATATGGCATCGTCCATCATGCCCCCAACTTTCGAATATAGCTCTTCAAGCTTTGCCCTGTCCCTAACGACCGTATCTATCTTCCTCAGGCTTGAGGAATCCGATTCCCTGCGCGTTATCATGTAGTCAAGCACCAGCGCTGACTTCCTTGCCGGTGCGTTAGAGTAGTCGGCGCATGCGCTGTGGTCGCTGATCAGTGCAGCCTCCATCAAATCCCTGCATTCTGCACCGATTGACTGAGATATCAGGGAGGCAACAAGACCGGCGCTCAGCCTCGAGTCAGAGCCGTAGTCGAATGGGTTTATGTATATGCTCCTCTTCCCGGGATCGAAGCCCTCCGGGAGGGTGTGGTGGTCTATCCACACGACCTCGCACAGCTGCTCTGCCATCTTTATGGAGTCGTTGCTATCGGTATGTGTGCCGAAATCTATGATCACCAACAGTGGCCTCTCAACGCTCCTGTAAGAAGAGAAGAGGAGCCTGTCGCTGTAGAACGCCTCCTTGCTGTATACCACATCGCGGTTGGTCTGCCACGAGACCTGCCTCTCGGGAGACAGCCCCCTCTCGACCATCTTTCCCATGGCCCGATAAAGCGCCACCGCACCCGCAACCCCATCCCCATCGCCATGGAAGCGCACTATGATCGGGGCTCCGGATATGAAGCTCCTCATTATCACCTCCGCAGCCTTCGCAAGAATTCCAGCCATCGGTCCCGCGGGCTTTCCGTAGGAGCCCCTCGACTCGGACAGCACAGCAGCTACCCTGCTCTTCAGCTCAGCCCTCTTGACAAGCGATCCAATGAGTTTCTTGTATGCCGCCTTGCCGTCAGGGTCACCAGGTCCGACCCTCTCGAAAAGCTCGGGCTCGTGCTTTAGCTTCGCTGCGACCGCTCCCTTGTCGCAGACCAGCGTGCAGGAGACCGAGCTCTCAGAGGTCGGCAACCTGAATGCGCTTACTATTCCATGCTCCAGGGAAAAACCTCAACCGCCTGCGCTTGCGCCGCCGGAGAGCTGCACCTCCTCCATGCACGACGCCGCCTGGCTTGAGTTCTGCAGCGCGTTGCAATAGAGGTCATTGGAGCTGGAGGTCGCAAGGTTCACGATGCAACTCCGCATGTAGCTCTGGTTGGCTATCTGCCCGCACCAGGTTTCATTGCCCGTGATGAGGGCCTGATTTGCATATACACCAAAGTAGCATAGGTCCTTGAGCTGCGTGGTGGTGGCGTTGCTGCAACTCGCCACCTCCGCCTGGACCGAGAAGGTCGTATTGGGCTGCGCGTAGGACGAGCTGCATACGCTCCGAAGCGCCTGCGAGCTTATGTAGGAACATGAGGCCTGGTCCTTCCTGGAGAACGAGTCGTAGCAGAGGTCGCGTGGGGTGGCGTTGATGACGCCGGTTAGGATGCTGCCCGCAGACGACCTGTAAGATGGGTTCTGCAGCTCCATCGCATACGCTATCGTTGCATTCTCGCTCTGCGGAAGGTAGCTGCAGTAGCTGTAGTTGCCAGTGGAAAGGGCCAGCCCGTAATAACTCTGGGCGTAGCACATGACCTTGTAGGGAATCTCGCTTATCGCGGGGCAGTAAGACTGGTCAGAGAAGTTTAGCTTGGCGATTACGTTGTACATGCAGAGCGACTGGTTGTTTCCCTCAAGCACGTTGCACAACGAGGGCTTGGAGCTGGAGTAGGAGACGTTGTCCACGCAGTTGGTCCGATAATTCCCGCCGAGCGCCGAACAATAGGTAGAGTTTTCCTTCTCCTCGGCAATAGCGGTCACGCAGGAGGCCATGGCCCCCTGATTTCCTATCTTGCTGCAGAGCGCCACATTCCCCGTGTGCCAGGCAAGCGCCGCTATGCACCCGAACCTCTGGGCAGAGAGCACAGCGTTGCAGCCGCCCGCCGAGCTCAACGACGCAGCAAAGATCCCCAGCACTGCGACAACCACCAGCGCCACGGCCAAAAGGATTAACATCCTCCTCCTGGGATTCTGCTCGAACTGCAGCATGGAGGACATGGTATTGGAATATGACCCTGCCTTTTCATTAGCCCCAGGCATAGCAATCACAGATATAGGTGCAGGTAGGAATAAAGCTATATGCGGCGACTGGTGCTTATTCTACCTTCTTGAAGAGGTGCTCTCCCTTCTCTATTGAACCCTTGAAGCTGTCCCTGAACTTGCAGTCTTGAAGGTTACCCATCTCGCAACCTAGCTTCTTGCAGATCCTCTTCGAGGTGTCAGGCACGAACGGATAGAGGAGAATCCCGATTATCCTTATCGACTCAAGGAGATTGTAGAGCGCCTCCTCCAGCTGCTTGCCAGAGAGCTTCCAGGGCTCGACCTCGTTTATGTACCTATTACAGCCCCTGACAAGCCCCATCACGTCCTCAAGCGCCTCATGCAGCTCCATCGCTGAGAAATGCTTCTCGATCCTGCCCAGATCAAGGTCGCCTCCCAGCACATTCTTGCCCGTATAGCTCCTCAGCTTGGACTTCTCAGCTATGGTCAGCACCCTGCTTACCAGGTTTCCTAGGTCGCCAAGCAGCTCCTTGTTGGTCCTGTCCTTCAGCGCCACAAGCGAGAAGTCGCCGTCCTCGAAGCTAGGTGCATCGCGGATCATGTAATACCTGAGCTCGTCGGCCTTGTATTTCTTGAGCACATCGAGCGGCGACACGGCTGTCTTGGGATTCGACTTCGACATCTTCTCTCCCCCAACGGTGAGGTAGCCGTGCACGAATACTCTCCTTGGGAGATCAAGTCCCGCCGACAGCAGTATGGCAGGCCAATAGATTGTGTGGAAGCGGCTTATGCCCTTCCCTATCACATGCAGGTCGGCTGGCCACCACTTCTTGAAATTTTTCTCATCGGTTCCGAATCCTATCCCGTTTATATAGGAGGAGAGGGCGTCTATCCAGACATACATTATCTGCTCTGGATCACCTGGCACAGGCACTCCCCATCCCTTTGACCTGGAAACCGAGCGGCTTATGCTTATGTCCTCAAGGCCACCCTTGACAAGGTTGAGTATCTCGTTCCTCCTGCCCTTCGGTATGATCTCAAACTCCCCTGATTCAATCAGCTTCAGGAGCCTCTTCTCGTACTTTGATAGCTTGAAGAAGTAGTTCTCCTCATGGACAAGCTCGGGCCGGGTCTTGTGCTCCGGGCAGAGGCCGTCCTCCAGCTCCCCCTCTGTATAGAAGGCCTCGCACCCCACGCAGTAAAGCCCGCTGTACTCCTTCTTGTAGATGTCACCGGCCTGGTCGCAGAGCTCCCATAGGCGCTGCGCCCCTGCAAAATGGCTCTTCTTGTCGGACGACCTGAAAAAGACGTCATATTTGAGGTTTATCCCATCGACCAAATCTCTGAACAACTTGGAGTTACGGTCGCAGAGCTCCTGCGTTGTTATCTTGAGCAACTCCGCAGCCCTGACATTCTTGAGGCTGTTCTCATCCGTTCCTGTTAGAAGGAAGACCTCATCCCCGGAAAGCTCCCGGAAACGCCTGATTATGTCAGCCTGGACGAACTCGAGCGCATGGCCGACATGAGGCGCGGCATTGACGTACGGTATCGATGTTGTTATATAAGCTCTCCTAGGCATTCTCTTCACGCACTAATTAATTCGGAACAGCTTTATTACATTATCGTATCCTTGATCCGGGAGGCAGGTCATCATCAGGCCTGAGGAGGACTACCTTGCCCTCAGAGGACTCTCCGGCAAGGACCATTCCCTCAGATACAAAGTTCGCTATGTTCTTCGGGTCCAGGTTAACTATCACAACGACGCTCTTGCCCAGAAGCTGGTCAGGAGTATAGAAATCCCTTATTCCGGCCGCCACATTCCTTGAGCCAAGCTCGCCGAGGTCTATCTTGAGCTTATAGAGTGGCTTGCGCGCCCCTTCTATGTCTCCTACCTCGAGTATCTTCCCGACCCGGATGTCGAATGCGGAAAAATCGTTGATAGAAACCAGTGAATCACCAACTTTATATACTAGGGAGAGGAAACTTATTAAGGTGCCCCTGTAGTCTAACTTGGATAGAACGCAGGCTTGCGGAGCCTGATATCGGGGTTCAAATCCCCGCAGGGGCGCTCAATTCCAAGGTGGCGTTCCCCTTTTATCTCTTTCCTGCGTATATGCAACCGGTAGAGGCATCATGTTGGCAGTCGGGATCGTGTTCATATTCATCGCCGGAACTTCGTTCCTCGGATTCGCCATAGACGCGCTATTCAGCAAGATAAAGATAACCAGCGTGCTGCCTCTGCTACTGATAGGCTTGGTGATAGGTCCTATTCTTGGTTTGGTCTCAACAGGCCCGCAGAGCACGATAACGACCCTTGCCCCGTATGTGGTTGCGGTGGCCGTCTCCTTCGTGCTTTTCGATGTCGGATTAAACATAAGATTCGACAGGCTCGGGAGGATCTTCGCTCCCGCAACAAAGTTCGTCCTGCCCACGCAGGTGATAATAGGTTTCCTCATATCGCTGATCGCCTATCTCGGCTTCCATTGGAGCATCCTATACTCGCTCATCTTCGGGTTCGCCGCCTCCGGGCCGAGCAGCATAATAGTGCCGGCGTTCGTAAAGAATATCAGGGCCTCATCTGATCTCAAGGCGGGCCTGGTTTATGAAAGCGTCCTCACTGACATAATACAGCTTATCGTGCCGCTGACGCTCCTTGCATTCGTACTAAATCCGCATGTCATGACCCTGAACTATCTGGGCCTCTTCATCTTCACCAACATAGTAGGTGCGATGCTTCTCGGGGTCGCCTCGGCCTTCTTCTGGCTTTACGTCCTGAAAAAGCTGGGCAGCAGGAACGGCGGGTACAGCTGGATGCTTACAATAACGATGATACTCGCCACCTACGGGATATCCCAGCAGCTCGGCCTAGAAAGCGCGATCGCGATATTCGTTTTCGGCCTTGTCTTCTCCAACTTCGGCGGCGAGCAGCTATACCTCAGGCTCTCGGGAGGCTGGGTGAAGGATTACTTCACCATAGGAAAGGCGGCTGTAAAGCACACCAAGAGCTACCAGAGGGAGATAGTCTTCTTTGTCTCCACGTTCTTCTTCGTCTACCTCGGTCTCATATTCAGCGTCCAGCAGGTCAGCCTGATCTCCATAGCCGTGGCCCTGCTAGCGGTGGCTGCCGTGATACTGGTCAGGCACATGACCACGCCCCTCATCAGCGGCATGTTCTCGCAGGACCCAAGCATCAGGAGGACCGAGGCATCACTCGTAAGGCTCAACATTCCCAGGGGCCTCTCCTCCGCGATAATCGCCTCGCTCCCTATAACCTATGGACTGGCGGTTAGCGGTTTCACTAATACGATGTTTCTGATAATCCTGTTCACCAACATCGCCTTCAGCGTCGGGGTTTTTATTGCCTACAAGGATAAAGGCGACGAAAAGTAAAGCATGCTGAGTTCGATGATAATCCTTAAAAATCCTCCCCTACAAAGCTCAATATGGTATTCATCGACAACCTCGCTTACGGCCTATTCTCTATAGGATTCGCAAGCTTCCTGCTCCTCTACACAGTAATCTCAATGTACATGGTCTACAGGCGCGGGAACAGGGTTTACAGCGAATACCTGAACAGCGCCAGCGTCCCACTCATGCTGATTGGGCTCTATATGGTCGTGCAGGCCCTCTGGGGCCAGTTCGTCTGGCCGCTCCCGGGCAGCTACAATGTGCTCTTCTACGATCCGCTTATCTCGTTCGGCCTGCTACTTGTCGGTTTCTTCCTGTCTGTGAGGTACAAGGTCCGACTCGAATACATAGGCTTCTTCGGGCTCCTCGTGGGGTTCATGGTTATAATATACGGCATACAGGGCTACAACATCAAGCTGACCAGTGAGCCGCTCGCCATGCTCGTAATGTACCTCCTCTTCGGTCTATGCGGCATAATCTCGTATCCTGTGTCGCTGATAGCCGACCGCCTGCCAGGCCACAAGAAGAACGTCTGGATCGGCTGGTACATCTTCCTGGGGCTCTTCTGCCTCCTGCTTCTGCTTGCGGGGCTTCTCTCCGTAGGGGTCGGTTACGCGGCGGTATCACAGCACCTGATAAAGGCCCCATAACAAGGTCTATAAATTAGGCAGAGGGCCAGCGATATGCTTTAATACCCGCCACAGATAATATAATCGGCGATTGTATGGTAGAAGCGTATTGCGTTAAGTGCAAGCAAAAGAGGGAGATGAAGGATGCGCAGCAGGTTACTATGAAGAACGGCAAGAAGGCGACCCAGGGAACCTGCCCCGCATGCGGCACAAAGATGTTCAAGATAGGGGGATGACTCCTATTCTTGATCCTAACTTCCTATTCCTTTTTCTTTAAACAGAATTATTCCTTGAGGCAGGACTCGACAAACCCCCTGAAGAGCGGGGCCGGCCTCATCAGGCTGCTCTTGAACTCCGGGTGCGCCTGCGTTGCCACGAAGAACTTGTGTCCCGACTCCGGCAGCTCTATGAACTCGACAAGCTTGCCGTCAGGGCTCATGCCGCTGAAGAGGAGCCCCTTCTCGAGCAATCTCGAATGGTACTCGGGGTTGACCTCATACCTGTGCCTGTGCCTTTCGGAGACCTCTGCTGCCCCGCCGTATAAGCCCCTTACCTTCGTGCCCTCCTTGAGCATGGCCTTGTACGCCCCGAGCCTCATGGTCGCCCCCTTGTTTGATACGCTCCTCTGCTCCGGGAGTATGTCTATGACCTTGTGCCTCGCGTTGGGCTCGATCTCAGTGGTGTTTGCACCATCTAGCCCGCAGACGTTCCTGGAATACTCGACCACAGCGAGCTGGAGCCCGTAGCAGAGCCCAAGGAAGGGTATGTTATTCTCCCTGCAGTACCTTATCGCGTTTATCTTTCCCTCAACGCCCGTGGAGCCAAAACCGCCTGGTATTATGATTCCATCATATCCGGCCAGGACCTTCCTGGGGTCAGACCCATTCTTCTCAAGGTCCTTGGAGTCGACCCAGCCGAGCTTTACCCTGGCGTTGCAGGCCGATCCTGAATGTTTGAGCGCCTCGTTGATCGAGATGTAGGAATCAGCAAGCTTGTAATCCCCTATGTCCAGGTACTTCCCAACAATCGCTATCTTTGTCTCCCTCTCGGGGCTCGTTATCCTCTCAACAGCCCCCCTCCAGGCATTCCAATCCGGCTTCCTCTTGTCCTCCAATCCCAGCCTCTTCATGAGCCTCTCCGCGAACTCCTCCTTCTCTAGGTCGAGCGGTATCACGTAGATCGTGTTGGCCGTGCCTTCCCCAACCGCGTCCGGCATCGATATGACGCTTCCAGGGCTCAGGTTAGAGTACACCTCTATCTTCCTCTTCCTCACGTCGTCGAGCGCCCTCTTGCCCCTGCATAGTATGAAGTCAGGCTGTATCCCGTTCTCGAGCAGAAGCTTTGCGGACAGCTGGGTCGGCTTCGTCTTCATCTCGTCTATGTGGCTTGGGATGGGAAGATAGGTGACCAGTATGTAGGCAACGTTTTCCCTTCCGTACTTGTGCTCGAGGCTCTTTGCAGCGAAGAGGAATGGTATGTTCTCGAAGTCGCCCACCGTGCCCCCTATCTCCACTATCGAGATGTCATAGCCCTCGCTGGCCTTCTCTATTCTTCTCTGTATCTCGTTGGTGATGTGGGGTATGAACTGGACCGTCTCACCCAGGAACTCCCCCCTCCTCTCGGCCTCGATCACGGCCCTGTAAATCTGCCCTGTCGTTATGTTGTTCGCCTTGGGTATCGAGATGTCAAGGAACCTCTCGTAGTTGCCAAGATCTTGGTCTGTCTCGCCTCCATCATCGGTGACCCAGACCTCGCCGTGCTCCGTGGGCCTGAGCGTTCCTGCATCGCAGTTTATGTATGGATCTATCTTTACTGCAGTGACGCTGAAGCCATGCTCCTTCAGCATGCGCCCCATAGAAGCAGATGCGACCCCCTTTCCCACACCGGAAATCACGCCCCCAACAACCACGATGTAGCGGGTCATCGCAGACTCTTTGAATAACCAACCGATATAAAGCTTTCCCCAGCTACCCATGGCATCAGATAAGCCGATGTTACTGCGAGTCCATGGGAAAACACAGCATCAAGGCTATATACCCAGCCACACCATCAGTTAGAGGGGGTTGGATGCAGGTCCGCAGGGACACCAAGGAGTACAAGATGCTCATGGAGCTGCTGGAGGGCAACGAGAAGCCTGGCATGGAGGTTGCCGAAACGCGGTTGGGCGGGGGCAAATGGTTCGGTGTGGCACACGCCTACGCGACCAACAGCAGGATCATAATAATAAGGATATACACGCTTGGGGTGAGGACAAGCCTCAAGATGATCAACTACAAGGACATAACAGAGGTCAAGGTGGAGAGGGGACTCCGCTATTGCAGGATACACTTCGCGCTGCAGGGCGAAGCCCACGAAACCGATGAAAATGCAAAGTGGTTTAATGGGCTAAGGTACAATGAAGCAGTGGAACTTCTCAAGTTCATGAACAGGATGGGCGCCAGGACCAGGATCGGGAACTGAGTGCCTGGAGAATGGTGAGGGTACATGGAAAGCAGCGAGAGGATATTCCTAAATTCCGTCTTCTTCGTGCTCGGCTTCACGCTTGTCTTCTCAATAATAGGAATACTGCTGCAGACGCTGCTGCTCCACGCCTCGTTCGGGGCAATGGAGGCGATAAGGATAATAGGTGGCCTGATAATACTCGCCTTCGGCATACTGCTGATCGCATCGACACGCTACATAATCCCGTTCTTCTCCCAAGGCCACGGCATAAGATTCAAGAGGACGGGCAACAGCTTCGTTTCATCATTCCTTTTTGGTCTGGGATTCGCCATGGGATGGACCCCCTGCGTCGGGGCGATACTCGGCTCGATATACGCGCTGGCCGCGGCATCGCCCGGGGTCGGTTTCCTGCTTCTGCTTGCATACTCGCTGGGACTCGGAATACCATTCCTGGTCTTCGGCGCTTTCATATCAAAACTGTCGGGCTTTCTCAAGCGCATAAAGGCATTCCTCAATTATTTCAGCATAATCGCCGGCCTGTTCCTGGCGGCCCTTGGAATCCTAGTGGTCACAGGTTACATAGGGCTTCTGTCTGTCTTCTTGGTCGGGCCAGGCGGTTCGATGCCATTGGGAAGCAATCTTAACTTCCTTATAGCGATACTTGCAGGGATACTGACATTCTTCTCTCCTTGCATACTGCCTCTTGTGCCCGCATTCTTCTCCTACATGGCGGGCAGTTCTGCCGAGGGCGTGAAACAATGAGCGAAAATAAAAAGAGGGGAGCTAGCGCGTATCTCCTGGTGTTTGGGATACTGGCCGCCATAATCGCCGCGGCCGCGCTATCGACCCTGCTCTTCAACAGAACGGCAACAACAGGCCTGCAGGGGGGCAACCTCTCATATTACGGGAGGGCGCCCCAGATCGTGGGAATATCGTCCTGGATAAACTCCCCTCCACTCAACATCACCAAGCTCAAGGGCAAGGTCGTGCTCGTTGACTTCTGGACCTACTCCTGCATAAACTGCATAAGGACCATACCCTTCCTCAACGCGCTCAACAGGGAATACGGCGGCGATGGGCTGGTGATAATAGGCGTGCATACCCCGGAGTTCCAGTTCGAGCACAACCTGACGAACGTTGAGGCCGCGGTCAGGAGGTTCAACATAACATATCCCGTTGCACTCGACAACAATTACGGCACCTGGGGCGCATACAACAACCAGTACTGGCCGGCAGACTATCTTGTTGATGCCAATGGGATTATAAGATACGAGAGCTTCGGCGAGGGGCCGGAGAGCTTCAACGGACTCCAGCAGGCAATAAGGGGGCTCCTTGAGGCCGCGAACTACCCGCTGCCGCAGCAAAATGTTAGCCTGGCAGATCAACTCAACTTCACCCAGCCAATCAGCCCGGAGATGTACCTTGGGTACGGGGAGATCCAGAGCGGCAGGTCAAACTATTTCGGCGAGGCACTGCATCCTGCATCGGCATACAACTACACCATTCCCAACGCCATCCAGCCCGATGTGATATACCTAAGCGGCGATTGGTACAGCGCCCAGGACAGCATAATAGCAGAGGGCAACAACTCGAGGCTCATATTGGTGTACAGGGCAAAGGACCTGAACGTGGTGGCTTCAGGCAACGGCGGCAACTCCACGATAAGGATACTTCTCAACGGGACAACTCCAAGTCAAGATCGCATCGGGAGCAACGTCAGGCTGTATAATGGCATTGCAACGGCAGGGATCGGGCAATCCCAGCTGTACAACCTCATCAATGCCTCCTCATACGGTGTCAGCCAGATCGAGATAAACGCGAGCACCGGGTTTAGGATATACACATTCACGTTTGGGTGACTCAATGCCAGGCGAGACGATAGTGTTCGGCGGTGGCTGCTTCTGGTGCACAGAGGCCGTGTTCAGGCTTTTCAAGGGAGTCCTGGAAACGATGCCCGGTTACGCTGGCGGCACAACGCCCAACCCCACCTATGACCAGGTCTGCGACGGATACACGGGCCACGCCGAGGTGCTAAAGGTCGACTACGACCCCAGGATAATAAACCTGGACAAGCTGCTGGACATATTCTTCACCATGCACGATCCCACCACGCTCAACAGGCAGGGTGCTGACGTCGGAACGCAATACAGGTCGATAATCCTCTACACCGAGGAGCGGCAGAAGGAGTCCGCCGAGCTCTTCATCAAGAGGATACAGCCGCATTACGGTAGCCCGATCGTCACTGAGGTGAAGAAACTCGACGCCTTCTACCCTGCAGAGGATCATCACAGGAGGTATTTCGAGAAGAACCCAAGGCAGGGGTACTGCTCGGTTGTGATAGGCCCCAAGATACAGAAGGTGAAGAAGAAGTACGGTCTTCCATGAGCGGAATCCGAAAGCCGCGCCTAGAAATCATTATATATCTCATAAAACAGCCAGTATTTCAGTAATTGGATGAAGCCGAGGAATTATACATCGTATGTCTTCTCAGATTCACCAAAGCTCAGGGAGCTGACCACGCTCAGCAGAAGGGAGTCCTCTTTCCTGGAGTTCCTCAGGATGGGCCCTGATTCGCATCTCGACCAGCCAGCCGCATCGGAGCAGGGGATTCACAGCTCGATAAAGCTCTACCTATGGGCGCTCAGAAAGGCGAGGGGCGATTTTGGCGACAGCCCTGCCCTAAAGAGGGCACTGAGATATATGGTTGGCCATGCGTTCGAGTACCTGGGCACCTATGCCCTTGAGGGGGCTGATCCGCTCAAGAGGGCCAATGCGCTGGAAAGGGCCGCCGCATGGTATCGTTCTGCAGACGATGCTGTGGGAGCATGGACAGACTACGCGCTCAGGCAGGTCCAATCGTGCTGGGGCGTCTCCTTCTTCAGGAATCAGGCCGGTCTGTCCGACTCAAAGGCAATCTGGTATACGAACTACGGGAACCAACTCCTATCGAACCTGCTCAGCTTCTCTGATAAGATAATAATCGTGAGCGGGAGGGTGCCGCTTGATGGAAAGATGTTTGCCGACAAAACGCTGAACGGTGTAGTCAAGATGTACATCCACAGGCTCCCCCACAGGCCTGAGACGAATTAGGCGACCTTCCACTATTTATTAGCATCGCGCCTATCATTCTCAGATGATTGCATGGACGTCAACTCTGTCTCAAAGGGAACCAGGGTAAGGGTCGAGTATGTCGCTAAGGTCGACGGAAAGGTCGTGGACAAGAGCGAGGGCAACGGCCCGCTCGAATTCATCGCAGGCACCGGTGAGATGATACAGGGTTTCGATGAGGCGGTCCTGGGAATGAAGCTAGGGCAGGAGAAGACCGTGACCGTGCCGCCTGAGAAGGCATACGGCACCAGCAAGGCCGACCATCCACTTGGTGGAAAGACTATGGTCTTCTGGATAAAGGTAGTCGGGATAGGTTGACTACTCTATCGACTTTATGAAATCTGGAAGCCCTTCCCCGACCAATATCCCGTTCGCGCCTCCCTCAACATCGTCTATATGCTTTACGAAGCTGGCCTGGCAAAGCCATCCGGGCCACCTGTCCCTCGCCTGCTCGAACGTCTCGCCTTTCGGCTTCCCGGTAGTTATGTCCCTGGCGTTCCATACCACCTTATACGTGTCCGGTATGAAGTCCAGCTGCCTAAGGTAAAGGGGCTCGACCCAAACAATGTCGCTATGAACCTCCGGAATCCTCCCGACCACCAGCACGCAGTCGGCGCCCGACCTGACAGCCTCATCGACAAGGTCATCGGTCTCGTGTATGCCCTTAGCCAGTATGGGCTTGTTGGTCATGCTCCTAGCCTTCCTAAGATCATCGAAGCTGCCGCCCCACCTTTCGTCCGTGTGTATCGATATTATATCCCCCACCCTGTTGGCTAGCTCGAACTGCTCCTCCCAGCTCCGGTTGGAGACAAAACCGAAGGGCGACTTCATCTTCACCTCCGCAACTATCGTTAGGCCCCCAAACATAGTGAATAGTTTTGCGTCAAGGTATTTATGTTCTCCTTAACTTTTCGGCGCGGTCTTCAGAAAAGTGCCTTGAGCCTGTCGAAACCATAGGAGACTATCACGCTGCTGCCCGTTATCGTTATTATTGCTGGAATCGGGTTCAGCGTCAGTATCGATGTCGCTATCCCGCTCGCGACGAGAATCTTCGAAAGCGGGTTGTTCATTATGTCGACCACCTTCTGCTTCAGACCGCTTGACAGCTTTGTCTTGGAGTCTATGTCAAGCAGGCAGATTCCGTCCCTGAACACACGAACGTGCTTGTCCTCCTCGCTCGCCAGGATGCACACCACATTCTTCAGCTTGCTTGTCCCGAGTGCGAAGGCGTGCCGCTTGCCGTGGCCTATGTATGTCGCCTGCTTCTTGAGCGTTACCCCAAATTCCTTCATCCTCCCGTCCCCGTTTATGATGGTTGCCCCATCAAGCTCGGACAGATGCTTTATAACGGCGCTGTCATTGACTCTAAGGACAGAAAGGCCCCTGCCCCCAGGGCCCTTCAGGGCAGGAAAGACCTTGGTATAGTAACCGTTGGTTGCTCTACTGTCAAGTTCTATGACAAAGAGGCTGCCCTCTCCTACGGTGTTGCATGCGAGGTCGAGGCAAGACTTTATTATTGCCCTTCTTGCTATGCGCTCCCTCGGAAGTTCCTTACTTCCGCGTTCCAAAACACTATTCACGGGGTCGTGCATTCATCCACTTGTCGTCGTAAAAGCCGGAAAAGGCACCAACCTGATCCAACTGGTCAGTAATAGCTACATTACGCCACTATTTAAATCGTTCGTACCACGATTTGTAGCGGAAGTAAGGAAAGCCGCAAAATGGGCCTTAGCCGGGAGTCGGACCCGGTCTAGGAGATCCACAGTCTCCCGTGCAAGCCGTTACACCACTAAGGCCATGTAACTTATTGCTTTTGCTTGTGGTCTTATATAAGTCTTACTCATGCCTCTCGATGCCGAGGCTCCTGAAGATCCCTCTGTATACGGCCCTGATGTTCGATGTGTAGAATCTCCTGATGTTGCTCCTGTTCGGCAGGTAGTCCTCCTTCCTACCCCTAAGTATCTTCGCTGCCGTGCTCGGAAGGTTCTCCTCATCCACCACGATGCACATCTCCTTGACGTCGTTCGGTATCGGGGTATAACTCGGAAGCAGGACAGGGGTGCCGAGCGCTATGCTCTCCAGCGCGACTACGGCGAGGCCCTCCCTCTCTGACATATGAAGCAATAACCCGGCCTCCTTTATCCTCCTGAATAGCTCGGCCTTCCTTCCCTCGCTGTAGAAATCCCTCACCTCGACCTTCTTCTGAAGCTTCATCCTCCTTATTAGCGACTCTATCCTCCTCCTATCCGGCCCCTCCCCCACTATCACCCCGCTGGCACTGGTCTGCCTCGCCGTCTTGGAAAAGACATCGAGCCACTTGTCCAGCCTCTTCTCCTTTATCAGCCTGCCTGCGAATATTATCTCCTTCCTGCCCTTTCCGGCCTTCACAGAGGCTATGGTGGCATCGTCTATTGTAGGGGCGAATATTGTCACCCTCCTGCCCTTTATGCCGAGCCCCCCGAGCCTTTCTGCGGTGAGATCAGAGTTCGCCACATAATGGTCCGCCATCCTGAGCGCCAGGTTGGCGTATGCGTTGGCCAAGTGGCCCATAAATCCCCCGAGATAAGTCGTCCAGTACTTGCTGTCCCACACCTCATGCACATAAACTATGAGCTTGCAACCGGTCAAGATGCAATAGAGCTTGAGGACCGGAAGCTGGAGTATGGGAAACTCGTTGCTGTGTATCACGTCGAACCTGTATCTGAATATCCTGAACATGCCCACCGTGAACACGATCGCCTCCCTTATCGACCGTCTGCCATGCCTGTAGAACCTGCTCCTGTCTACATCGTGGAACGAGTGGTAGCTTATGCCCCCCTTGGTGAACTCGCTCCTCATCCCAGGCCATCTCAGCGAGAAGTAATGGAGCTCGTGCTCCTTGGAAAGCGCCTCTGCCTCGGCCCTTTCTATGGTCTCCAGTCCACCCACGTTCCAGGGATAAACAGAATCAGAAACGAAAGCGATCCGCATAAACGAGATTTCTGGTCTATGCTATTTAAATCTATAGTAAGTAATCTGACTGATGCGTATGGGCAGCCAGAAAAGGGAAATTCTTGGCGACAACGTAATACCCGAGAACTATTCAATACTCCTCGAACCCAGCTTCAAAACCTTCGGGTACACCGGGAAGGAAACGATAAGGGTGCAGATAAGGAAGGCAACCAAAAAGATAGCAATCAACTGCGTTGACCTGAAGATAACAAAGGCCTCTGTTGGATCCGGGCGTTCAATCCTACCTGCTCGTGTCTCTTACAGCAAGGCATCGGAGAGGATCACCCTCTCGCTCGCGGAAAAGGTGCGTGGCCCTGCAAGCCTAATACTCGAGTTTTCCGGAAAGGTGAACAAGGATCCCAAGGGTTTCTACAGAGGGAAATATATGTATAAGGGCAAGGAAAGGGTCATGATGACGACCCAGTTCGAGCCGGTCGATGCAAGATCCGCATTCCCCTGCTTCGATGAGCCGGCCATGAAGGCCACCTTCAATCTCTCCCTTCTGATCGAGCCTGGAAAACTGGCCGTCTCAAACATGCCTATCAAGTCTGAAAAGGAGATCGGGAAGAGAAAGCTTGTCACCTTTGCAACCAGCCCGAAGATGTCCACGTACCTCCTCTACATCGGCATAGGCGACTTCGTGATCGCCACCAAAAAGGTGCACAGGATGGTCATGAGGGTCGTATCAACGCCTGAGAACGCCAACAAGGGTGCGCTTGCGTTCGGATTCGCGGACACATTCCTCAGGTACTACGAGAGGTATTTCGGCGTCGATTACCCACTCCCAAAGCTTGACATGATAGGAGTGCCGGACTACAAGGCATCATCCAGCGCCATGGAAAACTGGGGAGCAATAACCTTCAGAGCGGTCGAGCTGCTCGCCGACGAGGCCACCGTGTCTGTCAACATGAGATACAGGATCGCAGAGGTGATCGCCCACGAGCTTGCCCACCAGTGGTTCGGCAACCTGGTCACGATGAAGTGGTGGGACGACCTCTGGCTGAACGAGAGCTTCGCCAGCTTCATGGAGTCAAAGTCCAACACCGAGATGTATCCCAGTTTCAAGTCCGACCAGGACCACCTGATAATGGAGACAGTCCTGGCCTTTGCATCTGACTCCCTGCACTCAACCCACCCCATACAGATGAGGGTAAACAGCCCCAGCGAGATAGACCAGCTCTTCGACAACATAAGCTACTACAAGGGCAGAGCCGTGATCAAGATGATTGAGGACTATGCCACCCCTGAGGTATTCAGGAATGGTGTGGCCTACTACATAAAGAAGCATGAGTACTCCAACACAACGAATCACGATCTCTGGGAGGCATTGGGCCACGCGGGTGGAACAAAGCTCCGCAGGCTGCCACAGGTCGCAAGGTTCTGGGTCGACAATCCGGGGTATCCGATGGTAAAGGTGAGATGGGCTCCGGGCGGCGCGGTCGAGCTGACCCAAAGCAGGTACACGATCCTCCCGCATGGGGGACCCCAAAAGCCCTGGCCTATTCCGATACGCTACATCACAGACAAGGGAACCGGCTTCATAATGATGGACAGGGAAACAGCGAGAATCAATGCTGGGGATGCGAAATTCATAAAGCTGAACCACGGGGAGAACGGCTTCTATAGAATACATTACGACCACAAGAGCCTTTCTGCGCTCGGCAGGGCGATAAAAGTAGGCATGCTGTCCGATATTGAATCATGGGGTGTCGTGGACGACCTGATAAGCTTTGCGAAGTCCTGCCATATCCGGGTCGAGCACGTTCTGGACTTCATCGAGGAGTACTGCATGGACTCGGATTACCCGTTGAACTCTACGATATCTGGCTACCTCTACGGGATCATGCTCTGGTTTGGCGATAACCAAAAGCTGTACGGGAAGGCGAAGAGGCTGGCCACGAGGTTCAACCTCTCCATCCTCAATTCGGTGGGCTGGGTTAGGAACCCGAAGGAGGGCCCCAACACGACAAAGCTCAGGAGTGCGGCCATTCGTGGACTTGGCGAATGCGGCGAACCTAACACAGTGCGGAGATGCAGGGCAATGGTCAATGATTACATACATAAGGGCAAGCAGATCGAGACAAACATACGGTCCGCCGTCTACATGACGGCCGCCGCGAACGGCGACTCAAGGCTCTTCGATGAGTTCATATCACTTTACAAGAAACAGAACGGCGGAGAGGAGATCATGAGGCTTTCGATCGCGTTGGGCAACTTCAGGGATCCAAAGCTGGACCTCAGGGCCCTGAACTTCACAATGAGCAGCCATGTCAAGTCACAGGACAAGGACTACATAGCTGCATACGTATCCAACTCCCCAACCGGGCAGACCGTGATCCTGGACTGGTTCAAGAAGAACTGGAAGGGATTGCTTGGCATATACCTCAACGACTTCTCTGGGCTTACCCGGTTCGTCGAGGAGCTGGACACTCTGTCAACGGAGAGGGACAGAAAGGAGGTGGAGCGCTTCTTCAGGATCAAGGAAAACAAGGGAAGGCAGGTGAATATGGGAGTGCGGAGAACGCTCGAAGCGATAGAGATAAACACGAGGTTCGTGGAGTACAACTCCTAACCGTTCACTGTTTCCTTCCTTTCCAACTTCGCAAGCTTCGCGGCCTCGTGGCCCGCCCATATATTCGCGTCGATGACGTTCTCTAGGGTAGGGGTCGATGGCTTGTGCCTCAAGAGCACCTCTTCGGTGATGTCGGCTATGTCGGTGAATTTTATCTCGTGGTTGAGGAACCTCTTGACCAGCTCGTCGTTCGCCCCGTTAAGGACTGCTGGCATCGTATTCATCTCCCACATCACGTCCTTGACAATCCCGAGCGGCTTGTACCTCACCACGTCTATCTCCTCAAATTCCAGCCTCTTCCCCACCAGCGAGAGCTTCGGAAGCGCGTTCGCCGCCCTCCCCGGGTAGGTCAGCGAATACTGTATGGCATGCCTCATGTCAGGAAGCGACAGGTGGGCCAGCTCGTTGCCGTCTGAATATGTCACTATTGCGTGGACCAGGCTCTGCGGGTGCAGTATCGCATCCACCTTGTTGGCCGGTAAGTCAAAAAGCCACATCGCCTCTATCATCTCAAATGCCTTGTTCATGCCTGTCGCGCAGTCTATCGTTATCTTCTTTCCCATGTTCCAATTCGGGTGCTCAAGCGCCTTCTCAGGGGTGGCATCACGCAACTCCTCGAGCTTCATGTTCCGCAGAGCCCCTCCGGACATGGTCAGCACAACCTTGCTCACCTTCCCAATTTCGTTTCCAGCTAGGCATTGAGTTACGGCCGCGTGCTCGCTGTCTATCGCTATTATCTTGGCATTATGCTCCTTAGCAGTAGCTGTTACAACCGCCCCGCCAATGACAAGGGTTTCCTTGTTGGCCAGCCTCACATCCATGCCCCTCTCCAGTGCGGCTATGGTGGGAAGCAGCCCGCTGCCCCCAACCGCTGCGTTCACTACTGTGTCAACATCGTCACGCACACAGGCTCTGATGGCGGCACCAGGTCCTATCTCTATCTCTGTCTTTGTCCTTCCGGCCAGGGCCCTCTTGACACGCATGCCTGCCTCCATGTCTTCCACCCCAACCCTGTCCGGCCTCACTCTGAGCACCTGGTCCACTATGTCCATGCTTGAGTTGCAGGCCATCGCCTTGACCCTTATGCCAAGCTCTTCTGTCACCTTTATGGTGCTTTTTCCTATGGACCCGGTAGAACCCAGTAGCGAAATGCTCTTGACTGTCATAACCAGATATCGGGCTTGCCAGATATTTAATTGTAACCTCCAAATCCCTTCCATAAAAACGGAATGGGACAATCCGCGAAACGATACATAATGCTTATAAGGATATGCTGCGATTAAATAAGCGTTAAGAACGAACACTCAGGTAAGTTGATACAATGAATATTTCTTCTATCATGAAGGGCCTCTCGATAATACTACTCGAAGGCCTATCCATTCATTCATCTCCTTGCCTCTATGCTGTCCGTTCTTGACCCAAGGGGTCATTGAATGGGAAAAACTTACATAGACGTAGTAAAATATATGGTAGAGGCCAGATTCGAGGTCTCTGGGCTTGCGGAAAAGCCTGACATAATTGGTGCGATATTCGGGCAGACAGAGGGCCTTCTTGGGGGAGGGCTCGACCTGAGGGAGCTCCAGAAAAACGGCAAGATAGGCAGGATTGAGATAGACGTATCAAACTCGGGAAACAAGACCCTGGGAAAGCTCTTCCTTCCATCATCGCTGGGCAGGGTCGAAACCTGCATACTCGGAGCGACAATAGAATCGGTCGACAGGGTAGGGCCGTTCGAGACTAACTTCAAGATAAACAGGATAGAGGACACAAGGAACGAGAAGAGGCGCAAGATAGTCAACAGGGCGAAGGAGCTGCTCAAGACGCTCATAACGACAGAGATGCCGGACAGCAGGGAGATAAGCGAGCAGGTGGAAGCTGACGTAAAGTCAAGCGTGGTCACCTCGTATGGGACGGAAAACCTTCCAGCAGGGCCTGACATAGACACGAGCGAGGAGGTGATCTTCGTTGAGGGAAGGGCTGACGTGATAAACCTTCTCAAGAACGACATAACCAACTGCATAGCGGTCGGCGGGGCCACAGGGACGATACCCAAGACGATAATAGATCTCAGCAAGTCAAAGGAGACCGTGCTCTTCCTTGACGGAGACAGGGGAGGCGACATGATACTGAGGGGGCTCTCAAATGTCTGCGAGGTTGATTTCGTGGTCAGGGCTCCTGACGGCAAGGAGGTCGAGGAGCTGACCAGGAAGGATATAATCAAGTCCCTGAGAACAAAGATACCGATAGAGCAGGCACTCTCCAGGCTGAACCACGGCAACGGACACGGCGGCAACAGGCCCCAGTTCGGAAGGCCCCAGCGCTTCGAGCAGAGGCGTGACTTCAGGGGCGACCAGAGGCAGCAGCATCAGGGAGGTGCACCAATGGAGCAGAGGAGCGAGCAGGTGCTGAGCCCAACCGAGATATCAAGGAACATGTTCAGCAAGAACCTTGAGAAGAAGGTGGTTCCCCCGATGACTTACGAGGGCATGTTGGAAGAGGTGACGTCAGGCTCAGAGGGATCCATAAAAGATCTTGAGGGCAACGACGTCGACTTCACGCCAAAACAGAGGCCGCAGCGCGAGCAGCAGGCCCAGCAGCCGTCTGTCTCGATACAGGGCTCCTCGCAGGTAGACCCGAAGTTCAGGGCCGCGCTCGATGAGTTACACAACACACTCAGGGGCAGGATATACGACACCTCGGGAAGTTCTGTCGCAGAGGTCCCGATAAGGGAGCTCATGCCGAAGATGCAGGACCTGGGTAAGGCCGACATCGTGGTGTTCGACGGGATAATTACCCAGAGACTCATCGAACTCGCCAACAGGATCGGAGTCCGGGCCATCTACGGCAGCAGGGCGAGCCAGATAACGAGGCCGTTTGAGGGGATGCTGCTCTTCACTAAGGAGCAGGGCGTTGTCGGTTCGTGACCACGATGCAAACCCCAAAGGACAGGCAGCGTTAAATACCTTGCGATTAGAATTAATATAGTTTAAATTTAAACTATACGTGATCGCTTGGGGGAGAATGTGCACGGGCACCTGCACCATGAGGACTTCATGACCAAGGACGTAAAGCGCGTAATCCTGAAGTTCAGGCTTCTGCACGAGATATCCATGAAGCCCTCCTACTCCTACGAGCTGTTCGATGGAATGTGCAACCAGGCTGCGGCATCCAAGTTCTTCGGGAGGACAAGATCGGAGATAAAGAACAACATATACAACACCATAGCTGCGCTTGAGAAATCGGGCTACATCGAAACTGTTAGCAAGATAGAAGGTGGCAAACTGAAGAACTATTGCTACATAACTCCCCTTGGCAAGAAGACACTGAAGAGGTCCAAAACCTTCTTCCTGAGATCAATCAGGGAGTTATCGAGGATGGTGAGCTGATGTCCGATTACGCTATAGAGATAGAGGACCTGGTCAAGCAGTTCGACAAGCTTGTCGCGGTCAACAATCTGAACCTGAACATAAAAAGGGGCGAGATCTTTGGGCTTCTGGGGCCCAACGGCGCGGGGAAAAGCACGACCATAAGCATGATCCTTGGCCTCCTCCAGCCGACATCCGGAAGGGTGCTGGTCAACGGGGTCGACATGAAGAGGTATCCCGAAAAGGCCAGGAACGAGATAGGAATAGTAACTCAGGAAACAGTGGTGGAATCGGAGCTGACCGCCGAGCAGAACCTGATGATATTCGGCAGGCTTTACCACATCCCACCCTCCGAGCTGAAAAAGGACATAGACTTCGCGCTCGAGCTTTCGGACCTCACGAACTTCAGGCATGCCTACGCAGGGACTTTCTCTGGAGGGATGAAGAGGAGGCTGGAGACCGCAAAGTCGCTGATGCACGCGCCGAAGGTGCTCCTCCTCGACGAACCCACTACGGGCCTTGACATCCAGAACAGGACGAAGATCTGGAATCTGCTCCGGCAGATAAACAAGGAGCAGAACATAACCATACTACTTACCACGCAATACCTCGAGGAGTCGGATCAGCTCTGCGACAGGATCGGCATAATCGACCACGGCAAGCTCATAGCGCTCGGCACTCCCAGCGAGCTGAGGCAGAAGATAGGCATGAGCAACATAATAGAGATCTCCGCCGAGAAGGAGAGCCTGCAGAAGATCGCGACCATCTTCAGGAAGGTGGGCCTCGACCCCCAGGTGCTGAACAACAAGGTTCTGGCCCCGGGCGGAAACAACGCCACTGAGAAGATAGAGCGGCTGCTCAAGGAGTTGTCAAACAGCAAGATAAAGATACAAAACATCAGCATGCACGAGCCGACAATAGACGACGTCTTCCTCAAGCTCACGGGCTCCGAGGTAAGGGACACGACTGGAGAATTCACAAGCGCAAGGGGAGGCATGCTGGTGAGGAGGAGATGAGATGGGCCTGATCGGAGACACAACGACCCTCGTCCTCAGGGAGCTGCTCATATTCAAGAAGAACCTGCGCGTGAACCTGATCAGGTCCCTGATATTCCCAATAATATTCGTGCTCCTGCTCGGTAGCTTCGGCAGCTCGCCAAAGAACATTCCTGTGGCCTTGGTCAACTACGATAATGGAGCCATAGCTCTGAATTTCATAAACACGATCCAGCTCGGGAATGGTGTCAAGATAGTGAGCCAGACAACCCAGCAGGCGGCGATGGTCCTACTCTCGGAGGGGAAGGTCGCGGCCGTGGTCGTGATTCCGAATGGCTTTTCAAGCGGCGTAGAGAGGACCGTTCACGTTTATCTTGACAACTCCCAGCCGCAATCAGCTTCGGTTGCCAGCGCCACGGTCAACGCGGCAGCGGCCAAGATGGGTGCAACCTCCAGCTCTGCCAGCCTTCCCGGCGGCAGCCGTGGCCTCGTGTCTGTGGTGTCCAACTACGTGTATGGAGCAAGCAGCAACTACCTCAGCTTTGTCGTTGGCGGGATCCTTGTGATGGTCGCCTCGTTCGGCGCGGTGTTTACTTCCGGGTTCACCCTGTTGAGCGACAGGGAGCTGGGCAACCTAAAGGCATTCCTGACCACTCCCATAAACAAGTTTTCCATCCTGCTGAGCAAGATTGCATATGGAACATTCCAGTCAATCCTCTCCGCCTACATAGGGCTTGCGATAGGCCTGCTATATGGGGCCACAATTGCGGCCGGGGTCGTGGGGTTTCTGGAACTGATCTGGATAGTCTTCCTTGTTGGGCTTGGCTTTAGCGCCCTCGCAATCGCGCTTGCGGCGAGGATGAAGCAGCTGCAGACCTATGCCCTGGTGGCCCAGACATTGACGCTGCCCCTTTCATTCCTGGCGGGGGCATTCGTTCCGGTAAACCTGCTGCCAAGCTTCCTGCTGCCTGTCGCCACGGTCAATCCGCTCTATTATGCGATAAACGCGGTCAGGGACATAATGATAAAGGGGTTCCTGCCGATTAACACCTTGCTCACAACCTCACTGATACTGCTGACCTTCACTGGCATTATGATGTTCCTTGCGTACATCTTCTTCAAGAATACGAGCAATAACCTATGATAAATTATGATTATTTGGTGAAATCAATGAAGACAAAGTCTTTCCTTCTGGCATTTGCCGCCATGGTGGTACTGAGCGGCATGGTAGGCGCGCAATACGATAACGCGCTCTCGATGGTCAACCTATCCGTGTCACCCAATCCAGTAATGGCCGGCGGCAGCGCATTCATAAAGTTCAGGCTCTATAATGCGTACGATGGCGGCCTTTATGGCACGAGTCTGCAGTCCAGCGGCAGCTATCCCCTTCTCAATGTCTCGCCGCGGAGCAACTATGTGGTCGGGTATCTGAGCCCTGGAGTCAATAGCATCTACTACAACTATACGATCGCGATACCAAACACCACTCCGTCAGGGGTTTACACGATCACGTTCAACGCTAAGTATTTCGTCTATGCGGCCACGGGGACTGTAATCGCGTCATCCTCAATGCCTGTCAGCTTCTACGTCAACAACAAGCCGGCGGTAAAGCTCGTGGTCTCTAGCCCCCAGCCCGCAGCGCTTTATACCGGAAACAACCAGACGGCGAATCTCCTTGTGGAGAACGCGGGCTTCGGCACCGCCAGGAATGTGACCGTCACCGTAATGAGCGGGGAAGGGGTCAACATACTCAGCTCGGTAAGGACCTTCTTCATATCAAACCTTACCCAGGGCTCGTCAGTGACGGAGCCGCTGCTGGTGTCGGCCCAAAACCTGAGCAGGACCTACCTGGTCGCCAACGTGACATATTACTCCTCGCAGTTCCAGCAGCGCTTCTCGAGCGTCCAGAGGATAAACCTCTCAGTCGCGCCTTCGGCCCAGTTTACAATAGGATCCGGGGGTTCGGACCTCAAGCCGGGCGCCACAGATGTGCCAATACACCTCAAGGTGACAAACGACGGTACAAGCGATGCAAGCCAGCTGCAATTGAACCTTGAGACAACGTACCCAATAACGCCTGTCGCCAGCACCGCCTATGTGGGCGACCTGCCGCCGGGGGCGTCTACGAATGTGACCTTCCTGGTCAGCGTTGACACTGCAGGCGTTCCGGGCAATTATCCCGTGACCCTAAATGAGCAATGGAAGCAGCCCAATGGGGCCGTCAACCAGCAGTTCTCGGGCTCGAACAACTACTTCGTCACTGTTGCAAGCCCTGGATCCGGCGGATCGTACCTCGAGATAGGCGTGGTGCTGGTCGTTATCGTCGTGATCGTTGCCGCGCTCGCGAGGAGGAGGATGGCCTCAAGAGCTGCAGCCTCGAAGAAGAAGTGAAGTGATGGGCAAGCTTAGCGGCGTCACCGCAAAACTCGTGGACAGCGCGATGGACAGGTACGGCGTGCCCGAATGGGCCCGCCCCTATGTCTACAAGTACGTAAGCAGGAACAAGGCAGAGTCTATAAGGAAGGCGATAAGCCTGGTCGGCTTCGGCAGGAAGAAGGGGCGCATAACAGAGGACAGCGCTGTGCTGCCGAACGGCATGAAGTTCAGGATGGACTCGATAGCAAAGCTGCTCGGCATATTCTTCCATGGGGAGCAGAGGCTTGCCGATCTCGAGGCCTACTGGGCCAGGAGCCACTCGGTCGGAAACCCTGAGTATGAGGGCGCTTATCAGGTGCTCTCGGATATGGACAGCAAGGGTGCCAGGGCGATGAAGAACCTGATGGAGGGCCTCAAGAAGCGGATGCCTGAGGACAACGGGTCCTTCGACCGGCTGTTCGGGAGGCTGAGCAGGCTCGAGAGCTGGGAGGAGAGGGTGTTTGCCAGCGGGATAATACTAAATCATTGCTACATGAAGACATTCGCTGGGATATTCATGAGGGTTTTCCACCCTATACTCCCGGAATTCATGAGGAATTTCGGCAAGGCATTCACCCTTAAGGACCAGGTGGAACGGTGGGACCTCCTCGAGGCCAGGAAGCTGATCGCCAGCGGGAAAATAACCCGGGAGAGGGCCCTGGAGCTCTCCAAGGAGTTGCTTCCGCTGATATCCAGTTCAATAGACGACAACATGCAGATCGCCCGGGAGCTCGGGATAAAGGATGAGATATCGCTACTCAAGGAGATATCGCTCGCCTACCCCATGCAGGTGCTTTCGGAGCTCGGGGTTGCAGAGCGGGCCTGATCCTAGAAAAATGTGCGCCACAGGCGCGCCTTCGGAAACGCATCAAGTGTAGCATTTCCATAATATCTCTGCTGCGAAACTTGCAAATAGGATTACGAAGAATGCACCCCAGTACAAGTTCCAGCTCATATGCACATAGCCGATTATGTTCAAAGCCCCCACAACCGCGAGCAGAGGAAAAAGTACCCCGTCAATCTTGCAGTGCACCCTGCCGCACCTTTTTCCATTTATAAAGCATCCAGCCCCTATCCACATTACGCATACCGTAAAGACTATGCCAAGTGCTGTTAACGATAATAGGCCGGCCGAATTAAGCAATCCCCCCACGATCGAAATTACTATAGGGGCACCCCAAAGCAAAAACCAGAAGCCGGCACCGGCATCCAATAAGTCTCTACTCCTAGTTGGGTTGGACTTTCTCATAATCTATACTGTCAGCTAATGTATTATATAATCGTATCAATGCGTTCCACTCTAGATAAGTAGCTTGTGGTTTTGCTACGGCCGTACCGAAAAATACAAAAGTTATATCAACTCAGCCGCTTAACTATCAATGGATTAGATGCTATTCGGCAGAGCGGCTCCGAACGAGGCTATAGAAATACATAAGCTGGAAACCTACCTCGACCGCTGCTTCGATACCGAGGTAAGGCGCCTCTCAACAAGAATGCCACAGATCGAGAATGAGCTGGTACGCTCCTTCACCGGGTTCGGCGACTCAATCAAGAAATTCTCCGAGAGAGAGGGAAGGCCCAACATGGAATACCTTTACGGGATAAAGGAGAGCTATCTTGCATCCCAGAAGCCCAACTACACAAGCCACATATTGAGGATAACTTCTGCACGTCCAGCTCAAGGCGGGGCAAACATATACATCGCCGCCCAAAATGCCCTCACTTCTTACAAGCAGATAATCACAGAGGTCCTAAAGGCCAACAACACCTTCAAGCTGGTGATCATGGCGTATGCCGAGGACCTGAAGGCGGCGAAGAGGAACTTCAATGCAATGGAAAAGCTCTCTGGCGAGCTCAGTGCCGAGCTATCGCTCTGCTCTGGAAAATTTGGTGAATACACAAGGATAAAGGAAAAGGTGGGGAACTTGCTGTACGATCTTTCCCAGCTGGACTCCCTTGGAAAGATGCAGCCAGACCAGGCAGAGGACCACCAAAGGGAGAGTGCGCAACAGGATCTTTCTGGCCTATCCTCAAGGGTCGGGGAATTGGCTCCTAAACTGGAGTCGGCGAAGGATCGCCGCAGGGAGATACACTCAAATATCGTAAACGCGCTCCTTCCACTCGAGAGGATAGCAAGGAAGCACGACCACATGTCCTCATCAAAAAGGAAGCTTAGCGATTATGTGGGCAACCCGGCGGGTTCCATCACGGGCCCGAGCGACCTGGAGGAGCTGCGCGGGCAGATAGGCAACATAATCGAGGAAATAAATACCGGGAAGATAACTGTAAAGAATCCCGACCGGGTCATTTCGCAACTCAAGGCTGCAGAGACCACCGACTTTCTGGCCCTCGCCGTCTCATTGCATGGCGCTGAGTCAGAGGTCATGCGGGTCGAGCGCGAACTGGAAGCGGCAAAAGCCGAGCGGTCCAAGATAGAAAGGGCAGAAGAAGAGGAGAGGCTAGCAATTCAGAGGAGGGCGGATTCGAAGAAGGGGCTTACCGACCTGAGAGCATCAGTGGCTTCCCAGAAGGCCGAGATAGAACGCCTCTTCAGGGAGGTCTACAAGAAACAGGTGGAGATAAAGTTTCCCGTATAAGGGTCCATCGCATTATTTGCGTCAGGTATATATAGCTTAGTTGCGAAAACAATCTGGAGCAACATCCGAAGTGATACCATGAGCAACGAAACAACAGCGGCACAGGGGACGAAGCCTGAGAACATAGTCTACGTTGGGAAGAAGCCAACCATGAACTACGTGCTTGCGGTGGTCACCCAGTTTAACAGCGGCCAGAGCGAGGTCACCATAAAGGCCAGGGGCAACTCCATATCAAGGGCGGTTGACGTGAAGGAGATAGTTGTCAACAGGTTCCTTCCCGACCTCAGGGAGAAGGCGATAAGGACCTCTTCGGAGGAGCTCGTCAACGAAGACGGAACAAAGTCCAAGGTCAGCGCGATACTGATAACTCTCGGAAGATAATGGCATGGATCAAGGCCTGTGGGATTTAGCCAAGGACGGCCAGGCCAGAAAGGCAAACAAAATCCGTTCTGCCGAATCCTCATATACTATTAAAGTGCTGGATAAGGATATACTGGTCCTTCCGAAGGTCTTCTATCCGGCAATCGATACGGTGCTGCTCATCAAAACCGTTGAGGTAGAGGCCACCGACGTTGTCTTGGAACCATTTTCCGGGACCGGTGCAATCTCGATATTCATTTCAGACAGGGCCAGAAAAGTGGTGGCTACGGACATAAACCCGGACGCCATAGAGAATATAAGGAAAAACATCCAGCTGCACCATAAGGAAGATAAAGTGTCTGCCATACTTGCAAACGTCTTTCCGGATTCTACTGAGAGGTTTGACCTCATAGTGGCCAATCCTCCATACACAAACAACCCTGCAAAAGATATGGTTGAGCGGTCGATGTGGGATAAGAACCACGAGGCCCTTAGGTTCTTCCTTGCGAATGCCCCACGCCATCTCTCCGAAAAAGGCAGGATCTTCTGTTCGTGGTCAAACTTCGGGGACTTCGACTTCTTCGAAAGGACTGCAAGGGAAGCCGGCTACACAATGCAAAAGTCCGGAGAGGCCACAAAAGAATGGCAGATCTACAGGGTATACAAACTGACCTGTCCATAGAACTAGGCGATCGCTCCCCAGCCGGTGAGCCTCCACCTCTTTGCGAGATTCCTCATCACCGCGACCTTCATCGCCTTGTCCGTGCAGATCGGGTGCTTTAGCGTGAACTCTATCGTGTCCTTCCTTGCCTTCTTGACATAACCCAAAACTGTTGCCGTCCCGACTCCCAGTATCATCGGCTCGTTTTCCACTATGTGCTGCTCAGGCACGTCGTCCCTCTGAAGCTTGTGGTACTTTAGCGTTATTGAATTCAGAACAGGGGGCATCTTGTCCTTGAGGCCTATGAGGTTCCCGACCAGCCCGTCTGCCTTGGTGAAAGCTGGGTCGATCTCAGTGGATACCCCAATCAGCCCACCGGGGACCGCCTCCTCCATCTGGTCCCTGCCGTTGCTCAGGCTTGTTATCTTGGTCAGCACCGGCTCGTAGCTCTCCTTCTTCACCTTGTTGCTCACCTTTATGCCAGGCTTTATCTCAACCATCTCGCCCGGCTTGAACCTGCCCTTCGCAACCGCGCCTCCCAAAACCCCTCCAAGCATCTTTGTCGCGTCCGATCCCGGCTTGTTCACATCGAAAGACCTGACCACATACATCAGCGGCGCTGATTCCAGGTCTCTCTTGGGCCTTCCCATGTTGGCTATCATCTCGAGCAGGACGTCTATGTTGACGCCAAGATTGGACATGACCGGTATTATGGGTGCATTCTCTATCGCGCTGCCCTTGACGAACTCCCTTATCTTCTTCTCATGTGCCAGGGCCGCCTCCCTTCCCACTATGTCTATCTTGGTCTGTATTATTATCACGTTCTTTATGCCAAGTATGTTTATTATCATGAGGTGCTCCTTGGTCTGCGGCATGGGGCACGGCTCGTTCGCTGCTATCACGAAGAGTATGGCGTCTATTATGCTTGATCCAACTATGGCTGTCGCCATGAGCGTCTCATGCCCAGGCGCGTCAAGCATCGAGAACCTCATAAGCGGCTCTGTCTTGCTGCCGTCGTTCGGGCACTTCTCCAGTGTTGTGTAGGCCTTTGCGCCCTCGCACTTCTGGCACTTCCTTATTATCGCATCCGCGTAGCCGAGCTTTATCGTCATGTTCCTCTTTATCGACTCGCTGTGCCTGTCCGTCCAGGCACCAGTTATCGCCCTTGTCAAGGAGGTCTTGCCGTGGTCTATGTGCCCCAGTGTGCCTATGTTGAGCACGCTGTGCGCCACGTCCCCGCCCTTGCCATCCAAACCAATCATCCCTCCTTGGGGGCAGGCGCAGCCTCGCCCTCAGCCTTCTTCCCCCCCTTTGGGGGCATTACCTCGTCGATGGGCTTTTCCCCATATTCAGTTATCGAGAGATTGACCTGTGCAGTGTCCTGGGCTATTATGCCGCCCCTTGCCGTCTCCCTCTTGTACTGCCCCTTCCTCTTCCCCGACTCCGCAAGCAGCTTCATTATCTTCACCTTCCCGGTTCCCTGTATGCTCCTGTTCAGCGGGAAGCCGCTGGCGTCGCTTCCTCCGGTCACCTTTAGCTTGTAGCCTCCGAGCCCGAATGCGCTGCCCTCAATGGACTCCCCTATCCTCCTCCCAACAAGGGTAGCCGCCGCATCTGCAGCTATCTCTATACCCTTGGACCTTCCGCTCTTTGGGTCTGAAATTACTATCTTCATGATATCACAATCAAGCGTTACCTGTACATGTTTTCCGGCTCTTCCTTGAACCTCTTTATCCTGTCAGCCAGCTCCTTTGGTATCGCTGGCCTAACCTCGTCAAGCGCCTTCTCAAAGTCATTCTTTGTGACTATCTCCCTCTTCGCCCTTATGGCGTTCATGCCCGCCTCCCTCACCACGTTCTCTATCTCCGCTCCCGTGTAGTTCTCGCTCATCGAGGCGAGAATGTCCACTGAGACATCCTTTGCGAGCGGCATCTTCTTGGTGTGCACGGCGAATATCGAGGCCCTTGTCACCTCATCAGGCATCGGTATCTCTATTATCTTGTCGAACCTGCCCGGCCTCATCAGCGCAGGATCTATCGCATCCGGCCTGTTGGTCGCGGCAAGGACGAAGACATTCTTGGTCTCGTGCAAGCCATCCATCTCTGTCAATAGCGTGTCCACAACCCTCTCGCTGACCATCGAATCCGTTGAGTCGACATCCCTGATCGGGGCTATCGAGTCGATCTCGTCTATGAAGACTATGCAGGGCGATGCCATCCTCGCCTTCCTGAAGAGCTCCCTTACAGCCTTCTCGCTCTCCCCCACGAACTTGTTGAGCAGCTCCGGGCCCTTGATAGATATGAAGTTTGATTCCCTCTCGGTAGCGACCGCCTTGGCAAGCATGGTCTTGCCTGTGCCGGGAGCGCCGACCAGCAAAATGCCCTTGATAGGCCGTATCCCTATTTTCTCGAAAGCCTCGGGCTGCTTGACGGGCATCTCTATCGCCTCCCTAAGCTGCGACTTGACGTATTCGAGCCCTCCGACATCATTCCAGTGTATGTTCGGTCTCTCCACGAATACCTCCCTGAGCGCGCTGGGCCTTATCAGCGAAAGCGCCTCGGTGAAGTCGTCCATAGAGACGCTGAGCCCAGCGAGCACCTCGCTTGGCACGTACTTCTTGTTCAGCACCTTCGGTATGACCTTCCTGAGCTGCACCATCGCTGCCTCCCTTGCCAGCGCCGCTATGTCTGCTCCGGTGTAGCCGTGCGTCATGGCGGCGAGCTCTTCGACCTTTACATCCTTTGTGAGCGGCATGTTCCTGGTGTGTATCTGGAGTATCTCCTTCCTTGAGTTCCTATCAGGTACGTCTATCTCTATCTCCCTGTCGAACCTGCCCGGCCTCCTCAGCGCCGGGTCGATCGCATTGGGCCTGTTTGTGGCGCCTATCACTATCACGTTGCCCCTTGCGCCCATACCATCCATGAGGGTGAGGAGCTGCGACACCATTCTCCTCTCTACCTCGTTTGTTGCCTCCTCCCTCTTGGGGGCTATCGCATCTATCTCGTCCATGAATATTATGGTCGGGGCCTTCTCCTGAGCCTCCTTGAATATCTCCCTGAGCCTCTCCTCACTCTCACCGACGAACTTGCTTACAAGCTCGGGCCCCGATATGTATATGAAGTGGGCGTCGCTCTCGTTTGCGACCGCCTTTGCAAGCAGCGTCTTTCCTGTGCCTGGCGGCCCGTACATCAGCACGCCCCTAGGTGGCTCGATACCCAGCTTCTCAAAGAGCTCGGGGTACCTTATCGGCAGCTCAACCATCTCCCTTACCTTCTCGATCTCGTTCTTGAGGCCGCCTATGTCCTCGTAGTGGACCTCGCCGATCCTGACCATCGACTCCGATACCGGCTCGCTCTTCACCACGACCTCTGTCTCCTTGGTAACCCTGACAACGCCATGCGGCACTACCTGCACGACTATGAAGTTGAAGGCATAACCCACCATTGCCACTGGAACAACGTCGCCCTTGACTAGCGGCTTGTTCTCAAGCCTCATCTTGGCGTACTGCGAGAAATCCGGTGACATTGGGTTCCTCTGATTCGGGGGCGGGGCAAGAACTATCTTCTCAGCCGTCTTGACCTCAGCCTTGCTCACATGCACGCGGTCGCCGATTCCTATCCCTATGTTCTGCCTTATCCACCCGTCTATCCTTATGAAATCTAGCCCCTCGTCCTGCTGGTGGGCCTGCCAGACCACGGCGGCTGTGGACTTCCTGCGCCCCTTTATCTCTATCACATCGCCGGATATGACATTAAGGACCTTCCTGGCCTTCGAGTCGATCCTGGCGATGCCTCTCCCGTCGTCCGTGACAAGCGCGCCTGCTACTGTAAGCTCAACTCCCTCAGGCAATCAAAAACACCGTTTCAAGCGGGCAAGCCCGCGATAGTATTCTATTAATGGCGAACCCCTTTATACCTTTCTGAGCTTTCTGGAGCTGCCAATAGCGGGAAGAAAAGGAGAAGATGATCAGGACCAGTCTTCCTCGTCATCCTCGTCTTCGTCATCCTCATCGTCAAGATCGGAGTCGTCGTCATCGTCATCGTCGTCCTCCTCGATCTTCAAGATTTTATCCCTTATATCTTCGTATTCTGGGACTCTCATGCTTTCACCATGACTTCAGAGAGTTATAACCATACCGGTTTAAATAGCTTTCTAGCTGTTGAGCCTACTTGGCGCAGGGAAACCTATATATCCTTTCAGCGCAAGATATGCTTCGGTGTATTCATGATAGACAATCCGGGGAAGAAGGCCCCTGAAGTGGTAAACGTTGTGATTGAGATACCTAAGGGCAGCAACGTGAAATACGAGTACAGGCCTGACAAGGACATAATAGAGGTTGACAGGATCCTCTTCACAGCAATGACATACCCGTTCAACTACGGGTTCGTGCCTGGGACCATGGGTGGCGACAACGATCCGCTCGACATAGTAGTCCTCAGCAGCGCCTCGTTCAGTACTGGGACCCTTGTCCAGGCGCGGCCGATCGGAGTGCTGCTTACAAAGGACGAGGAGGGCGTTGACAGCAAAGTCATAGCCGTGCCTACAGAGAAGGTCGACCCGGACTTCGCTAACGTAACAGACATAAACCAGCTCCACGAATCGGTAAAGAAGAAAATAGGGCACTTCTACTCATACTACAAGAGCATCGAGCCGGGCAAGTGGGTGGAGGTCACAGGCTGGAAGGGATCAGCAGAGGCAAAGGCTGAGGTCAAGAAAGCGATAGCTGCAAAGAAGTAGGGGCCTCTGCAACGATCGCGGCTCCATCCCCGGAGCAGAACGCCTGGATATCAAAACCGTCAACAATTCCCCAACTCCTGTGCCCAAACCAGTCTGGCTGAACCATGCAGATCAGACGGCTGCCCAACTTGGTCCAAGCCAGCAATCCTGATGCTTCACTCAAATCCCTGCATCTTGCAACTATAAGATCTGGAACAAAGCCCAAGCGCTTTATGTTCTCATAAGTGGCCTCCCCTAGCCTATCCATCGCTATCTGCCTGTGTCTGCATTGGAGCTCTTCGGAGTTGACGATTGCCGTGATATCGTCCGATCCTTCGGTCAGTCTTTTCATAAGCATCTGCGCGCCATATCCACTTCCATATAGAAGTACGTTGCCCCATTTTTCCAGACCGTCACGAACTTCGGATTCATGCATCGCCCGTACCGAGCGATGCCGCAGCCGTTTTGATCCAATACCCAGGCCCAATCTGATGGCCCTGCCCACTGCATTCGTCGAATTCACAATTTTACCAACAGGAACCTTCATATACTCAAGTAAATTTATGTTTATGTCAATATATTAAACTATCTGGAGGTTCGGCAAAATGCCCTGCGCTACCAAACCCTTTTAAAGCTTTATCTAGAATTATTACTATGCCGAAGAGGGAGAATGACAAGGACGAGATCTGGGCGCTGAGGAAGATAATCAGCAGGCCGAACTACGCCGTCATAGCGCTTCTCCTTCAGAAGTCCCCGCGCACCACGCGCGAGCTGTATGCAATCCTTGAGAAGAAGTTCACGCGCAAGACCCTGATCATAACGCTCAGGGAGCTCTCACTTGACCTGAATGTGATCCAGCCCACGCACATAAGGACCGACAAGGGCTACGGGCTCGGCTACAGGCTCAATCCTAAGGTCAAGGACATAGCAAAAAGCGTCCAGAAGTTCTCCAGGACCATAGAGGGCATACGCGAAGTATAATCTTAAAATCGCGACAGGCTTAAATATAACCTAAATCAAAGGCTAGTCGATACAATGACCGAAGCCAAGCCTGGAAGGATCAGGAGAAACAACATCTTCGTCATATTCGACATGTCAGGCACCCTGTTCGAGATAGGGAGCGGCAGCCCTCTGCCTGGTGCCATGGAGCTCGTCAGGGAGATGCACGACTCTGGGATACGCATCGCCGTGTCCACCAGCATGTCTGCGCACGAAGCATCCGCGCTGCTTAGCGGCAAAGGCGTGGCTGACTGCTTTGACGCGATTGTGGGGGAGCACCACCACCCCACGGTTGAGGGCCGCCTCAAGATAGCGCTTGCATCATTCACCTCAAGGAAGACCAATCTCCCTATACCAAACCGCGAGGTGTTTGTAATAGACGACAGGGCGAGCAGGGTCGAACCCGTGGTTAAGATGGGATTCAAATTCATAGGGGTCTGCACAGGGGAATCAACACGGTCTGACTTCGAGAGGGGGCCCTACAAGCCGTTTGCGGTTTTTGACGACCTCTGGAACACCAGCAAGGTAATAGACACCGTATTGAGCACACGCACGCACTATTCGCTCAAGAAGACAAGGGTTCCCGCCTAACTTTCCTTTAACCCGACCTTCTTCTGCATCCTGAACATCTCCATTATCTCCTTTGTTGTTGTCGCATCCTCGGGTCCCTTGTCACCCCTTACGGTCTCGCCCCCATAGAGCCGCGGGAACCTCAGGGCATAGCCAACCCCCTCCTTGTCGTCCTTCTTGCCGCAGGTGTGCATCGGAGAGCGTGTTATTTCGTCTGCGTTTATCGTCACCACGTACTTGGGCTGGACCCAGAAGTCCGGCTCCACCAGGGCCTCAACCCTCGCCGGCTTCCCAGATGATTTTATCTTCGAGAGCATTGACTTCAGCTCTGACATCTGCTTCTCCGTGAAGCCAGTCCCTATCCTTGAGACCGTCTCGAACACGTCCCTCTTGTCGTTGTACACCGCGCACAAGAGGCCGCCGAAGCCGAACTCTGCCCTACTGCCCCTACCAAGGTAGTAGCCCACTATGACCAGATCCACGGTGTCGCTAAGCTTGTTCTTGTAGCTCCTCTTCAGCTTCACCCAGGAGAACTTCCTCGCTCCGGCTATGTAAGGGGATTTGAGGTCCTTTGCCATTATCCCCTCCAGCCCCCCCTCTATGCTCTCCTCGAAGAAGAGCTCAAGCTCCTTGGGCTTTGATGTCAGTATCCTCCTGGTAGGGCCTATAGCCTTCCCCTTCCCGAACAGCCTCTCTATCAGCTCCCTCCTCTCCTTGTAGGGCTTGGACAGGCAGTCCTTTCCATCGTAGTAGAGTATGTCGAACGCGAAGAGGTGCAGAGGCAACTCCATCGCTTTCTCCTCTATACCGTGCTTCCTCTTCCTCTGGATCGTCTCCTGGAAGGGGAGGAATTCCCCTGTCGCCTCGTTGTAGGCCAGCGCCTCCCCCTCGAATATGATCCTATCGCAGTCAAGCTCGCTGTTCACAGCCTTTATCACGTCGGGAAACATTTCCGTTATGTTCTCAAGCCTCCTGGAGTAGAGCCTAACCTCCTTGCCCTTCTTGTGGACCTGTATCCTGAACCCGTCATACTTCTGCTCGACAGACACCTCGCCTCCAAGCCTCTCTATTATCTGCTCGGCTGTTGGAAGCCTCTCAGCCAGCGCAGGTCTCACGGGCTTGAAGAGCGTCACTTTCATTGACCCCACCTCCTTCATGCCACCCTCCGCAACCGCCTTCCCGACCTCGCCGAGGTCGCTGCAGATGTTGTAAGCCCTCTCGAGCTCCTCCTTGGCGTCCCTGCCACCTGCATATGCGATCGCAAGAGCCTCCATTATCGTTGAGTCGCCGACTCCCATCCTGAGGTTCGCGAGCGGATAGCGCACCAGGTACTTGGCCGCCAGCGGGCTTGCCGAGGCGATCATATTGGCAAGCATCCCTATCTTCTGATCCTTGCTGCCCTGCCCTGAGGTCCTTGCGACCTTCACCATCATCTCGTATACCTCCTTGACCGAATAGTCGTTCTTTACTATCTGCTTTAGCTTGGTTCCCTGCTTAAGCTTCTGCGCCGCGATCCCAAGGTCGCCCGCCTTCTTGTATTCCGAGTGTACCTGCTCCTTTGTATAGCCTGTCGCGAGGGCTATGGCCTCCTCCATGAGCTTGTCTGCGACCCCGAACTCGAGCCCCTCGAATGGTGGCAATAGGGTTCCCTGAGTCATGTATACCGTCTCGACGACCTCCTTCTTTCCGGCCTCCTTGAAGAGCTCGGACAGTATCTCCATCATCTTGAGCCGCGAGGACACTCCCTCTAGCCTGTCGTAGTATTCAGCAAGCTTGCCGAATAGCAAAGAACCATCTCAGCATGTTCCGGACGAGGATCCGATCCAGGAGCAGTTCAGGTTGGAGCTGCAGGAATTGCCTCCGTTGTCGACGAGCGTGGAAGAGCTCTTGGAACTGCCTATGCACTCAAGCCCGACCTTTTTCGAAGTAAGGGTCAGCGACCCGAACTGCCCGTTCGTGGTGGCGTTAAGCACCATCCCGTTAAACGTTGTTGGGCCTGCCACGTCATAGCTGGCCTGCACTGCCAGTGCGTTGTAAATGTAATATCCAGTGCCAGAGATGCTGGCTATATTGTTCTTCAGGACTTCGCTAACCGCATTGTATACCGCGAAGGATATACCGCCTCCTGTGACGTTGTTCTGCAATATCGATCCGCCTTCAGCACCCCTTACCAGGATCCCGATCCCGGAGGAGGCGTTGCTCCATATCGTGTTGTTGTATATCTCCGTGGAACCATACAGCGCCTCTATCCCATTGGTGAAACCCTTGAGCCTGCAGTTCTCCACTTCAACGCTATGCGCGCCATTGATGACCTGGACGAAGGTTCCGCCATTCGTGGAAAGTATCGTATGCCCGTTGCAGTTTATCGTGCTGGAGTTTGACAGCACGGTGAAGCATATGCTGCCGAATGGGTATATATAATCCGAGCTTAGCGAGAAGGTATCTGGAGATGTAAGGGCAGTGCAGGGCGGTGTGCTGCTGACCCTCTGTATCAACGCCATCCACCCGCAGCCGCTCTTCGAGGATCCATAGTCTATGCCGCCATACTCGGCATTTATCGCAGACTCCGGGCCTGGGCAGAGGTAATCGCTCTTCTGACTGACGCTAACAGTGTTGTTGAGCACTGTGTTGTTGAGCGAGCCGCCTGCAAATGCGATCCCGTAGACATATTGGGAGACCGTGTTGTTGAGCAGGTAGTTGAACCTGGAACTGTTGAGCTGTATCCCTACCGCAGAGGGCCCATACGCAAGCTGGTTGTAGAGTATGTTGCTGGAATTGGTATCTTGGAGCAGTATGCCATACTTGGAGGTGCCGTTGACATAGTTGTTGAGCAGGCTTGAGGAAGATGTGCTGTTCAGCACCAGGCCGGCACTGCCGCTGGAGACGCCGACGCTCTTGACAAACAGGTTCTTTGTCCTGTATGCGTATAGCCCACCCTGCCCGAATCCAATCAGGGTGCAGTTCTCCACGCTCACCCCACTCACGTTCTCTACCGTTATTCCGTACCCCTGGCTGGATGGCCCGTTCCCGTATATCGCGTGGCTTCCGCAGCTGAACGAGACACTGCTGGCGCGTATTGATACGCAGTTGTCACGCGCGTTTATCAGGTCACCCTGCATCACGTAGTTGCCCGGGTATACTATCTGCATGCATGAAGTCACGGCCACGTAGCTGGCGTTGCCCGGCACGTACCTGCACGGGGCCCAATGCGCATTTGTGGTCCCGCAAGTCATCCCAGAGACATACTGGGTTCCGGTCCCCGCCACGCTGTCTCCCGAGTACACGTCTATGTTGCTGTTGTTGAGGGCGGTAGTACGGTAGAAGTTGTTTCCAATCGAGGATCCTACCACATACAGCCCATAAGTGTTGTCGGAGCTGTTTATGCCAGCCAGGTTGTCCGACTGGGAATTGCTGATCACCACTCCGTATCCGCTCCTGGAGAAGGTGCCGTTTGTGACGTTGTCAAAATAGGAGTTCTGTATTAGGATCCCCCCAAGCCTTGCATTAGTGACCACGACATTGGTTACGCTCGAGTTTGGCGACGAGAACATCATTATGCCATAACCCTTCGTGTTGTTGACCTTGCAGTTGGAGATCGTAACCGCTGTTGAGTTGTAGGCGGCTATAGGGTAAGTGGCATTGTAGATCCGGTGGCCATTGCAATTCAAGTCGACGCTGCCTGATTTTATTGCTATGCATGGGAGCGTCTGGTTCATCGAGACCGGGTTGTTGACGTTGAGGTAATCCCCCATGTTGATGTCATGCGCCAGTGTATAAGTGCCAGCCCTGTTTATTGCCCCGCACCCGGTTATAGTGGCGGGCAATGCGACCTGGCTGAGGTTGGCGGGAAGGTTCTGCCCGCCGCAGGTAAGGAAGGCGCATCCGTAGTTGTTGTAGCAGGTGTTACCCTGCGCAGTGCTTGCGACGGTGTAGCTGTGGGCAGGGTCGCAGTAGAACGCATATTGCGATGCTATGTTGCTTACGTTGATCCTGTTGTCTATGAAGCTCTCGTTGCTGGAGCTTACGTTGATCCCATATATCAGATCGAATGCAATGGTGTTGTTCTTGACAAGGTTCGACACCGAGCCGTTGGCAAGGTATACTGAGCCCTCGTCGCTGAGGGATCGCGAAAGATGGTTATTCAATATCGTGCTGTTTGTTGTCGCATTGAGGTACACGTTCGACATGTAGTTGGATGAAAGGTTGCTGCCCAGCACGCTCAGACTCTCGGAAGAGAATGCGGCCACACCATAAGAGAAATTGGAGACCCTGCAATCCACCACAGATACGTTGCTGGCCTTATAGACCCTTATCGCGTAGCTGAACGGAGGCACTGCAGAGAACGGACCGGATCCTGTGATGAGGTTGCCCCCGCATGAGATTCTCACATTGCTGGAAAGTATGTTTATGCATGCCCCCTTGATGATCCCTGTCTTGAGCTTTGATCCTACGCTGTAGGATCCCGGGCTCGTTATGTTGGTGCAGCCCGTAAGTCCGGACTGAGCAGATACAGTTGTGGTTGAGGACTGCTGCTGGACTGTTGTGCTTACGGTTGATGATGTGGTCGTTGTTGGAAGGCTGGCCTTCAGGAGGTATGACCCTGCTGCGAAGGCAACCACGGCAACTACAAGCAGTGCGACCACAATGCCCCTGACCGGCACCGGCTTACGATCTGCCTTGTGGGGCGGCAGCGCCTTCTCGTTCATAACGTTGTATGCGGCCTTGCCTGACTGCTTGGGCTGGGAACCAGAGCTAATCTGCATCACCATCGAGCTACCTCGCTGTAATATATATCATACTGTATTAAAACCTTTTAGGAGCTTAGTTAGATTCAGTCATAACCGCCTCGGTAACTCAGGGGTAGAGTGCCAGTTTCGTAAACTGGAAGTCGAGGGTTCGATTCCCTCCCGGGGCTGTCCAGACAAAGGTATGACCCCACGCTTAACCCCTCAGCAAACACATACCAGAATCCATACATAACTACAGAAAAACCTATACAAATGTCAGCAAATGCAGTAGGGGCCAAGTCGTAAGGTGAAGATAGAGCTATTGTAGACGGTGATCTTATACCACAGTTCAGGAATCTCAAGATAGAATTCAAGAATGGCGCCCAGGGCTGCGCAGATGCGGTCTGGCTTGGCCTAATACACAGTAGGATGTCTGGCTCAGCCCAGAGGGAATTGGCGGCATTTTACTTATGCGGCAGAACAGCTAGGGCCGTTGTCCAATCTGGAGTAAGGTTCGGCATACGCCAAAAGCACCAAAAGACAGGAATGATAATAGATGGAAACGAATGGCCTCTAATGAGCTATGCAGAGGTCCAACTTTTCAGCATGGTCCTTACCTACTTCTCCCAAAACGAGTTTCTCCTGAAGCCAAGCAGTTATGATGGCTTCTGCCAAAGTGCGATTAGATTTGGAAGGAAATACCTCGCAGTATACCTCAAGAGCAATGCATCCTATGGAGCTCAGTTGCTGCGACAGATGCGGGTTCATAGCTTAGTCAGGGAGCATCAGATCCCATTCCCTGTGGTAGCCACGCTATTGGGCCTAAACCCTTGGATGGTGCATACAAAACCCAGCAAGCTGTCAATCAGGGAAGCTTTTGAGCAGCTTAATAGAATTCACCCTGGGCTGAAGGCCAGGGACTAAGCGACCTAATGCCCAAACTACCCAAAAAGGTAATATATTTGAATATTCATCCTAACTTTAGATGTTTTCGCTAGGTTAGCTGTTAATAGGTAAAAACCATGACAAGCAGGGAAATAACGATGAAAGAGGGGGCAAGACTCAGGGACGAGCTAGCTGCAGCAAACGAGAAGCTAATAACAAGATTCAATGCGCAGCGTGTAAGGGGCATGCCCAACCAGCCTGACATCTATACGTTCAGAAACGAGCTTGTCTACTCACACAGGGACTTCGATTCCTTTATGAGAAAGCTCGATGAGGGCAAGCCGTCCGCCATAGTGTCTGGGCTAAATCCCAGCGGGACCCTTCATCTGGGCCACAAGGTGGTTTTTGATACAATGCTTGCCCTCCAAAAGAAGCACAACGTCAAGGTCTTCATACCATTGTCTGATGACCAGAGCTATCTTTATAGGCGGGTAGAAAGCCAGCAGGCAGCACTGAAGACCGCATATGAGCTGACCAAGAGCCTGGTCGCCTTCGGCTTCGAGCCAGAGCTTACCACTGTTGTCATTGACCAGATCTATACTAATATCTACAACCTCTCTGTAAGGCTGGCCAAGCATATAACTCTTGCCAAGGTTCAGGGTGCATTTGGCTGCGAGGAAGGGCAAAATATAGGCCAAACATTCTATCCAGCAGTTCAGGCAGCCCATATAGTGCTGCCAGAGGCCCTGGAGGGCAGAAAGAACGTCCTTGTTCCAATAGGTCCTGACGAAGATGTATTCCTAATGGTGGCCAGGGACGTTTCTTCCAAGGCTGGCTACTCGATTCCATCTGTAATACATATGAAATTCATGCCAGGAACTGACGGAAACAAGATGTCAAAGTCTAGGGGCAATTCAATCTTCTACCTAGATGACGATTCGGTAATACGGAAGAAGATAATGGCCTCTTTCAGCGGCGGCGGAATAACACTGGAAGACCACCTCACCAATGGCGGTGATCCCACCATAGATGTGGCATGCACATACCTTGCGGGATATTTCCTTGCAAAAGAGGAATCCAATGAGCTATTCAATAAATACAAGGCGGGCAGTATAAAGAGTTCTGAAGTGAAAAAGATGCTTTATGACAAAGTCTCAGATGAGTTCGGAAGGTTCAAGCGAAATCTCGATGCAGTGACCGAAGCCCAGGTCCAAAAGATACTGCTGAGAAAAGATGACAGGAACACTCTTGCAGTATGAATCTGTCTATTCAATCCTTCTGAACGCCCTCTGATATATTTCCTTCATCAGCGGCGCTTTCTCCTTCCTATTATGCCTGTAGTAAGAATACCTTTCCAATGCAAATAAGAAAGTGTAAAATGCAAAACGTGTGTCCTTACGATTAATGAGCTCATTTAATTGCCTGCTTATTCCCTCCTCTCTATAGACGGCTTCGTATATCCTGAAGCTGCACTCGTCCCAAGCGGCAGGACCAGCAGACACTGAGGTCTGCGGATCTATCACATATATCGATTTGCCAATGAGGATGTTATTATACAAGTCTGTATGTGCAAGGACGCCATGCCGCTGCTCTGTAAATCCATTCCTTCTCATAAATGCGTAAGCGAGGGGCAGATATTCGGAGGTATCTGTTCCCCTTTCCTTTATCCTTCTAAGGATGCTTCTTGCAAATGCGGACTCGCTTCTATACAAACCATGTCCATAATGATCGAAAGGCCCGAATCCGTCTGTCTTAACTGTCGATAGCTTTCTTAAGACCCTCGGCAAAAACCCTTCCACGACACGACGATAACCCTCATCTCCTTTATCCCTTAGAAGAATCGCATTACTGACGAATTCCATCGTATAGCCTTCAATGCTGCCACTTCCGCACCTTATTCTCAGTTCTCCTATGACTTTAGGGGTGCTAATCCCAATTCTGTTAAACTCCCCAAGTATAGCCACTTCTACATGGGCCAGCTTCTGCGGGAATTTGACTATGACAGCATCCCTGTCCTTATAATCTACCCTGAAGAGTTCAGAATCCGCCGAACTGAGCTTCGATATTGTCGACCTGCTTCCGAACCTCGTCTGCAATGCTGCGGCAATTTGGGTATCTTTTGAAACCATTATTGTCGCCTAAAACCTCTGAAAGAAGAATAAATCCTGTCTTTGTCTTCGATTTCGTCAACAGTCTGGTAATATGCATGCATAAACTCCCTATTCAATCTGCGTTCAAGCGAGCTTTTCTTGACTAATCTATCAACCTTATTGTGTATATCTCTCCTATTTTTGATTATACGGGCATTCCAGAGTTTCATTATCCTGGGATCCTTCCTGGCTATCTTGTCCATGCTCTCTCTCCAAGAAATGAAGTAATGCAAATACTTTGCAGTCCACTGTAGAATATCTGCCTCTGCTGGGTGAAAGATGGGAGTCTTGTTATTTATCCTGAGTGGCCAGTGCTGGACATCAAGCCTCTTCAGGGTCCTGAATGGCAGGCTAAGGAGCAGAATAGCCGATATGTCTGTCCCTGGCATTGACCTACTGCTTATGACCTTATCTGATATGTCTGACCACCGAATTACAATCCCACCACCGTTATGGACTATTGGCCTCTGCTGGAGATGTTTCAGCCCAAAATACGTTGAATTGTGGATAGAATGCCATTTCGACACGCCCCTTCTATCATCAATCATATAACCTGAAATTGCCTTGTTTGTCTTTGATTTGTTCAAGATCTTCAAATTAGACTGGAAGATGGATGCACTAACTGGTATCCTGTCTTCCAGTTCGTCATCCCAGATTGAGAGGTACGCTCTAGATTTTTGGTTGGGCCTAACCAGATCACCAATAATCGATTTGCAAATGTTGATATTTTCTGAGTTTGTATCGGTGGGGTTCAATGACTCTATGACAAAAATGCTGCAATTTGTGGGAAGCCTTAATTCAGGCAGGGTAAAAAGAACCTGATTTAGGGTATCATCAATGGTATTGTTTACAAATAGTATGACATTGAAGGAGGATTCAGTGCTCTTCTGCGCATCCTTTAACAGAAACTTTAGCGATCTCATCACCGTTTTCGATGAGTTTCTGCAAGGCACAATAACGTTTATCAAAAACTTACGATTTGGCTCGTTGCCCGACCTGATTTTGAAGACTTTGTATGTCTTCCCACCTACAATTCTCTCCCCAATTTCATAACTCTCATCTAGTTGGCGTTTGATTCCTAATCGTCTGGCTGGGCTGGGGTTTCTGTAATAAGAAATCTCGCCCAATAGCTCAGCTTTCAACACAGAGAAATACCTATCAAGCTGGCTTGACTTGCCCAATGTCTTTGCCATACTCCCCTCTTTTACTCTCCAAATCGCCTTGTCTATGTAATTTTCTGTCAGATTTTTTGCGTCGTCAAATGACAACGAAGGCGAATATCTGCTCAATGTCACGAAGTATGTGTTCTTGGTCGGGTTCTTGCATAGTTCTATCCTTTCAGCAGCATATGCTGATATGGGCTTCGGCAGCGCCTTGTCTCCAAACAACCCAATATCGTTTATCTCCCTATTCGGTCTTCTATTCGGAACTGCGTCACCATTTGGCCTTATCTCATAGATGTGTGCGGTGCCGTGACCTACGGTATAAATGTTCCCAAAATATCTTGTTGCAGTCCCTATGACCCCAGTTTCTTCATATAATTCCCTCAATGCGGCATGTTCTGGAGCCTCGCCCCTCTTTACCTCTCCGCCTGGCAAATGCCAGTTCCTTCTTCCATAGCTGTGCCTAACCAACAAAATCTTTCCATTGATCTTCACATAGCCAAAAGCAGAGGTCATCTTTCCATCTACGGGGTTTTGGTATAATCTATCCTTTCAAACCAAAAGATAAAAGGTGATATGCTCAATTATCCTTGGTCATTGAATGGGAACTCCGTATCGGCTGGTCATATTTGATCTGGACGGAACACTTTATGAATTCCCTGCAAATGCAACAAACTTCAAGACCACCAAGATATACGGCGAAATAAAATCCAACGCCATAAAATTTATTGGGCTGCGAATTGGTGTCGGTAAAGAAGCAGCCTCTGCAATCTGGGACACCATAAATGCCAAATACAATGGCCATATCGCCACTGGAATAGAAACAGAGTATCATATACCAAGGGGGGAATACCTCTCCAAAGTTTGGGATGTCAAAGCAGAAACATATCTCAAACCCAATCTAAAAATCAAGGCACTCTTGGCCGCCATAAGCAAAAAGGCAATACTGTCCTCAGCTCCTAAGGTATGGGTCGATAGTGCACTCAAAGCTTTGGAAATCGATAAAATGTTTGACTATGTGGCTACTGGAAGCGAGAATTCAAGAAAGCCTCACCAAGCTGCCTACCTAAAGATCCTCTCGCATTTTGACCTGCCTCCAAAGGCAGCTATAATGATTGACGATGACCTTGAATTCTTGAAGGGTGCAAAAGATGTGGGTATCGATACCGTCCTCATATCAAAAAGATTGGAGGCGTTGCCCCCATTCGTGGATTACAAAGTATCAAACATTCTTGAATTGAGGAAGCTCCTATTGTAGAAACTATCGTCTTTTGAATAAAGGCTATCCGTTACCTTCTTCGCATATGGCAGTGCTTTGGCGTATCTAGTCTGGTGTGCCTCCAGCAATTCCGTTACTGTTGCAATGCTATGGTCGAGCGCCTTCTTCCCTTTGATTGAATCGGTAGTGGAGAACCATCTTATCATATTCAGCTCAAGATCGTCGCTTGGACCTCTTGTCCTATGCCACCTCTTCATTGATCTTCTGGCCTTTTCGGCGCTGTCATTTAATGTTATGCTGTTTTGTGGCAAGCTTTTCCCCATCTTCGAGCCATGTATCCCCTGGAGCAGGTTACTGTAAGTGAAGCTTATCTTTTTGGTATCTGCATTGAGCCTTACAAGGTCCAGCACAAGCTTAGCATGGCTTATCTCATCTATCCCCATCGTGACGAGAATATTCTTATACCCAAAGCCAAATGGATATATTATATCGGCAGCCATCGCAAATGAGGATTGGGCCTCGCCCCTGGTCAGCCTCCTGCCGTAAAGCCCCTCCAACTTTTTCATGTCGAATGATGACATCAGCTTCAAGGCCGATCTGAGTGTCTTGCCGTTCCTGCTTTGAAGGTATATCTGGCATTTTTCTATCTTTATTCCAGCAGCCATGAAATGCGCAATAAATTTCGGAATTATTTTCTTGATCTCCTTTCCGCTTTTGCCCCTCACCAACATGGCCTCTATATCAGCTATTGGTATAAACAGTTCGGCGTTGTAAAACTTCTGGTAGTATGCCATCTGTTTGAGGATGCACAACGTGCCCAAGTGTGGTATGCCACTTGGCATAAAGCCGCTGACAAGGGCGACCTTGGCATCCCTCGAAGCCAGGTTTACCCACTGTCCAAAGCCTTCATGCCCTATAATCAGATTGTATTTTTGGAAATTCGGGTCTCCCCTAAGTTTAAATCCAAACGAATCTATTCCAAGCGTCCTGCGCATTCTAATGTAGGATCTGTTTTTGACCCTGGGAACGCTCCAAGCATCAAATTCCATTCCATCACGCAATTCAGCTGCAGTCAAATATAATCTTGCCATATCTCCTGTTGAGCATTGTATCAAGGGCCTTGCCATGGTCTTCAAGCACAAATCTGTGCGATATAAGCTTTTTCAGGCGCTTCTGGTTCTCAAGCGCCAACTTCATGGCCCATCTGAAATCCTCTGGCTTGTAGCCTAGCTGGGTGCTCAGCCTTGCCTCTTTTGCCATAAGCCCGCTGAGGTCTACATTAAAATCTTCTGGCATGCAAGCGCTTTCCAGCACCAAGCCAGATGGCTTTACATATTTGACCGCATCTGCATAGGATTCAGGACTGCCACCAGCATCATATACCACATCGAACCGATCCAGCAAGGCGCCATCTTTGCTGCCTTTCTCATGGAATTCATCTATAAGGCCTCCAAGCAGGGCTGCCTGGCTTTTGTGGCCTATCATGGTTATCTTGGCAGGATTCCTCGTTTTCGCATGTATGGCACCAACCAGCCCTATGGCTCCAGATCCGACTATGAGCAGCTCCTTCCCTTCAAGGTTAAGGTTATGAAGCGGTTTTGTGCTGGCAACAGTCTCAACCAGGACTGCGCTTTGAGAGGCAAGTCCGTCAGGCAGCTCAAAAAGTATAGTTCCCTTCGGCAGCGGAGAGCGCATGGCCCATCCACCAGCATAATTATTGCGGGTCGTAAGCCCAAATACCTGATTCTGCGAGCAGACGTTATACCTCCCACTTCTGCAATTATTGCAGACATTGCATGGTATTATGGCTGGCCAGACATACCTCTTTCCATCGGCCTCTCCAACGCATTCATGCCCCAGCACCCTTGGCAGGGTCACGCTCTTTATATCTCCCTTTATTATGTGCTTGTCTGTCCCGCAAACCCCGCAAAAAAGCATCCTAACGTGCCTTTCACCACTTCCCCTAACAGACTTTAGCCTCACTTTTCCTTTCCCTTCCACAACCAGAGCATCCCATTCAGCCAAAAGAGCACCTAGCATATGCCCATTTTCTCTACAATGCTGACCACATCCACGTCCTCGTTCTTCATCAGCATCTTGTCTATGTCTTTTGGCTTCACCTTCTCATATGCCGCCCTTAGTTTTTCTACACGATCCATAATCTTCTCCAAGAGGAGGTTCTTCATATCACCGCTCAGCAACTCGCCTTTCTTATACTTGTGGTATAAGTTCTCGCTTTCTATCTCCTCAAGGAAGTAATATTTCAGGTATATGTAGGCTACATCGTTCTCTGGGATACCGCCCAACTTCCTGTGCTCCTCTATGCTTGTCCTGCCTCCGCTGAATGCATTCATGGTCTTCTTCTTTATGCTGCTCTTCTCTTCCAAGAGGAATATCGCATTGTTCTTTGACTTCGACATTTTAGAGCCCTCTATGCCTGGAAGATACTTATTGTGGACGACTGCTGGGGCCTCATAACCGTATTTTGCGGCAACGTCCCTGCACACTCTCAAGTGTGCATCCTCATCAGGCCCTATGGGGACAAGCACATTCTTTATTCCAAGGGTCTGGGGGAAGAGGACATGGGCTGCCTGCACTGACGGATAGAAGTGGAGCCCTACGCTTTCGCTCGTCTTGTAGTCATACACTGCATTTATCGTGGAAAGGTTCACGCCCTTCGAGAGCTTTATTGCAAAATTATAGATATTTGTATATATCTGGTCTATGACGACCTTTGTCTTCTTTGGTTCAAAGCCGTATGCAATCATGCTCCTAGTAAGCATTAGTGCATTCTTAAGTGCCTCTTCCTGCGTTTCCACCTTCTTTGCGACGTAGCTCTCATCGTCTGATATGGGTATGAACGTCTCTGTGTCGTGGGATTTTTGGAAGTGCAGAATCGTGTCAAATATCCCGATATGGCCTATATGAAGAGTCCCGCTGGGATTTAGCCCAGACACTATGGCGCTCTTCTGTCCAGAACGCAGTTTGTTGTAGAATTTGTCGAAGTCACGGTGCGAATAGAGCAGCCCGTTCTTGAAAGCCTTGAATTCGGGAACCTCCCTCAGGTCGCTTATTCTGGATGCCCCAAACTGCTGGATAAGCCTCTCTGTCTCGTTTTCCAGAGTGTCTATTATGTATTTCTCACTCTCATTGGGTCCCTTCTCCATATTCCCACATTTGATCTTATTGCAAACTTCTACCTTTTAAGCATTGTGTAGCCCTCGAGATTCAGCTTTTTCGGACCTTGGCCTTCAGATGGAGGAACGGGATGAATATCTCCTCTGGAGACAAGCCCCCGTGCTCTGCCTTCCAGTTCCAGCCGTGGGAAGGAAAGCTTGCACTGGTTGCGACAGCAATAATATTGCCTATGCTGTCTACCTTTGCTGGAGAAAACCCAAAGAGGCGCTTAAGCCTTGGATCACTGCGCTTGAGCACCAAACCTGAAGCGCCAACCTGCCTCTTTATATCTTCGAAAACTGCCTCCGATTTGCTGTATATGTATCTAGCCCTCCCAACTCCGCCATTCGAGCAGTATAACTTATCCTTCACATGCTCAACACTCAATTTCTTTGTGTTTTTCTGGTCTATCTGGCCGTGGTCTGATACAAAAAAGTAATCGTAGTTAGGGTTGGACTTAACCATGTCTGCAATTAGGCTGGAACACATTTTAAGGAGCCTCTGTGTCTTGGCCGATTTAACACCGAAAATATGCATCGGCTCATCAAAGTCTACGAATACGCATAGTAGTCCTGGCTTCTTCTTTTCCACCATGCTTGCCGCCTTCTTGATAAGAGCCCTTAGCTCGTAATCATAATCCCTTTTATCTTCTGGCCCCTTCAATGGGATTGTGATTCTCTGCGAATTGAGCAGTATCACATCCCAAAGTGATGTTTTCAGCCAGCCTAGGTCCTGACTAAGAAAAATCGGCCTGGATTTTGAGTATTCAAGGAACGAATGTAGGCTCCGATCCCGCTTGTAACGCCTATCAGTTATCTTATTCCCATCAAGATCCGTAACTCTGTCGCTCATCAGGCTGAATAAGCCATCTTCTTTACTGGAATAATATGCAGTTCCCACCAGGCCGTGTCTACCTGTTTTCACCCCAAAGAAGATGGAGGGATAGGCTGTATAAGTTCCAGTTGGGAAATTGCTATTGAAACGCTTTAAGCCTTCAAGACTGATTTTGCCGCCAAAGTGCCTTTTAAATTCAGAATAACTTACTGAATCAAATAGGAAAATCACCTTATTGACTTTTGTCTGCATCTGCCGTCTTATATATCTGCCTATCACATCTGGAGTCTTCTTTGGATTAGGAACAACAAGTCCGACAACTCGCTTTTGCTTGGTTCTCATCATACCACATTGTCGTTTATATGCAGGGATTGGGCATTTTATATAGTTTCGTAGCCAACAATTGTTGATGGCATGAAGATCTTGTTCATCTGTCGAGCCAACGCCGAAAGGAGCCAGATGGCAGAGCTAATGTTCAACAGGTTGTCCAGGAAGAATAAGGCCTATAGCGCAGGCACCAGCCCTTCCGATGATGAAATAGGCCTGCCGCCAGGAAGAACGGTCTCGGAGCTTATGCTGGACCTTGGATACGACAATACGCTGTCCCACAAGAGGAAACGGCTCACTAAAGCCATGGCAGATAAGGCGGACAGGGTAATAGTGATGCTATCCAAGGATGAGATACCCAAGGAACTGCCTAGTTATGTAAAGAAGCGCCCTAATGTTGAATATTGGGACGTTGGCAGGATTCCAAAGGCCAATTGCCTTACCTTCCCTCCAGATACTTATTATTACCACATAAGATGGATTGCCAGGATAGGGAAGCATATTAGGACCCTTGTCCGTGAAATCGGATAAAGTTCAACCAATCCCTATCCTATCTCAATTTCCTTAGCCTCTTAACTTTATCTAAATGAGGCCAAGTGAAATTTTCACCTCAAAAACGTCAAACTAAATTTTATTTTTGTTTGATTATTTCCCACTTTCCTGGACTACCTCAAGCATCAATCTTCCAGGGCCTCCATCAGACCACTTCAGCTTCTGGCCCCTTACGATTCCCTTGAATCCTGCGACGGACTTTGGGATCGTGAGGGGCAGTTGCTTGTTTCCCAATTGCATCACTACCGACTCATCGGACTTGCCTTTTACATAGATCTTCTTGTTCCCAAACGGCATGCGAAACCACCGCAAAACATTTATTTATCGCCGCATAAATAGAAGACGGTGAATATGATGTCCGACAACAAAGGGCGTCATACTTCTGTCAGAAGCTCCCTCCCGGGGCTCACTGACTGATATACATACAGATATACTTACGGAATCTGCCTAGCAATGATTTACTGTTATTTTAGCCTGGCGAAGAGACCGTATACTGTTCAAGTAACTGGTTGCATAGGAAGATTGCGAAAGGCTTTTGGTCGCCTTTGTCTGCATCTTCTATGGCTTTGTAGTATTGCTCCTTATTGCTTACTTCAATTATTACTGGAGGCAGCTTGTTCTTGAGCAATACCCAGTTCATCAGAAGTCTTGCGGTTCTTCCGTTTCCATCTGTGAAGGGGTGTATATTAACCAGCTTATTATGCAGAAGAGTAGCAAGCTCTGTTGGATGCAGATTCTTCTTTTCTTTGTAGAATTCTCTGAAAAGGTCTTCCAGAAGTTTAGGCACCACATCTGGCTTCGGCGGAACATGCTCAGAGCCTGCTATCCGCACTTGACTATCGCGATAAGCTCCTTGGATCCTGCATTTTGTATTCTTCGTTATCTCGTACTGTACTTTGCAGATAAATGCCTTGTTGAGCCTTGCTTTATAAGATTTTATGAAATTCCACGCATCTACCGCGTTGAGTACTTCTATTACATCATCCGCCCTAGAACCTTCCGGGGCTATTCTATCGCTAATTACGAGCGCAGTTTGTCTAAGCGTTAGTTTGTTACCTTCTATGGCGTTCGTGTTGTACGTATACCTAACTAGAAAGTCCTTGGGCAATACGTTTGATGGGGTTTTGTGGAAGACTGTTATCGAGGCGCTGAGATCGTCAACTTTTTCGACTAAGTCTTTAGGAAGCCATTTTGCGTGCTGTTGTGCTTCAATCGTCTTTTTTTCGAGTTCTACGAAATACTTTTGCAACTCCTCTTTCTGGGGTAATTCTCTGCCCAAGAAGATTCTGAGCTTTTTTGTTTTGGCTGGGGTTATTCTGACGTTCTTTACTAGGTAATAGTAAAAATGCTTGCCGTGTCTCTGTTTTTCTATAAACGACATAATATGTCTACATTATACAGATATTTAAATCTTGTGGCCATAATGGCTACATTTAATTATATTATCAATTTAATGGCCATATAGTAAGAATTAAGTATTTGAAATCATAACTTAATGTTATAACGTTCGAATTACACTAAAAAGGCGATGACATGAACAAGCAACGTGGTGTTCTCCCGGGGCTCTCTACGGCGTTAAGAAGTCCCTCCTTCTAATTGATGAGTTCCTCCAGCTCTTCCAAGAAGACCCTATACCTGTTGAGCCCGATCTCCCAGAACTTCCTATCGGTCACGTCAAGCCCGAATATCCTGCCTATCTCCGCCGGACTCAGGCTGGCGCCTGCCGAAAGCGCCTCCTTGAGCTTCGGTACGAACCTCTTGCCTTCCCTCAGGTATATCTCATAAAGTGCGTACACAAACATCTGCGCATAGACATAGGGATAGTTGTAGAACCTAAAGTTGGGCATGAAGTAGTGCGGCGATATCGTCCACTGCGCACAGGCCTCCCTTGGCCAGTCCACAGAGCCCCCGTATATCCTGGCTCTTGAGCCTTCCCATAGCTTGCATATGGTTTCATAGTTGAGATACTCCCCTCTCTTTATGCAATCATACATCCCATTCTCAAGCCAGTACCTTGCGGTAACAGAGAATGCCGCATTCCCTGCGCTGTCCAGGACATGACATAGTATTGATATCCGCTCCTCCTTCGACTTTGCCTCTGCGAGCAGCGTGTCCGTCATGAGCAATTCCCCGAATATCGATGCCGTTTCCGCAACGGTCAGTGCTATGCCAAGGTTCATGGGCGGCTGCGCCCTCTGGGAGTAATAATCGTGCGTCGCATGACCCAGCTCGTGCGCGAGGGTGTATATATCCTCAAGCGAACCGTTGTAATTCATCAGTATGAAAGCGGATTTCCCGTTGTACCAGCCGGAGCAGAACCCGCCGTTGGACTTCCCCAGCCTGGGGAACACGTCTATGTGCTCCCTCTTGAACATGTCCTTGACCGCATGAGAATAATCCATGTCGAACTTCTCGTAAGCCTTAATCACCAGCTTCTTCGCCTCATCATATGTGTGCCCCTCCTTCTTCCCGCCAGGTATGGGGGCCGTCACATCATGGAAGGCAAGCTTTGGAAGGCCTAGGATCTTGGCCTTTAACCTCATATACCTCTGGTAGAGATCCGAGTTCCGCTCTATGGCATCTACAAGGTTGTCTATAACTGTCTGTTCTGTATCGTTGACAAGAAGGCTCGCCCCCATCGGGGTCTTGTACTTTCTTCTCTCGCAGACCTTGATCCAGTCGTTGCAGATGTTCCTCACTGCGGATGCAAATATCTCCCCATCCTTGTCGAGCGTAGTGTAGATCGACTTGACTGCCGATGCCCTGGTCGCCCTGTCCGGGTGCATCCGGAATGTGTTGGCCTCGCTGTACGGCATCGTCCTCCTTTTCCCAAGTACCTCCACTGTCATCGTTCGAGTGTTGAGCCATTTCTTCTGCAGCTCGGACCAGGCATCTACACCGAACTGGTCCTTCTCGATTGTGAGCTGCTCCTCTACCTCTGATAGTTTGTGCGGTTCGCTCCTTGCATACCTTTCCAGCAGGTGCTTGTAGGTCTTGACCACCTGGCTTGCTATTATCTTAGGGTCCGCCGCCACAAGGGAACTCACCTCTAGCTGGAAGAATGCAAGGTCTGAGCCTATCTCGGTCCCTATCTTGCTGGACTTGTCGTTCAGAGCCTGTATCTCTGGCGTTGTCATGTCGGCCTGGTAAGCCAAACCCGCGTATTCCATAGCATTCTCCCACTTATCAGAGAGTTCCTCATAATCCTTTATGGCCTCCAGCAGCTCCTTGGGTCCGAATCCCTTGATTCTCCCGTAATATTTTTTCCTAAACGCCTTCGCCTCGACTTTCGCCGCACCAAGGTCCTTGTGAATCGCAGGGTCCTTTGGCCCTGAGTACATCTCCGAAAGATTCCATCTTCCCTTTTCATTGCCATGCTTTGCTGCCATCTAAACGACCGATACGATTAAGCCACGAATAATATAAAAGAATGAGCCTGCGCTAAGCCCTAGCAGAACCCTCTCTGCTCTTGCAATGCCACCTCAGGATTGTCAGAGTACCGCAGCCGATGCACATATTTTTAATTGTTGCTTCTGTCTATCTCCTATGCGCGATATAGACGACCTCATTGCGGACGAGGAGGAAGAGGGGCGCCTCGCCAAGCCTGAGGGGCACCAAGAGAGCGATGACATAGACATCTACCCCAAGGAGCACAAGATCGAGATAGGGAAGGTCGAGCGCTTCTTCGACAAGATAGGCGTCGCGGCAATAGAGCTAAGCGGCGCCCTTAAGGTCGGAGACACCATACAGATAGAGGGAGGGCCAGAACCGGTAAGGGTTGAGGTGACCAGCATGCAGATAGATAGGAAGGATGTCGAGTCAGCATCTGCCGGGGACTCTGTGGGAATAAAGGTTGACACCCCTGTCGGAAAGGGCTGCAGGGTCTACCTGGTCTGATGGTCAACATGCCAGGAAAGAAAAGGGCAGGCCCTGACTGGCCGCTGCTGCCGATCATCGTTTTCGCAACGGCAGCGGTTCTAGTATTCCTGTATGCAAACTTCCCGTTCCATCCAAACAGCCAGCCGCCAAACGGCGGCACGGCGATCGTCAGGATTGGAGGGTACAGCTACAATGTGCTCCTTGCGCTCAACGAGCAGGAGTGGAAAACAGGGCTCATGAACTACACATTCTCATGCTCGGAGCCTGGCCTGTGCAACAACGGGATGCTCTTTGTCTTCCCATACAACGGAAGCCAGTGCTTCTGGATGAAGGACACCACAGAGCCGCTGTACCAGGTCTGGATATCGGGCAACGTGGTGACCAGCTTCTATAAGGCAACACCAGAAAGCACCAACTCAGTATGCTCATACGGGGACAAGGTGCTGGAGCTCTACTCAAAGCTGCCGCTCAACCTCTCGATAGGCGAGAATGTCTCGCTGGGCAAGGTCACCCAACCCTGACATTAGCCCCTCACTTTGCAGTCAGGTTCAGCGTTGCTGCCACACTGGTTATCCATGGGTTGCTGGAGTTTACAATTCCCGAAGTTGCAGTGTAATTAAGCAGCAACAGCCCACCGAAGTTCTGGGACCCGTTCGTGCTCAGGGTGTTGCCCGAAGCAGTGTAGCACTGCAGGTTTGCTATGTTCTCCTGCGCTCCGGAATATATCGTAGTCCCGCTGAAGTTTGACGGCTTTGTTGTCCCGAGGGAGGAAAGCGCGTACCATGAAGACCCGTTGACAGGCCTTTCGGTCGAGCTGCCTGCCGAAATGCAGGCAACGTGCACGTTGTATAGCGTGGTGTTGACATTCTCAACCAGCGAAACTGAAAGCTGGCCGTAGGTCGTTATGGAAGAATTGGTGCAGGAGAACCCGTTTCCAGGGGTGCACCCAGCGAGGAACGCCGTAGACGGAGTTACCGTACTGGTATTCCCCCCTGTGTTCTGCGCCACCGTAGTGGAAATCGTTGTGCCTGATGCCGGCTTGTGCTGCATCGTAAGGGCGTATGCCGCCACTATGATTACCGCTATTATAACTATAATCGCAATCGCGATGCCTTTTGTCTCCATAATTGAACTTGGGACTAAAGAGCTAAAAAGCTACCTACCTTATTGGGTAGCCTCCTGCAAAATGCCTGCGGAAATCCGAAACCCTCAGGGCCCCTGGTAATGGGTAACTCACCTGGCCAAATGTGCGCAGTCGGGTATTAAAACCTTCTCATGGAAATCAATCTGATGGAAAAGAGGCCCGCGGCTAGGAAATTGCAGTCAGACGTAGAATACCTGGTAGTCTACGGAGCCGCACTGCTTGTGATGCTGATAGCGATAACCTACCTCTTCCACCTGTTCCAGAAGCCGGGCTCTGAGATCCCCAATACATGCACCTTCTCTGCGGGAGTGAGGTGCGCGGATCTGGTCATCGGCACCAACACCATCACCAGCAACACGGCAGTGGTCCTCCTTCTCAGCAACTCTGGTACCCTTCCCATAACCACGCCCACGGCCAAGGTGAATATCCTCGGGCATAACAGTTCGTGGTCCCAGTGCATACCGGGGTACGTCAAGGCGGGCGGCCTGATAATCTGCATAGTAAATGTGAGCACCAAGTCATTCAACGGCCAGCTGATGAGCGGAGACATATACTTCAACGCGGTCAACTGCGCCTTCTCGAGCACCTCAAACTGCCAGAGCCCAAGCCCTGTCAGCCAGACATACAAGGGAAGCTTTGAGGGCTCAACCCAGCCAACCTCAAGCTACAAGATCAATGTCACGATCTCTGCGGAGAGCAACACCCTACCTCCGAACGGGCAGAGGGACGACCTCTACGCACAGGTTAAGCTCTTGGGTTACACAATAAATGGTGCAACAGTGAACTTCAGCGCCAACAACACGGTCCCTCTACTGGGGGGCCAGATATGCGGGCTCTCTGCCCCTGTAAAGACCTGCAGCAGCTTCACCAACACCAACACATCCGGGGTGGCAAGGACGAACATATGGAGCTTCAACTCGGTGGTGGTGCGAGTATACGCCAACTTCTCGCTCTATGCGTCTGCGAACACCGTCATTGTATTTGGGTTCGCCTCGACTCCCCTTGCCGGAAGTTGCTCCGGCTTCGGGTCAGGCCAAATAAAGACAATACAGGTGACCGACCTGAACTATTCGCAAAATAACCCGATAGTCCCCACAGGTTCGTACCAGATATATGTTATCCAAAAGCTGACCTCGCTCCCGATTACGATAAGCCCCAGGCAAAACGGCGGCAGCTACTGCTATGACGTGGACACCAGAGTGGGAGGCGGAACCGTGACCTTGACCCAGAATGGAAACAACGAGCAGAGCGTACTGTATGTGAGCGGCAATGGGAATGTCGTAACAGACGAGGTCAAGAACAACGGGAACGTGGTGCTGGTGGACAGCGGGAATGGTTCTATAAGCGCAACCACTGGCCAAAACAACGATGACCTCACCATGTCGACCGGAACCGGAAACATGATATTGACCCTGCAGGGAAACAACGAGGCAGTGGCAAACATAACCACAGGGGCATACAATGCAGTCTTCAACATCAATGGCAACAACCAGTTCGTAAACGTCAAAGACACCTCTCCTGACGCCAACGTGCTGATCAGCATAGGCGGCCTTAACCAGTACATTAACATGTCCTTCGCACAAGCCACGACCGTCACGATGTCGATACCAAGCGGAAACGACAACAACAACGTGTTCAACTCTATAGGCGGCTCAATTACGATTACAAGCATACAAAGCAGCGGCAACACGTTCAACTTCAACAACGAGGCAGTAGAGGTCAACAACTGCGCAAGCGGCAACAAGATAAACCTGTTGGGAAGTTCGCATTACGTGGGCGTTGGCAGATGTCCGTAAAGGGCCAGGGAGAATGCTTTGTATCGTTATCGGAATGCCGCTCTAAATCCTTGATTTTTGCTTGCTTCCCCTTAGATAACCATCCTTTTGCAGAGATGCGAAGATCTTAGATGTAATATCTGAAAGAGGGCATTCTGCCTTGTCTTTAACCCATCTAACTTCTCTTATTTCAGCTGACGCGGGTCCAAGCGCACCATTTATATCGGCAAAATAAACTTTTGCGCTCAAAACATCCCCTTTATGGGGTGTCACCCCTGTAAATTCCCCATAGAACCTCATGTTCCCTAATTTTGTATTCGATAGCTCCTCTCCCACCTCCCTGCATAAACAGGCGATATCGCTCTCTCCAGGAGTTGGTTTGCCCCCGGGAAGAATCCACACCTCTCCCTTCTTAACTAGAAGAATGCCCTGATCACTAATTATTGCCGCATTAATTGCCACACGCATAATTTACACCAAGTAACCCGGATAACCCAAATGGAGCCCTGGGAGGGAATTGAACCCTCGACCTCTTGTTTACAAGACAAGCGCTCTACCACTGAGCTACCAAGGCAGGCACGATTACTATAACGGCTAGAATATATAAATAGCAAGTACCGCAATAACCGAGGCTAGCCGCTCTGGCCGAATCCGGTCGAATTGACCACTGGACCGGGCAGTTCGGCTATAGAGGGCGATGAGCTCCTGGAGAAGCTGGTCTCACTCAGCTGCAGTCCTACTGTTATGGTCTTGGTACTGTTCCCTGCGGCCACAACCATATTCAAGGTTAAAGGTATCCTGTCGCTGTTGGACACGCATGATAGGAATGTCATGTTAACCGACGAGACTTGCTGGCCCGTCTCTGCGGTGGTGTTAATTTTGCTCAGTTCGGTGGAGTTGCTATAATTGAGCCGACCAAACACATTGGTGCACGGCATGCCCCTGTAACTGCTCACATTTAGGTGCGAGAGGTGAACCATCACCTCGCCGAACCCATGGCCCCTACCATTGCTAAAGTTGTATGACGAGAAGAGGGAGTTCGAGGCGTCCTCCTGATGGCACTCATAACTTCTCACCGAATTGTTCACGTTGAGATCGCAGCTGTAGTACCTGCTGCCGTTCTTTATGTCCAAAATGGTGAGGTTGCCTATGAGCGGAATCCCGGACACCACGCCATATACGCGGCTGTCGTTGTAATACCTTGCAACGCTCAGGTTGACAGGCACCGATATCCGAAGCCCGTATAGGTCTGCCGTGGCATTGCCCGTATACGACACCTGGAACTGGTTTGTGTCGAAGCCCTCAGTCATGTTGCCGAGCATTCCGGCGAGCGTCACTGTCCTATTTGTGAAGAGCTGCTCCGTCACTAATGTACTACTGCCTTGATTTTGGTGCTTCGAAGAGGTCAGCCATCCATAAGTGCCGAGTGCGACCAATGCAACAACCACGATTATCCCGATTATGGCAAGACGGCCTACTCCTTTTCCATCCTTAGTTTTCTCCTCCATTAGACCAGACTACAATGTAGGGTAATGCTTAAATTATCTTCTGGCGAACAGCGCCGCGTAGTCAAGAACCTTGATGAGCGGTACCGACAGCTGCCTGCTTCCAAAGACCTCCCTAAGGGACTTAAGGTCTTTGTTTCCAATGCCCCCTATCAGGGTTACCAGTGGCGGATAGAGCAGCAACGCCACAACCAGATCAACTATGACCGAAAGGTACCTAAAGTTCATCGCCGCGGCGATCCCATACAGCACTACGAACAGCGCGATAGCGGCTATTGCGACCCTGTATGTCTTCGAAAGGTCCATTCTCACAGATAGTTTTTCCCTTATCACCCTTGCATAAATCACGTTTATGATCAGCGGCGATATCACGAACAGCGATGCCAGCATGCCGATTATCCCGAACATTGGAGTCAGTATGGCGAGCAATGCCACTTGCACTGCCGCTGCACCGAGCTGGTACTTCACGACGCTCTTCGTGTCACCTATTCCCAGGAACAGCACGTTGGCGTAGTTCCATATCATTCCAAGCACTATCCCAAAGCTCATGACCGCCAAATATGGCGGCGCCAGCAGATATGCCCTGGAGAAGAACAGGAAGATTAACGGCCTTGAAAGCGCTGCCACGAACGCTACCGCAGGTGCCAGTATCAAGGCAGAGAAGTACACGGTCCTGTTGAAGAGCGGACCCATCCTCTGGGCCCTTCTTGCTTTCGATGCAACAGCCGAAAAGGCAGGGAGAAGCACGAACGTCATAGAATTGATTATTATTACGAACAGGCTGCCGAGCTTGTAAGCGTTGTAGTAGTTGGCCACCACGGATGCACTGGCAAATGTCCCGAGAAGCAGGATCCCAAGATTGTAAGCCCCCTGCAGCGCCAGCGTCGAGATGAAGACCGGGACCGAGAAGCCGACTATCTCCTTCATTGCATCTGTGTCCACCGCCTTCCTGTCTATCTCAAGGTCCTTTATTATGTAGAGCACACCGACAACAGTGCCGATCACAAGGCCTATCCCCAGGCCGGCGACAGCCCCCATGACTCCATAACCCATCGCCACAAGCAGCGGCGCCGCAATAAGCTGTATCACAGAGTACACGACATCGACTATCGCGGATTCCGTGACTCTGCCTATCCCTACAAGTACCGCTATGGTTATGTTGAAGAGCGCCCAGAATATCGCCAGTACCGAGGCGAGCATCAGCGCCCCTGTTATCTGCGGCTGGTGATATACCTGCACCGCCACGAAGCTGCTGCATGCAATTCCTATGAGTGCCACAACAAGAGAGAACGACAGCGCAATGAGGTACGCACTCGAGACAAGCTTGGTCCTACCCTCCCTCCCCCTGTCCTCCGCGAGCTTCTTCCTCATCGAGGTTCCCATCGAGAAGGTAGAGAATATGCCCAGCAAGGTGAAGAACGCGATCGCTATCGCGTATAGCCCCAGGTCCGCCGGATGGAGCTGCCTTGCAAGTATCACAAGGGTTATGAAGACCGCTACAGAGCCGACGATCTGGCCGGCCACGTATACGATCCCGTGGCGCGCGACCCTTGCATTCGAGGAGTCCTTGGCCATCGGTCAGTCCCTCATCATGAATTTGTCCAGCTTCTCCCTTGCCCTCTCCCTCTTGGCCCGGTGCGCCTTGAGGAAGGCGTTTATAGCTTCGGCGAGATGAGCCTTGTGCTCCCCAGCGAGCAGCGTCCCGCTCCTCTCTCCATCAAGTATCTTCTTGAGCTTCGCGTCATTCGGCTCGAAGAAGTACCTGTAGTACTGGCAGACCACACACTTGTCTGGGTCGCCACCGTGCTTCCTCTGCAGCTCCGCTGTCGCCTGCTGGCCCGTAAATGCCTTCCCTATCTTCTTCTTCACCGTCTCGGGATCGTCGTTCAGGTAGACCGCCCCTATCGGATCGCTTGAAGACATCTTGGCGAGCCCGTCAAGCGATGGCAGGAACTTGGTGTATATCGAGGCAGGCTTGTAGTAGCCCAGCTTGCCTATGACGTCCCTTGCCACCCTGAAGTGAACATCCTGGTCGATCGCCAATGGGATCAGGCAGGGCACGTTCTTGCCCTCCTGCACCGACTTGAGGAATGCCGGAACCGCCTGCATGCTCGTGTAGAATATCTTCCCTATATTCGAGTCGTTCCCGAAGCCGAATGCCGCCTGCATGGTCGAAAAGGTTATGTGCTTCGAGACCCTGACCGCCTGCTTGTACATAGTCTTGGCGTACTCTGTATCAAGGAACACCTTCGTAAGCCCCGGCTTGAACCCCAGCGCTATTATGTCCAGCACGTTGTCCATAGCCAGCGATTTCATCGCGTCAGGCTCGGGGGCGTCCTTCGCCAGGAACTTCTCCTCGTCAGGGATCTGTATGTAGACCTCTGCCCTGAACTTGTCCTGCAGCCACTTCGCCATGACAAAGGGAAGCAGATGTCCCACATGCATCTCGTGCGATGGTGCCCTTCCCGTGTAGATGTAGAACTTGTTGCCCTTCTCGTATTCATCGAGGAGCCAGCCCATCTCCCTCTGGGCGTAGTATATCCTCCTCTTTAGCAGAAAGTGGAGGGGACCTGCGTACTTCTCAATCCTCTTCTCCAGCTCACCGTCTATCAGCTTGAGGCCATATGTTCTTGCAAACTGGTCGTAGTCGACCTTGCCCTCCACCTTGTACGCATCCACGACAGCCGGCTTGTCTACCATTCAAACACGTTGACTAACTATAGGAACTCACTATTAAAAATCCATCCAGAACGCAAAAACACTGGGATTTCTGTGATAGGCCGCGTCGCTTCAGGCTGTCAGACCTTGCAGCCTATCACCATTGCCGCCGCGCCGAAAGCTATCCTCCTCTTCTTTGCCTCCTTCATTGCCCTCACCGTGTACTCTCCGACCCTTTCCGCCAGTATTGCCTTTAGTGCGGCGCTGGCCTCAGTGCCTCCATCTATCGCTCCGGCCAGCTCCATGATCCCGGCTAGGTTGCTCTCTTCGAGAGCTTTCGCGGCCAACACCCTCATCCTGAACTCCCTGGTGTCGGCCAGCCCCAGTCTCTTCCTGGCTTCCATCCAAACCCCCAATAAGATTTACCGCTTTCCTTATATATAAGCTTTTTTGCGGAAGGGAGGCTGCACGAAAGGCAGATATATCATTCCGCGCGGAATGCCATATTTGCGTCATAACGTCTGACTGCTGTCAAAGACCCAGATGGGCAGTTGTCATACTTCAGCGTGTAATTTAAACCTGCGGGCCAAATTAACTATGTGGCAGAGTTTGACATAGTGGACATGACATCCACGCTGAAGAGGGCGGGGCTATCAGCCAACAGGCCTGAGTTTCTCGTGATCCACTCAACAAGGTCCTACCCCGAGTTCGAGGAGCTATTGGCCCTGCACCGCAAGCGTGGCTTCGCCGGCGTCGGCTATCATTTCTTCGTCTCTGCTTCGATGAAGGTGTACCAGGCACGGCCGATAGACCTTGAGGGCGCGCATGCACTTGGATTCAACAGGAAGTCGGTGGGCCTCTGCGTCTACTCCAAGGACGGCAGCATAGAAAAGGAGGCCATAGAGACCTCAAGAAGGGTCATAAGCCACATAATGGAGAGGACCGGAGAGCTCGAGATCATACCGCACACCTCGGCCCAGATCATATACCTGAATCAGCTGCTCGACAAGGCCGGCATCAGCGAGCGTTTCGATTCCGGTAGTGACATAACCGATCCTAAGGTGTTCAGCGCCATGCAGAAAAAGCTATCGCAGTTCCTGACAGAGCATCAGGCGCTTGGCGTGGAGGAAAAGCGCATCATAACAGGATTCAAGAACTGCCCCGGACCCATGTTCGATCAGATAGTCTGACGGTCACTTTGACTTCCCGGCCAGCGCGTCGTTCAGCTCCTTCCCATCCACCACGAGCCTATATTTCGACATCACGTTCCTAAGGGTCTCCTCCTTGCTCTTTCCCTTCTCCTTTGAGACGATCGATTTGAGCTCCCTGCCGCTAAGCCTCCTGAGCCCCAGCTTCGCTATGGCCGCCTCAACGCTGCCTCCCTTGATCAGCTCCCTAAGCACCGGGTCGATTGCCTGCTTGGTTATCCTGCCCTTGTGATACTCGTCGAAGAGATCCACAATCTTCCCCTCTGATATGGCGTCGCAGTCTATGCCCTCCCTCTTCAGCTCTGTGAACTTCTGGATCAGTATGTTGGCCACCAGTTCAGGATCCACCTTGCTTTCCTGCACGACAAGCTTGAACAGCTTCAGCCTCGGTGACAGCAGGAGTTGCGCTGCGACCGCTTCGTTCTTCACCATCGATCCGAGCCCTTTCTTCTCGCTGTCAAGATCCGGCGCTGCCTTTCTGGCAGCTGTGAGCATCGCCTTTGTGACAAGTATCGGCCTGGTGTCCGTCTCTGGATACATCCTGGACCCTCCCGGAAGTGGCCTCAGGAACTTCGAGGTGCAGAGTTCCCCCGGAATGGCACCCCTGGTCTCCTTTGGCACCCCCCTGATTGCGTGGTCCGCCCTCCAGAGCGCATGCTCCATTGACTTGAAAGCCATCTGCCTGCTTCCAGCTATGAGCACAAACGCGTCTTCGGCTCCGATATCAAGCTCGCCCCTGATAGTGTTTATCTCCTCCTGGGAGAGATTGTACCTCTTGAGGTCCTCGTCGCTGTGTATTATGCCCTTCGCACCACCGAGCTTCGCGTAGTCGCTTATCTCTGTTCCGAGCCTCCTCTGCGGATTTATCTCCCTCCCAATCAGGCGCTCGAACCCCGAGAGCCTCGCTCCAACCACGCATTCCGCCGATCCTACAATCTTTGCAGTTGTGCCCTTGAATATCTTAGTGAGTTCGACAGGTTCCCCAACCCTCGCTTTGGCCTTCTGCAGCTCCTTGCTTATCTCAATAAGGTTCTGCTGCCTGTTTATCTCGTTCTCTATGAACTTGTCCATGAGCGAGAGCTCCTGCATCCCCTTTATCTCCACTCGCGCGCCGCCCTTTATCGACATGTTGACGTCCTGCCTTATCGAGCCTATCCCGCGCTGCACCCTTCCCGTTATCCTGAGAAGGGTGCCAAGATACAGTGCCACCTCCTTCGCCATCTTTGGGCTCGGTATCGTTGGGTCGGTGTCTATCTCGATCAGCGGGACGCCCAGCCTGCTGGTGTCATATACCACGTTGCCCTGGTCGCTTTCGACAATCCCGCTGGATTCCTCTTCTAGGAAGAGCGACGGGACTCCTATCTTATGGCCGTTGACCTCTATCCTCCCCTCCAGTGCCACAAGCACTGTCCTCTGGAAGGCGCTAGGATCGCTCCCATCCACCACGGCCTTCCTCATCGGCTGCATCTCCTCGACTACCTTCATGCCCATGGAGTGGGCCAGCGATATCGTAGTCTCAAGCGCATCCATATTCATTGTATGCGGCGGCTCCTCGTCTATGTCGACAAGGCAGGTGTTTTCCCTGAACACCTCGTAGGTGAACAGCCTCTCCTTTCCCTCCTCTATCTCAGCCGATTTGTCAACCTTCCCAAGTTCGCCGGCCACTGCGCGCTGCCTCCTCTGTATCATGGCGATCTCATGGCCCTTGTCCTTTATCTCGGTATGGCAGGAGCAGAAGAGCTTCTCTTCGGTCTGCAGTCTCTGGTGTATCTCCAGTCCGCACATGAAGCCTATCTTCTTGTAATACTCGGGATCCATTCCACCACTAGTTCAGGAACTCGTCGGCTTCCGTCCTCTCCTTTATTTCGCCCGCTATGTTCTTGGAGAGCAGTTCCTTCGCCTCTTCGGGCTTGTAGTTGCCGAGCAGCCAGCCGAGCTTGGCGTAGGCGGTCTCTGGCGTCATGTCCTCGCAATATACCACGCCCAAATTGCTGACCAGCCTGAGGTTCCTGTACACGTCAGGATGGACCCTTCCGTAGAGACATTGTGATGTCATCCCAACCACTACGCCCTCCTGTATTGCCTTCTTGATGTGGTCAAGCCATAGATACTCCTTGTGTGTTGTAGATGCGGGGACGTGCCCAAGCCCGGTCCCCTCTATTATTATGCCCCTGAATCCCTTCTCGACGTAAGCGTCAAGAATGCTCGGGTCAAAGTTGGGGTGGCTCTTTATCAGCGCCACCTTGGGCTCGAACCCGGTCACGGCCTCAGTTTTCCCTTTGCGCGGGCCAATCTTTGAATGGTCGTTGTTGTACCTTATCTGCAGCTTGTTGTCGACATAGGCAATCGGCCTGTCGTTGACCGGCCTGAAGGCATCCCTTCTCGAGGTATGCATCTTCCTCACCTTGGTGCCCCTCGTGAAGGCGCACCTGTCGTCTGAGCTCGATGCATGCATGCAAACGCCTATCTCGGCGATGTCTGATTCCGCAGCTATCTTGACTGCGCATGCGAGGTTGAAGAAGGCGTCACTGGAGCCCCTATCGCTGCTCCTCTGTGCTCCTGTTATCACGACTGGACCGCTGAGATTCTTCAGCATGAAGCTGAGCACCGCAGCAGTGTAATGCATCGCGTCAGTTCCCATTGTTATGACCACGCCCCTTGCCCCATCCGCGAATGCACTCTCCACCTCCTTGGCCATCGTCTGCCACTCCATGTAAGAGATGTCCTCGCTCGCGATGCTGAAGAGGTGCCTTATCTCCAGGTTCGCCATCTCGGCGAGCTCAGGCACCTCGTTGAGCAGTTCCCCCGGCTTTATGAGCATGTACACTCCTCCGGTCTTGTAATCAATCTTGCTGCCTATGGTACCCCCTGTGTATATCATTGCAACCTTAGGAAGGCCCGGCTTGCTCTTCATGGTAGCGCTCTCGAACTTCGGTGCGCCGGTGCCCTTTGATATGAGCTTCACCTTAGACGCCGCCGCATGCCTTATGCCGACGTTGTAGCCATTGTCTATTTTTATGACGAACGTATCCGGGTCGCCCACCTCTGTTTTTGGCATGAGCTCCCCGACCAGCTTGAAGTCACCCGATACCAGCTCGAGCTTGTCCCCTACCTCTATGTTCTCCTTCCCGAGCGCCCTCAGTATCTTTTCGGAATACGGCATCAGCACACCTTTCCGTACAGCGCGTTCGCCGAGACCCTTTCGATCAGTACATCCCTCCTCTCGCCCAGCCCCGGTTCTGCGCCTCCCTTCATCACAACGACCTGCCTATAAGACCCGATTCTGCCATTGACCGAACTCCCGGCGTCCTCGGTGAATAATACATCTACCCTCTTGCCTATGTATCTTTCGTTTATGCCTCTCTGAACAGCCCTCACGACCCTGGTGGCCTCCTTGCTCCTCTCGTTTATGGTTTCCTTGGGGAGTTGCTCCATCTCGGACGCCTCAGCGTGCGGCCTTGTCCCGAACCTGGATATGTTGGTGACCTCAAATCTCAGATCCCGCACTGCGTCAAGGCTTTGCTTGAAATCGTGGTCGGTTTCTCCAGGGAATCCAACTATCAGGTCTGTCTCTATCCCAATCCCCCTAACATTCTTCCTCAGGTAATCAATGTAAGCCTTGATCTGCCCCATCGTGTAGTTCCGCCTCATCGCCTTGAGGATGCTGTCGCTCCCCGACTCGATGGGTATATGGATGAATCTGTAGAATCTGCCGGAATTCATAAGTTCCGCAATCCGCTCGAGGCTCCTACCGAGGTGCTCTGGGTTCATCATTCCAATTCTCACCCTGAAGTCCCCCTTGAGATCCGCTATCCTCTCCAGGAGATGCACAATGTCGGTCTTCCTGTCCCTGCCGTAAGCGCCCATGTCCTGTGACGTGAGTTGCACCTCCTTCGCGCCTGCCTCCACTCCCTGTTCTATCGCCCTTATTATCGTGCCCTCACTAAAGCTGCGCAATGGCCCCCTCGCAAGCTTGGTTTCGCAGAACGAGCAGCTCGACAGGCAGCCATCATTTACGGCCACCCTCGAGATGACTCCGCCGAAATGTGTAAGCAGGCCAAGCCTCTCGCTACCGCCATTCTTTAGCATGACCTGTCGCGACGTTGAGGAAACCACCTCCGGAATCGACCCTATGTTCTGTGTTGTGACGATACTCGCGCTTGGCGCGTATTTCTCAATCAGGTCTCTGTTGGCTCCTGCCATGCAGCCCGTCACTATCACCCTCCTCTTCTGCCTCTCCATCTGGCTCAGCCGGTAGAGGATCTTCTGGGCGGTTATGCTCTTGACCGTGCAGGTGTTGATTATCAATACGTCGGAGGAAGCCTCATCGGTCAGTTCAACTCCGCTGTCTAGAAGTATTGAGCTTATTATGTCGCTGTCGGCGTGGTTGAGCGTGCAGCCGTAGGTCCTGATGCTTGCCTTCATTGGATCCCCTAATCAAGTAATTAAGGGAATAAGTCTTTAAGGATAATTCAGTACTTTCGTCCGCCGCCTCCGTGTCGGTTGCCCCTGTCCCTGGCGCCACGGAATCCGCTTCCTCCTCCTCTCGCCCCGTGGAATCCGCCACCCCTGTGACCCTCCGGCCTTCCTCCCCTGCCTCTGAATCCACCTCCCCTGAAACCGCGCTGCCTTTCAGGGATCTGGACGTTCTCGAACTTTTTGGTGTCCAATTCAAGGTGGTTCATCTTTATGTTGGCCGACCTCTGCGTGGCGTGGAGGAGCTCCCTCTGCTCGAATCCGAATATTGTGAAGGCCCTTCCGTCCTTGCCCATCCTGGCTGACCTCCCAACCCTGTGCACGTATGTCTTAGGCTCGTCAGGCGCGTCGTAGTTTATTATGTCGCTTATGTCAGGAATGTCAAGTCCCCTGGCCGCCAGGTTTGTCGATATCAGGAACCGTGCGTGCTGCCTGAACTCCCTCAGCGAGTATTCCCTCTTCGCCTGCGTGAGCCCACCGTGCATCTCGATCGCATCGAATCCGTTTGTTACCAGGAACCTGTGTATCAGGTCGGCCTCCCTCTGTGTAGACGTGAATATTATCCCCTTCCTGGGCTGGAACTTGTCTATGTAGGCGAGAAGGGCATGGAACTTGTACCTCCCGTTCGCCACGAAGTAGTTGTGCGTTATGGTATTGACCGTAACCTCCTCCTCCTTGCCGACCGTTATTCGCACCGTGTCCGGCCTCATGTGCTTCCTGGCTATGTCCACTATCTCCCTCGGCATTGTCGCCGAGAACAGCATCGTCTGCCTCTCCTTGGGTGTCATGGACATTATGGTGCTGACGTCCTCTATGAATCCCATGTCAAGCATCAGGTCTGCCTCGTCAAGGACCAGGAACTTTACCCGCCCCAGCCTTAGCGCGTTCCTGTCCACAAGGTCCAATATTCTCCCCGGTGTGCCTATCACTATGTTGGCCCCTCTGGCAAGATGGTCCATCTGCACGTTTATCGAGGCTCCGCCGTAGACTATGACTGTATGCAGCCCCATCTTCCGGGATAGCTTCTCCGCCACCGAGTGGACCTGTATCGCCAGCTCCCTTGTCGGAACCACCACGAGCGCCTCGGGGCCCCTGGACTTGTCGGCCATCTGCAGTATCGGCACCAGGAAGGCACCGGTCTTTCCGCTTCCTGTTTTGGATCTTACGATCACATCCTTGTGCTGCAGCACCGTTGGTATGGCTGCCTCCTGCACCTCTGTGCTATCCCTGAAGCCTATCTGGTTCAGCGCCTCAACTAACTCTAGCTTCAAATTCATCTCTGAGAACTTCTTCAACTTAAACACCTAGGAAAAGCAATGCCTTATCCTTGTAAACTATTCTCAGCTAACCTATTAATACCTCTCTATTTCATACGTAAAAGATGGAGGACATACGGGAGCTTAGCATCAACGACCTGATAGCGCGGTTGCACGAGTCCATCAAGGGTTTTATCTCAGGAATGGAGAGCGTGATTGGGATGAACAAGGAGGCTCCCTCTCCAGAGATAGCAGTGCTGAGAGACCACCTGACCGAGAGGCTGAGGAAGGGTGAGGAGATAACCGATAACAAGCGGCTCATAGGGTTCCTCGACCTCCTCTCGAAGGACCAGGCCGTGCTCGAGCTGGTGAAGGACGATGCAAAGGACTGGCTGGAAATAGTAGAGACCATAGAGAAGCAGATTGAGTCCAGAAGGCCCCTTTCCACAGGGGAGCGGAACGAAATAAGAAAGATCAAGAAGATGTCATCAGAGCTGAAGGCCCTGATAAGGGAGTGAAGGTCAGACCTTTACCTCCCCTGACTTGATCCTCTTTATCATAACCATGGGGTCCACATCGTCGCATTTGACGCCCATGCTCTTGCACGTTCCAAGGATCTGCTTGACCCTGTCCGCAAGGGTGTTCCCGTACATCGATGACTCCTTCGCGTTGGCTATCTTCTTGACCTGTTCGAGAGTCAGGTTGCCCACGTTCTCGTCCTTGGTCTTCGCGCCCGTCTGTATGCCCAGCTCCTTCATTATAAGAGCGCTTGTCGTTGGAGAGCCCACTTCGATGGTGAACTTCTTTGTTCCCGGGTCTACTATGACCTTGACCGGTATCTTGATTCCCTCGAAGACCTTGGTCTTCTCGTTTATCTCACCGATTATGCCATTTATGTTGACCCCCAAGGGCCCGAGTGCCGGTCCAAGAGGCGGGCCTGCCGAAGCCTTTCCGCCTTCAACGATCGCCGAAATAACAACATCTGCCATGAAATTACCTTACAATTATCATCACTGGGTCGATTCCTCCGCTTTAGCCTTCTTAACTATCTTTGCAATGTTCATCTTCACCGTGAGGGCTATAGGAACAACAACATCGAGCCTTTCGACTATCATGTTGCCCTTCGCCTCGTCTATCTTTAGCACCTTCGCCTCGTAGCCCTTGAGCGGCCCAGAGGTGAACTCGACTATGTCACCCTTCTCAATCTTGACAACGTTGCTCCTGGTCTCGATGAGCTTCTTGACCTCCTCGACCGGCAAGGCTGTCGGAAGAACCCCGCGCACGCTCTTGCCCTTTGTCGCGAACTGCCTGACCGATATCTCGTCCTCGGCTTCGAGTATTATGTATCCGCGCATGCCGTCAACTACCATTATCGAGTAGATCGGCAGATCGCTCTTCGTCATCTTGTTCTGCAGTATGTTGGCTGCTATCTTCTCCTGCCCGGAAGTTACCTTCACCACGAAATACAAGGGAATCACTCTTGTTGTGAATTTGGACGATAGTCAAAGCTAAGGGTCCAAATAAACAGTAGTGTTAAGTATGGAAAGTCTATAAAGGTTATGGATTCAGTGGAGAAGCGGGGGAAGAGCAGCATAGGGTATGACCTCCTGGGCAGGACCGCTATAATAGAGTTCAGGGGGCCCAGATCCCAAGCGAGGAGGGCGGCTCTCGAACTGATGAAATTCGATCGTAGGGCAGAAACCGTCCTCTTGAAGAGCGGCCCTGTTGAAGGGAGGTACCGCACAAGGAAACTGAGCTACATTGCAGGCGTGAGAAGATACAACGTTGAGTACAGGGAGAACGGCTGCCTCTTCAAGTTCGATCCCAGGAAGACATTCTTCTCCAGCAGGCTTTCATTCGAAAGATCGAGGATACTAAAGTTAGCAAAGGATGGTGAAGAAGTATGTGTCATGTTCGCAGGGGTTGGCCCGTTCGCGATCGAGCTTGCCAAGAAGTTTAAGGGATCAATCGTAACCGCCATAGAAGAGAACCCGGACTCCGTAAGGTACATGAAGGACAGCATAACGATAAACAAGACACCAAATGCAATACCAGTAACCGGAGATGTCAAGAAGGTAGCGAAAAACTACAGAGAATCGGCAGATCGCATAATAATGCCACTGCCATGGTCGAGCCTGGACTTCCTCGATGAGGCGCTAACCATTGCCAAGAGGACCGCGGTGGTGCACATCTACATCATCGGCAAGACCAAGAACCTGGTTGCAGACTCATGGAAAAAGATAAGCGCACATGCAAAGAGGAACAGATATTCAGTCAAGAAGCTCTTCTCAAGGGAGGTCAGGACATATTCGCCAACAGAATCCGAGATTGTGATCGATTATAGGATAAGGAAGCTATGAATGCCACTTGAACATGCCTTCTACTCCACCATCAATGGAGAACGCTTCGATATGCCTCTTCCTCAGCTCCTTCGCCAGGAACATCGATGTCACTCCATGCTCGCAAACAAGTACTGGCGACCTTCCGACCAGCTTTTCAGGATCCTTCGACTCCATTATCTCCTCAGGATCCATAAGGTATACGTCCTCCGATACCTCCTGAAGCCTGGCATGCCTCCTTGCGTCGAGGTTTCCGAGGACCCATATAAGCCTGGAGCCCTTCTTTACTTTCTCGATGGCTCCTGCGACGTCGATATCAGCGGGAGTCCCAAATTCATTCATTTGTTGTACCTCGCCCTGTTAATCTCCATCTTCTCGGTGAACGCCTTCTCAAGGTCGATCTCAAGAAGGTCCGCCATCCTGAAGATATAATAGAGAACGTCGATCATCTCGTGCGGCACGTCCTTCTCGAGGCCGTCGCTCGAATGCCCCTCAGTGTGATGCTTCCTCCTGACCATCTTCTTGACGAGGTTCTGAAGCTCGCCCGCCTCGGCACCCACCGCAAGGGCGAGATATTGCAACTCCATCTCCCTGTCAGAGTATCCTGCTCCCTTGGTAAAGTGCCAGGTCTTGCCAGTCTCTTCTATCATCTGCTTGACGTCCATGCTCCCACGCTACGATTGCGATAGCAATTTATATATTAACCACCCATCTTGCTTGTGTCTTAGACGCGGCGGGGTAGCTCAGCCTGGTAGAGCGCTAGACTCATGTGCTTAGCACTATGAGTAACGAGCATTCATTTGCTATGAAGAGAAATCTAGAGACCGTGAGTTCAAATCTCACCCCCGTCAAGCGGTCAATTTTACGACGACAAAATAAGTGGAGATGCTCTTTTAAGACTTTCCGAAAAGCCCCTATATCGTTTCCTTGGTCATAAGCCGGCTTTTGATGCAGTTGCATTTCGCTATATTCTTCTTGTTCCATTCCAAGGCCCTTTCGTATGTGAATCTTTTGTCTAGCAAGAGCTTTACACCCTTGACTATCTCTGGTATCCTCCGTTCAAACCTCCTCGGTTCAAATGAAGGGATATGTTTCCGCTTCATCTTGGCCACATTGTCATCTCCGTATCTTCCCACGCAATGATACGGGAAATACGGATCGTCAGGGAGCACCGAGTAGAATGGGGTCTCATTGAAGAAGTATTCCGGCCAATTTCCGCCTGAGAGGGCAAGCCAGGGCCTGCCGACGCATGATGCCAGGAACGCGAATCCGCTGTGGGGAGCTATGAGAAGGTCACATTCCTGCAGCAACGCGACCTGGTTCCACAGGCCTATGTCGTAGCAGTCAACCACATTATCGAATTTTCCAATCAGCTCCTGGATTCCCTCTTTGCTATATGCCTTGGTCACAGTCCGCCCGGCTTTCTGCCTGCTCACACCCGTTACATACACCCTCAGGCCTGGAAACTCCGCATTCAAAGCCCTGATTACTTTCTCCCAGCTTCCAATAGCTGGATAATATTTGGGCCCAGCAGAGCCGCCGAGCAGCATGCATATCTTCAGCCCATTGAATCTATAGCGCCTTGCAAAGGTCTTCGCCTTTCTAGGAACCTCAAGCGTAAGCTTTGTCCTCCTGTATTTCAATGATTTTGGCAGCTCAGTCCTATTATAGATGGCGCCCCTGGAGTTGTGCGAGACTAACACGTTGTCTACAATATCAAGATATCTCACTAGCCCCTCTGCCTCTGGATCCAAGGTCTTGGCGTCCTTGTATTCCGATCTGGGGCTGTAATTCGTGACTATGTAATCCCATTCCTTTGGGATTTTGGCTACGCATGCCGCCTTTTTGCCCTTCTTCGCCACCTCGTCCAGGTCTATGGGATAGACCTTCTTCAGCCAAGGTGCCCCTGCCGCGAGCTCTGTTGGCGTTTTCTTGTTCAGGGCCAGATGAATCTCAAGGTTCTTGTTTGCAGCGAGGAAGCCCCTGGCAAATTTGAGACCCTCTAGGGCGTGGCCTACCGGCCTGTAATATACGTGGTTTACCAGTAACTTCCTTTTTGCCATGTATTCGTTTGGGATAACGCGCTTTAAAGCTTAAGTGGCACTAATTTAACGAATTAAATCCCCCCAAAACCGCCTTCAAAAACCCGTCAATCTTGTCTACAGGGCCAATCCTCACCCCCGCTTAAACTCAAGCTTTAAGTATCTTAGAGGCGCAATATTATCGGTGTGGTTGAATGACTGAAATAACGCTGAACAAGAATATCCGTTTCGGAAAGCCTACTATAAAGGGCACCAGGATAACCGTAGACGATGTCCTTGGAGCCCTCTCTGGCGGAATGACCTTCAAGGAGGTCGAGGAAGAGTATGCCATAAAAAGGACCGACATACTAGCCGTGCTGAAGTACGCCGCCAAGGTCATATCAGAGGAGAAGATCGGGCTGCTCACGGTAAGCAGATGAAATTCGTCCTGGATGCAAACGTCCCTCGTTCCACAGTCAGCCTGTTTGCTAAACTAAATTTAACTGCCGTTCACGTTAGTGACGTGGGTTTCAGTAATGCATCTGACACGGAGATTCTTTCATACGCCACAAGGCGGAAGAGCGTACAGTGACCAAAGACCTCGATTTTGGGGCCCTTGTCGTTGCCTCAAGGCTTCCTGCATACGGCGTTATCATATTACGGCTCCCATTTTCGTTCAATTCCGGCCAAATAAGGGGAGTGCTGGAAAACTTCCTTAAAACGGCTGATCTCAAAAAGCTGCCAAAATCAATAACAGTAGTGGAATTGGGCAGGTACAGAATAAGGAAAATTTAATTAAAAACCCCGTCTGCCTCTCAACTTCAAATCCCTGTACCACTGTTTATATATCCCTTAAAAATCAATATTGGTGCAGAGTGATAGGATGCCAACAAACCAAAAAGTGGGTATTATCGGAGCTGGCGACATGGGCAGCAAGATGGCTGAGGTGCTGCGCAAAAATGATTATTCAGTAGTTGTATACAACAGGACAGAGCAGAAATTGGTCCAGTTCAAGGACAGGGAGGGCTTTGAAACCTCGACGAGTTTGGCTGATTTTGCAAAGAGGCTCAGGGCATCTTCCCTACAAATCACGGTATTGACTATGGTCTTGCCGGACGCCGAAACGGCTGGAATGGTGCAGCAGCTATCCTCTATGCTGTCAAAGGGAGATACACTGATCGAAGGGTCGAATTCAACCGAGGACTACTCAAAGGCGAATGCCGCCCTATTGAAGCCAAAAGGAATTAACTACCTGAAAATGGCATACGGGGGTGGCCCCAACGAGGTGCTCAAGGCAGGAACCCCAAATGGCGCTGCGGTATACGTGTCCGGTGACAAATTGGTCTTCGAACGAGTTGAAGGCATATTCAAGGCGCTTTCAGGTGCGATTGAAATTCCTGGAAAAGCAAGAACAGAGTATCGCTATGGCTATGTGGGCAAGCTCGGCGCGGCAGAAGCTGCAAAGGCAATCCACAATATAGCGGCTTACGCAAAGTGGGTCATAGATGCAGAGGCGGCAGAGCTCGTATTTGCAACCCAGAATCATCAGCCACAGGCAGAGATAGACACTGGCGAAGTGCTGCGACTGCTTTCCCAAAGCCCCCCAATAACTTCGGGCTTTATGGAGTCAATATTGAGGGCCCATAACGATGGCAAACTCTCGGCAGATGCAGACGCGACCACCCCAAAGCTCTCCAACCAGGTAAAGTTTGGTGTAGAGCAGGCGCAGAAGATGGGCGTGTCGCTTACCGGTACAAAGGCAGTGCTCGATAACTATCCGGAATTGTCGCCGCGTACAAGCCAGATATACAAGGCGGCAAAGAAGCTGCTGACGGGCCATTAATCTATTCTAAGCGCGACAATGGGGGCGCTCAGCTTAGCTTCTAATCCTTAGCGGTTGTACAAAAGGCACAAATACCAATCGCCAGCCAATCGTCAGATATAAATATTATTTCCGTCGCGTTAAATAGCGTGATAAAATGAAGGCAATCCAAGCTAAGGCAGGCAGGACCTCGCAGGACATCAGGGACAGCAACGGGAACACGCCTCTTCTCTTGGCGTTGAAGGAAGGCAACCTGAGGCGCGCCGAGAGGCTGGCCAGGGACGGAGCCGACGTAAGCGCCAGGGACAACCATGGCCATGACGCCAGGAGTATACTCGACTGCCATGGCGGCGGCAGCAAGCACCTGAGGCACATTCTAAGACTCGATGGCGTTGACAGGATACAGACCATAGGGGCAACTCTCTGACTAGATCAGCATCGCGACAAAGACCTTGGCGTCTGTCACCATGTCGTCCACCTTTGCGGGCTCGTTGGGCTGATGCGCCAGCAGCGATTGCTTGCTCCAGACGACTGCAGGAAAACCCTTCTCCCTGAAGAATTTGGCGCACGTCCCGCCCCCAATCCCGACAAATCTCGGTTCGATCCCCAGAACCGCCTTTATGCATCTTGACAGCCTCACCGCAACTTCCGAGTCTGGTGCCGTCTTCGGCACTGCATCCTCCCTGTTGAATACGCCTACCTCTATGCTGACCCCATCGCTGGCAAAGCCGTCCCCTTTTGCGATGGCGTTCATGTCAGCCAGTATGTCATCAAGCTTGTAGCCGGGTATCACCCTGCAGTCGATGTAAGAGACATCGATGCCAGGGATGATATTCGTGCTGTCCACGTTCTTCTCGTGCTTCGTCATCTCGAAGGTCGACTTCCCCAGCAGGTCGTCTGTCCCGTCGTACTTCGCGTGCAGGAGCTCGTCGGCCCTCTGGAGGAACCTCGTGCTGTACCTGAAGGCATTCTTGCCAAGCTCTGGCAGGCTGGCGTGCACCTGATGGCCCTTGACAGTCACCTTCATCGTCAGGATGCCCTTCTCCGCTATCTCTATGGTCTCGCCAGTCTCGACCCCTGCGTCAGGGACCACGAACATGTCCTCGCTCTGGAACACTCCTTCTCTGATAATCTTCTGGATTCCGTACTTGCTGCCCAGCTCCTCATCCGCCACGAGGGCAAGCCCGAAGTTGTATTCCCCACTTATGCCCATCTCCTTCGCAACCCTGAGCGCATACATTGCGGCAACAAGGTCCTGCCCATTGTCGAGCGACCCCCTACCATAGACAGTCCCGTCCTTCACCACCGCCTTGAACGGATTGGTCTTCCACAGTGTTAGGTCACCTTCTGCCACTGTGTCCATGTGTGCTATGAACCAGATTGTTTTTCTCGCCTTGCCGAACTTCACCACGATGTTCGGCCGCTGCACAGAGGATTCGTCTTTGTAGTCGTACCTCTTTACCTCGAAGCCCCAGCCCTTCAGCACATTCCCCAGGAAATCAGCCCTTGCCGATTCCCCGTTCCCGCCGCTCAGCGGCGATATCGCCTTGATCGCTATCATATCACAGAGAGTCTTTACCATTGCCTCACGGTAGCCCTCAACCCGCTCCGCGATCGTGGCCATTGATTTTTCCATGCTTACCTTTTGCCCCAAACGCTTAAGAGCGCAACGTATCAAGCTCATCTTAGGTTACGAAGCCATCTGTTCAGTACTTCTCAGGGTCCCAGGCTATCTGCCTGTAGTCCTTGGCGATGTCTACGCTCCTCAGCGGCAGGTAGCCCTTTATCACGTTCGTGATCCTGGCAAAGTTTATCCTGGGACGGTCCTCCCTGTAGATCTCCTTGTGTGCCATCACGCCGTCCTTTATGGCAGCCTCCTCGCTGTCGAAGCATCCCATGCCGAAGAGGGAATGGCTGCCGGTGGTCAGCGACAGGTACTGGAAGGTGTTTACGAGAGGGAGCCTCTCATCAACTGTGATGTAGTACTTCATGGCCTCTGTGTAGCGCTCCCTGATTCCGGGGGCCATCTCGTAGTTCCCGAAGAACGCTATGTTGTATTCTGTCGGCGGCCTCCTGAGCACGGTTGTGAACCTGCGTATGACCCCCCTCTTCATTATCTTGTTTATTCTGTACCTCACCGTCTCGACGTTGGCACCGACCAGCTTGGAGATCTCAAGGAAGCTCATCCTGGAGTTTTCGTTCAGCGCCAGCAGTATCTTCTTGTCCACCTCGTCAATCCCAAGATAGGATAGGTCCAGTTTGTCGAGGAGCTCGTTCCTCACGATGAAGAACCCGGTATGCGGCAGTATTATCGCAGAAGGCATCATCTTCGGTATGTAAGGGAGCAGCCTGGTCATGGTCCTTATGCTCCAGTTCATGTACCTGTCCGCCATATCCGCGGCCACATTCACGATCAGGTCGAAGTCTCCCTCTGTCTCGGCCACAAACCTGGCCCTGTAATCATCTTCAAATAGCTTCCTAAGCTCATCCGTGGTTGGTTTGTTTCCGAATCTCACGCACCAGACCTGGACGTAGTTCGTGTGCGTTGCCTCCCTGTTGAACTCGATCGTGTGGAAGAGCCCCAACTCATTGTCCAGGGCCCTCATGTTGCTGAGAACTGTGTTCCTTGAGCATTTGACCTTCTGCGCAAGCTCTGTGGTGCTGATCCTGGAGTTCTCGCAGAGCTCCCTAAATATCGCCCTCTTGATATAGCTGTATTCCTTCATCGACTCCCTATTAGTTTAGATTAGCATCATAGTATTAAAAGTTGCGTTTTTGTTAGGTCCCTATATATTGGACTGTGCAATAACAACAAAACCGTAAAATTTAGTTGAATAAATGCTAACTCTATATAAACATTGGTTTGTAGTAATTATTGCCGAATAGGCACGGGCAGATGGGTTGGGTTTGCGGTTTGGATGTCTGCGCGCTCTGGACGCCCCCCGCGTGGGCTCCAAACGCTGCCTGCCTATACGGCGTGTGGTGGATTGGATGGGAAAGAACTTCGAAACCAAGCAGGCAATAATGCAATCGCTTGAGACACACAAGCGGGCACTTACGGACATAAGCAGAGAGCTGAGGCTGTCGCCCTCCACTGTGAAGCAGCACCTGGAGGAGCTCCGCGCGATGGGACTGGTGCGGTTCGTGGACGACATGCACCTGAACCGCAACAAGTATTATGAGACAGTTCCCGGAATCAGGCCCAGGAGCGATCCGAAGGAGCTGATCTCAATAATCTCAGCGAGGAGGCGCGAGGTAATTGCGGCGCAACCTATCGAAGTATGGAAGAACTAGGTGCCTTCGTTGACCAGCCTGGATGCTATCCCAAGATAGGTGGACGGGGTTAGCTCCAGGAGGGTCTTCTTTTTTTCTTCCGGGATGTCGAGCTCCTTGACAAACTCCCTTATCTGGCCCAGTGTCAGCTCCTTGCCGCGGGAGAGCTCCTTGAGCCTCTCGTAGGCGTCGTCCTTGCCTTCTGTCCTGAGGACTGTCTGCACCGCCTCTGTGAGGACCTGGGGGTTGGCCTCCAGGGCACCCCTCATCGCGGTCTCATTCACGGCTATCTTGCCCAGCCCGTTGAGCAGTTCCTTGTAGCCTATCATTGAGTGACCGAGCGCAGTCCCGAAGTTCCTCTCGACCGTGGAGTCTGAAAGGTCCCTCTGCAATCTTGATATCGGCAGCTTCCTCGAGAAGAACTCAAACATCGCGTTGGCCATTCCTAGATTGCCCTCGCTGGTCTCGAAGTTGATTGGGTTGACCTTGTGCGGCATTGTCGATGAGCCTACCTCTCCGGCTACCGGCTTCAGCTTGAGCCAGCCGTCGCTTATATACCTCCACATGTCCTGGTTGAAGTCTATCAGTACGGTGTTGAGCCTCCTTATGCCGTCGAATAGCCCCGCGTAGGTGTCATGCGGCTCTATCTGGGTGGTCAGGAGGTTGGTCTTGAGCTTAGGCCCCCCCTTGCAGCCCATGCCATTCAGATGCCCCTCTATGAACTCGCGCGTGAATCCAGGCCAGTCGACATCCGGGAATGCGAGCCTCTGGGCGTTGTAGTTGCCTGTTGCGCCATTGAGCTTGGCCGAGATCCTGAAGCCCGTCACCTGCTTCGCCTGTTCATATAGCCGGCTCCTGAAGACAGCGATCTCCTTGCCGAAAGTCGTCGGCGAGGCTGCCTGTCCATGGGTGCGGGCCAACATGGGAAGATCCTTGTGCTCGGTCGCCAGTTCAGCCATCTTTGTAAGTATGTCGGAATAGGCCGGCATGAGCACCATACCGACGGCTTCCCGCAGCATGAGCGCATAGGCTATGTTGTTCGTGTCCTCTGAGGTTAGACCTATATGAAGCATGCTTGTCGTGTCCTTGAGGGAGCCCGACCTGAAGTTCTGGGCCATGTAATATTCGACGGCCTTAACATCGTGGTTTGTCGCAGGTATGCCGAACGCGCCTCTGACCTCTATGTCCTTGACGATCTGGGCAGCCTCGGGAGTCACGTTGCACATGAAGCGCACGCTCGACTCCTCCTCGCTGGACAGCCTCCTGCGGCCCAGTCCCTTGGCGTGCAGGAATAGGAAGTATTCCCCCTCGACTATCATCCTGTACTTTATGAGCCCGCGCTCGCTGAATATCTCTGCGAGCTTCTCGGTGTGCCTCCTGTACCTCCCGTCAAGAGGGCTTAACGCGTCGACCTTGTTTATCGTAGGAACTGATTTCGATTCGGAGCTCTGTTTCGTAGCTTCTGCCATTCTTCCCCTGCAACAGACTCACACAAAGGAAATATTTAAGGCTTACTGAACTTCGGGCTTGCGGGCGAAGACGAGATATGCGGTGTGCCAGACCCCCTTTGTCGAGGGCCTTGTACCCTCCTTCCTGGTTATCATGTCCCTTGCGATCAGCTCGTAGGCGTTTATTTCCCCGAACCTCTGCTTCCCGAGGGCCCTTATGAACTTCTTCATCTGCTCAATATGCGGCAGGTAACCGAAGATGTAACCCCCATTCTTGAGCGCCTTGTAGGCGTTCGGCACGGCCTTGTCCGAATCCGGCATATCCAGGGTGACAAGGTCAAAATCCTTTCCCACGATCCTCTTGATTGGGTCCCCCTTCATTATCCTGAGGTTCTTGAGCCCCTCGTTCCTTGCATTCTTTTGGGCGAGCTTCATGAACTCGTCCCTTATCTCGTAGCTTGTGACCTCCTTCGCAACCCTCGCCAGCGACACCGCCAGCCAGCCGCTCCCAGTCCCGGCGTCGAAGCACTTGCTCTGCTTGTTCAGCCCTGTATAAGCTATCACTATCCCTATGTCCTTTGGCAGCATCACCTGAGGCGCCCTCTTGAGCCTTTTGTATGCGGGCGGTATGTACATCAGATTACCTCTTTCTTCGGCTTTCTAGCCTTGGCCTTTACCGCGGTTGCCTTTGCAGGCTTCTTGCTCTTTGGCGCTGCCTTTCTCTTGGCCCTCTTTTCAGGGATGGCCGCCCCAGCCGCTGTTTCTGCCTTAGCCACTGCCTTCTCCTCCTGCCTCGACTTCCACTTCTCCTTGGTCTTGCAGTTCGGGTCAAGGCACATCTCGAAGACCCCCTTCCCCGCCCTTATGACCTTTATTATCGGCGTCTTGCAGAACTCGCAGGTCTTTCCTGTGCCCACTATCTTGGCCCCCTGCGGGAGAGAGAATGTCATTGTGCACTTCGGGTAGTTGTTGCAAGCCGCGAACTGCTTGCCCATCCTGGACCTCCTTACTACCAGGTCGCCCCCGTCCTTCGGGCACTTGCCAAGCCCTATGTTGCTCTCTGCGAGCCCCTTCTTCATCGCCTCTGTTATCTTCGACTTGTTCGAATCGAAGAGCTTCAGCGCGTCCAGAAGCATCTTTTTGCCCTCGCCGATGACCTCGTCCTCTGTCTTCTTCCCCTCCACAATCCTCTCCATGTCCTTCTCGAGCTTCCTTGTCGTCTCCTCGTCGAGTATCATCGATACGTTCTCCCTCAGGGCGTCATAGACGCTCATCCCGAACTCCGTCACCTTAATTGGCGCGCCGTCAAGATAAGCCCTCCTGAACAGCGTGTCTATGACCGCCGCCCTTGTGGCCTTTGTCCCAAGATCCCTCTTCTCCAGCTCCGCAATCAGCGCGGCCTTGCTGTACCTCTTTGGCGGTTGCGTCTGCAGCTCCCTCATCTCGATCTTGGAGAGCTGGACTCTCTCGCCCTTCTTGAAGTCGGCCAGCTCCTTCTCCCCCAAGGTCGCGAAGCTGTAGTAGTCGAGCCACCCCCTCTCAAGTATCTTTGTTCCATTTGCGGAGTAGTCCTCACCCCCTGAGCTCACGACCACCCTGCTCTTTGCCAGCTTTGCATACCCTGCAAAGCAGGAGAGGAACCTCTCGGCTATAAGGTTGTAGACGTTCTGCTCTGTTGTGCTAAGCTCCTTGGGCATGACGCCTGTCGGGTAGATGGCCGGGTGGGCCTCGTCGCTCTTCATCCCCTCGTTTGGTCTGAACCTCCTCTCCTCAATCAGCCTCTTTGCCTTGGCCTCATACTTGGGATTCTTGGCGAGTTCCCCGATTATTCTAGGAAGCCCAAGTGTCGGAGGGAGCTTCTGCGACGCGGTTCTCGGATACGAGATATACGACCTCTCGTAGAGTGCCTGCGCCACAGCCAACGTCGATGAGGGATCGTACCTCAGCACCCTGCTTGCCTCCAGCTGCAGGGACGTGAGATCGAATGGGGGATAGGGCCTCAATGGCTGCTCCTTCTCCTCCACATCCTTCACATGAGCCAACGGGCTCCCCGATGTTGTGGCCCTGTGCGCCGCATCCGCGACCTTCCGGTCGAATATCTCTCCCTTGATGTTGACGAATTCCACGCCCTTCGCGGTCGCGAATATCTTCCAGAACGGCTGCGGCTTGAAGTTGCCTATCTCGCGCTCCCTTGTAGCGAGAAGCGCAAGCGTGGGCCCCTGGACCCTGCCTATGCTCAGCGCCTTGGTATGGTGCCCTGCGACGGCGCTTGTGAGCGCCCTGCTGAAGTTTATCCCCCAGAGCCAGTCGAGCATGTGGCGCGTCTCGCCTGCATAGAAGTTGTTCATGTCAAACTTCTGCAGGTTCGAGAACGCCTCCTTCAGGTCGGCCGCTGTTGTAGTGGAAAATTTCATTCGCCTGGCCCCCTTCAGCCCGTCCTTCGATACGAACCTTATCACGTTGGTGCCTATGACGGTGCCCTCTGTGTCGTAGTCGCAGGCGTTCACGTAGTGCCCCACCTTCTTCGAGAGCTCTTTCAGGACGTCAAGGTACTTCTTCGTGAACTCCGACTTCGGGTTCGCCTCGTAAGAGGGCACCCATTTAACCTCAAGGACGGGGTAGCCCCTCTGGTGGACCGCCTGCACCAGCGTGAAGATGTGGCCCACTGCAGGAGCTATGTATACCCTCCCTTCGGGGTTGTCTATCTGGTAGTAACTAACCCCGTTCAGGGACATCCTCTTTTGCCTGTTGTCCCCGAGGGCTATAGCAAGCCTAAGCGCGACGCTTGGCTTCTCCGCAACGACGAGCGTGTCCATCAAGATCTATCTTTTCCTTCTCCTTCTCTTCGCCCTTACCTTCTGCACCCTGGGTGAGGCCATCGGTTCGCTGGCCCTGCCTCCCCTCGCTATAAGCCAGGCGTTGGCGAACCCTACTATCAGGGTTACGACAACTGCGATGTAGAAGAGCGCATGCGCACCATATACTATAAATACGGCGATGCACAATATAACGAGCACGATCGTCGCGAGCGACGTTATCATCTCAGTTTCGATGTACCTGTCCAAGAAAACACCGGTGTTACGATGAGTATATACGAAGTTATGCTTTTAACACTTATCGCGGCCCTGATCTCGTCCCTAGCCCAGCTTTCCTTCAAGAGGTCTGTCAAGAAGATCGACAACCTGAAGCATCTTCTCGGGTTGCTGAGGAACAGGGGCGTCCTCCTCGGCCTGCTCGGCTACGTCGTGGGGTTCCTGATCTACATAGTCGCGCTTTCAGGGGGCCAGCTTTCCGCGGTCTACCCTGTATTCGCGAGCTCATTCATATTCGTTACGCTCATATCTGCCAAGGTTTTGAAGGAGAGGATAACGCTGGTCAGGGCCGTTGGCGTGCTGCTTGTGTTCATAGGCATAAGCATAGTCGCAGTGAGCTAGTGGTTGCATGGTGAACATAAAAGCTAGCAAGGGTCTTCTGCTCCTGATGATAATCTGCGCCGCATGCCTGGGCGCGACAGGCCAGCTGCTCTTCAAGTTCGGGGTTAAAAGCGGGATATCCTTTGTTTACCTGCTTCCTGGCATAGCGGCATATGCGATATCCACTGCGATCTACTTCGTGGTGCTGAGCAGGAGCCACCTGAGCTGGACTTACGGGCTCAACGGGGTGAGCTACGTACTAACTGTCCTGTTGGCGCTGGTCTTCCTGCATGAGACCATACCAGTCCTCAGATGGGCTGGTGTCGCAGTGATCGCCATAGGGGCCGCCCTTGTGGGCTTCAGCTAATCAAGTCACTAAGCCTCTATTATGCTCATGAGCCTTGTGTGGGTGTGCCTGCTTGCCTTGACCGGCGGCTTGATCTGCTTCTTCTCCTCTATCCTAAGCAGGAGCTCCCTGAGCGGCTTGCCCTCCAGCACCGGTATCTTTCTTCCTGAGCCGTTGCCCCTGTACATGCCCTCCCAAAGTGATCTCCGTGCAAGCCTGGCCTCCCTCTCTGCTGCCCTGGTTGACCTCTTATCCAATGAGGTATGGCTGGTCAAAAAATCACTGCCTTAGCTGGCTGGAATAAGCATTCTGGACCTGCGGCACAATGGGCTTGTAATTCTGCTCGCTGCGCTTGATCTCGCTTATGGCAAGCAAGGCGCCTCCAAGGACTGCAACACCTATCGCCATAGGCAGGACCCTCTCCACCAGAACCTTGTTCACTCCGTTCTGGTCGCCGGCCCTCCTTTTGCCTTCCACGTAGCCTCCAACAAACTCGCTTCCAACTCTCGGCGCGGTTTTTCTATTCATGCAATTCACAACATATATTTTTCTTTTTCCAGATATATATTACTTTAGCCGGTGTCCGTCTGCAGTCAAATGCCTCGCTGGAGCTCATTGATAAGTAGAAAAAGGTGCGGGAACAAGTCCCGCACAGGTTTGATGCAGGTAAGACCTGCACCAGGTTTGGATGGTGGGTTTTCAGTACGAAGTACTGAACTCTGTTTTCCGAAGAAAACAGATAACAAGTATTTGAACAGCCTTCTATATATCCCATTCCCCATTCGCTAAGAATTCTAGACATGCTTACACTGGAAAAGTTGGGATTTAACCCCTCATTATGCCAAACTATAATAGTTAACAGCCCTGAATTTAACTAAAGATATAAATATTTAATAGATTAACATATACTTGTGAAAAGGGGACCGTCGACAAAACCAGTGCCAAGAGCTGTGCTGGAGCGCTACGAGGGGCTGAAGCGCAGCTACAGCTTCCCAATCTCGCTCAAGAGGATAAAGGGCCATTACTACATATACAAGCAGCTGATATCCTGGGATAGGGAGCTCAAGAAATACCGGAGCGTCGAGATGCAGTATCTCGGTTCCATCTCAAGCACAGGGGAGTTCAGGGCGCGCAGGCTCAAGGGCGACGACATAGAGTCTGCAAAGGCTGTCATCTCGGCGCATGGCGGAACTGTGACGATGCCTGAGCAGGCCGCGCCGCATGCAGAAGGGAGGTCAAGGATAACAGAGACTGACAGGCGGATTCTTACAGAGCTGACGATGGATGGGCGGGCGCGGGTGCCTGAGATCGCCTCTAGACTCGGCCTGGACCAGAAGGCAGCCTCATACAGAATAAGGGCCCTTGAGAAGAGGTTCGGGATAGTGTACCGTCCGAAGGTCGAGGTAGAAGGGCTTGGCTACCTCTACTTCGTAGTCTTCGTCAAGTTCACCTCCTCACGCCCGGATCTTGACGCCCTGGAGAAGGAGATAAGTGCGAATCCCTCGATACAGTTCGCGGCGCTCTCTCCTGACAGCAAGTATGATATGGTCCTGATAGTCGCGACGATAAGCAACTACAACTCCCACGATCCAACAGACGAAGAGAGCCTGCCCGCGATACTCAGGAACATCAGGATGGGGCCATCTCTCAGGGATGTGGAGGCGGAATGGTACGCCTCATATTTCGACGTTGCAAAGGGATTCGTGCCGCTGAGGCAGGCATTCATAGAGAAGCTGAAGCGGTCGTCCGTCTGGACAGCCAGGCAGGAGAGGGGCCCATCCAAGCTGTCGAAGAACGAGTACGCTGTCCTGGAGGCCCTGAACAACGATGGCGCCGAATCCTTCAGGTCGATAGAACGCAGGAACGGCATGGCTGATGGCACTGCCCGGTACAGCTACGACAGAATGAGCGGGAGGAATGTGGTCCGAGGTATCACCATATGCATGGGCGGGGTCGGCTCCCTATACAACGCCCTTCTAATAATGGAGGTGATAGACGAGAAGGCGTATGCGGCAACCAGGAGGGAGGCATGGGCCATCGAGCTTTCGGAGAGGCCAGACCATCTGGTAAACAAGATCACCCTTGCAGCCAACATAGGGGCCCCTTATGGCGCGCTCTTCATGGCCCCGGTTTTCGCAGAGGGCGACCTTGACGCCCTGCAGAACGAGTTCTACTCAAGGGTCAAGGGCGTTAGAATAAGCATCATGGTGCTGACCAAAATACTGTGTGGCACAGTGCCTTATAACAGGTTCGACAACACAAAGAGCCTACGGTACGAAAGATTCATGGCTTCAAAAACACAGGAAAAGGGGCAGACCTAATCTCTGCCGCTAAAAGAACGTATTATATCTCTCCGTCACCAGCGAACATTTTCACAACCTCAAATAGGGTTGTCTGGATACCTTTAAATACGTTTTGCGCGAGTTCGGCAAATGCCATCTATCTTGATTTGCTGGTAACGTATTGGTTGACAAGATCGACGGCCTTGTCGATCGCCTTCTTGACGTCAGATACCTTCCTGGCGCCGGCGCACACCATGTTGCCGTTCTTGAAGAGCAGGATCGACGCCTTCGGGTCCTTCACCTTGAGGATCGCGCCAGGGAACTGCTCCGGCTCGTAATCGATGTTGTGCGATATCCTCGCAAGCCCGTACAGGTCAAGCTCTATGTCCAGCTTCGCCTTGGTGACTATGTTCACCACCTGGTAGGTGGGCTTCAGCTTGACGTGCTTGTGCACAGGGGAGTTGCCCCTAGAGCCGGCCATGTTTTTCGTATAATCTTCCAATCGCAACGTATAAATACCCTAGCTCGGGAACGTCAAGAGCCACGGGATAAGCTTTATATAAGTAGCAAAGAGAGATTAATCGCTAAGTGATACTCATGTCAAGACGCTCAAAGGGCCTTTTCTCGGGGAGGAGCAGGCACCTCGCCAGGCACAACAAGCCATCAAAGATAGCGGTAAGGGAGATAATCAAGGAGTTCAAGCCAGGCGACAAGGTAGCAATAGTCCCGAAGAGCAACATGAAGAACATACCACATCCCAGGTACAAGGGCAAGATCGCCGACGTGATAGAGAAGAGGGGGTCTGCCTATGTGGTGGAGCTGAGGGTCTACAACGCCACCAAGAGGCTGACGGTCCCTGGGCTTCACTTAAAGAGGGCCTGATCATTTCTCCCCCAAGAAGACGCCGTAGGTGCTCAGCTTCTCATTGAAAGCCCTGTACTGCGCCAGCCCGGCTAGGTTGTTCCTTGTCATGATTGGAGAGAGCAGATGCAGCTTTTCAGCAAGTTCGGATACAGGATAGGCCCACAACATCATCCGGTACAGCTTTCTGGCCGAAGGAAGTATGTTCTCAGTCATGTCCCAGAACCTTATCTTTCTGAAGCCTACCATTGCCATCGACCTCCTGAAAGACTTTAACGACGCAAGGTTCGGCACGGCCAATCCCCTGGTGAACTGATCTATGGTTTTCCTGTCCCTCCTGTTTGTGAGTTTCCCAGTGAGGAAACCGTCACAAACCGCCATCCTTCCACCTTTCCTCAGCAGCCTGTACCCTTCTTTGAGGAACTCCTCTTTGTCATCGCAATGGCATGCGCTCTCGATGGCCCAGACTATGTCAAAGGATTTGCTCCTGAACCTAGTATGCAGATAATCCATAACGTAAAATCTGGTGCTTTCCGAGACGCTGCTGATTCTGGCCAGCCTCTTGGCCTCCCTGATCTGCATGCTACTTAATGATATTCCAGTCACCTTGACGCCCATGTGCTTGGCCAACCAGATGCTACTGCCCCCAACCCCGCAGCCTGCGTCCAAGACGCTCATGCTGCTGCCTATCCCTAACTTTTCGGCAAGGAAGCTGTTCGTGTTAAGGAGTGCCTCATTCATGCTCTTGGTGCCTTTATACCAGAAGCCATAGTGAATCGCCATGCTCTCGCCGTTCTCCCACCAGAAGTCTCTGTAGTAAGGAGTCGTGTAGTCGTAGTAGCCGATTATCTCCTTTTTGGTCATGCAGGGACCTTAGCCACAAGTGATATACTTAGAAGGAAAGACTTTTAGCGTTTCGAAGGAAGAGTGAAGCGATGCCATGGCGATAAGACCTATCTGCGACATGTGTGGGAAGGAACTCGAGCGTTTTGGCGCTCTGCTCTTTTCTCCTCCTGGAATGAACGGCACGGTAATGAAATACCACATCTGCACCGAATGCTTCGAATCGCTAGAAGGGAGGATCAGGAAGGCCTCGGGCATCTCAAGAAAGGGCTGACGCTAGGTTGGCGGTGCGAGCAAAGGGATATTCCATCATCTATAAATATATGATAAAACGCTAAGTGGTATCATGAGAGTCTTTATTACTGGAAGCAGCGGTTTCGTAGGAAAGGAGATCACAAGCCAGCTGAAAAGGAACGGCCATTTCGTGGTGGGCCTAGACCGGAACGAGCCTGTCGACATCAGCAAGAAACCAGACCTTTTCATAAAGAAGGACATAAAGGATGTCGTCTCAAAGGACGTCGAAGGATGCGAGTACATAATACATCTAGCGGCAGAATGCACGCCGCAGAGGGTGTTCGAAAAGGACCTCTATGGAAACTATACGTCGAATATAACTGCATTTCTGGAGCTGATGGAAATAGCGCATAGGCTTAAAGTGAAGAAGTTCGTCTACGCAAGCAGCTCCGCAGTCTATGGGAGATATTATCACAGGCTGGAAACCGGGACCAACAAGGTAATGATGACTGAAGAGGACCGGGTATTCTACGGGGAGGAGCAGAACCATTACGGGAAGTCAAAGATGGTGAATGAGATAATAGCCCAGTCCTATCATGATGCGTATGGGATGACAAACATAGGGATTCGGATCATGAACGCGTTTGGGGAGGGAGAGATGGAAAAGGGCGGATCGGCATGCGCCCCGACCCAAATGATACTGCAGAAGAGGGCGGGCAAGACGATAGAGATATATGGGGACGGCAAGCAGGCAAAGGATTTCATCTACATAACCGACTGCGCCAGCATAATCATAAGGCTCATGGAAAAAGCAGATGACGGAGTGTACAATGTGGGCACCGGAATTGCCACAAACTTCAACAGGCTCGCCGAATTGGTCGGTGGCGAATCGAAGCATGTCAAGAACCCCAATAGCTACTATCCTCTTCTCACTAGAGGGGGAATGAAAAAGACATTGAAGGCGATCGGAGATTACAAGTTCATTAGCGTGGAGGAGGGGATAGAGAGGGCCAAGAAGTATTATGGTGTTGGATAATGCAATATACAAAACAATATCTTCGGGAAAGCGGGAAGATATGTAAAGAGATAGACACGGATGCGATTGAAAAGATGGTGGGCCTGCTAAGAAGGTGCGCAGACGACAAAGGAAGGCTGTTCATCCTTGGTCTCGGTGGCTCGGCAGCGAATGCTAGCCACGCCGTGAACGATTTCAGGAAGATATGCAGGATAGACGCGCATACCCCGACTGACAATGTGGCTGAATTCAGCGCAAGGGTAAACGACGAGGGCCTCTCCAAGACGTTTATAAATTACCTGAGGGTAAGCAGGCTGAACAAGAACGACGCAATAATGATATTCTCGGTAAACGGTGGAGATTCCGAGAGAAGCATAAGCCCCAACATAATAGAGGCCATCGACTACGCCAAGCAGAGGAAAAGCAGGATAATCGGGGTGGTCGGGTCGGACAGGGGCTACACCGCACAAAAAGCCGACGTATGCGTTGTGATACCTACGGTTTCCATTGAAAGGAGGACGGCGCATGCAGAGGAATTTCAGGCCGTCGTGTGGCATCTGCTCGTAAACCACCCAACGCTGAGGCCAAGGCAAAGAGCAAATAATATTATTTTATGGTGAGAGAATGAAGATATTCGCGGATACCGAGAACCTGGATGACCTAAAGGAGTTCAAGGCCTGGGGAATCCTTGACGGCTGCACCACCAACCCGCTGATTCTGGCGAAGGCGGGCATCACAGACATGAAGGGCCACATGATAAAGATCCTCAAGCTTGTCCAGGGACCGACAAGCATAGAGGTGACCACTAACGACCTGAAGGCCATGCTTGCTGAGGCCAAGGAGATTTCAGGCTGGAACAGGAAGGATCAGAACATAGTAGTTAAGCTTCCGCTGAATCCGGATGGGTTGAAGGCCTCAACGCTGCTCAACAGGGAGGGCGTCAAGACCAACATGACCGCCTGCATGAACTGCAACCAGGCGATTCTCGGGGCAAAGACGGGTGCGACATATGTAAGCATATTCATGGGCCGCATAGAGGACATGGGTGTGGATGGGGCGCAGGTGATAAGGGAGACAAGGGAGCTCCTGGACTTGCATAAACTAAACTCAAAAATAATTGCGGGCTCGCTAAGGTCGGTCGGCGACTACACCAGGGCGGAGAAGGCCGGCGCGCATGTTCTAACTGTGCCATCAGCCATATTACGCAAGATCCCGCTGCACCCGAGAACCGAAAGCACCATAAACGAGTTCATAACCGAGTATGCGAAGGTGAAGGGCAAATGCAAAACGTGATAAGCAGGACGCCTTTGAGGATAACCTTCGCAGGGGGAGGAACCGACCTTCCGTATTTCAGCAGGAAGGAGGGGGGCGCGGTATTGAATGCAGCGATCAACAAGCACATCTACATCTTTGTGCACAAATCCTTCGATGACAAAATCCGTCTTAGGTACTCGAAGAATGAGGAGGTCAAGAGTTCAGACCAAATAAGCCACCCAATCTACAGGGAGGCATTCAAGCTGCTAAGAATTAGGGAGCCGCTAGAGATAGCGAGCCTGGCAGACATAACCTCAAAGGGATCTGGACTGGGCTCAAGCGGAACATTTACCGTTGGGCTCCTGAATGCGCTCTACGCGTGGAAGCAGATACCAGTTACAAGGGAAGAACTGGTAAGGGCCGCATTTCGCATAGAGAACAAGAGGCTAAAGACAAACTGCGGGATGCAGGACGAGGCGGCAGCGGCATTCGGGGGAATAAACCTGTTCGAATTCAATAGGAATGGGAGCTTCGAGCCTAAAAGAATAGCGCTTAACCACGATTCCATAATGGAATTGCAGAAGCGTATGCTGCTGCTTAACCTGGGGATGACCAGGTCGGCGCAACAAACACTGAAAGAGGTGCCGCTCTTCAACAACCAAGAGCAGATGATGGAGCGAAAGAGAATGGCTTACGAGCTCTACTATGAGCTACTGCAAGGGAACTGGGAGCAAACAGGGAATTTTATCCTGAAGGGGAACAGGCTGAAGATAAAGGGCGGGGACAAGGGAAAGGAAAGCATGATAGATCGCATCTGCCAAAAAATAGAAAAGGAGGGGGTTCCGGTCAAGAGCATAGGTGCGAGTTACGGGGGCTTTCTCTTGGCGTTTGCCAAGCCGAGTATGCAGGAAAGCATAGTAAAGGTAAGCGGCCTCAAGAGGGTGCCGATAAAATTCGATTTCGAAGGAAGCAAGATAATATACGCCGACTGAGGCGGAAGCAGGAGATCAGAACCGTCCGGGGATCTTCCTGTATGGCTTTGTGAACATGTAGAAGCGCTCGTTGCCCTGCAGCTCTGCGATTATCCTCTCCTTGATGGGCCTGCTGGGGTCCTGCAGCTGCGGTATCCTCGACGCTATGTCGGCGAAGCTCTCGAACTTCTTCTGCTCCCTCGCCTTCAGTATCGCCTCAAGGTGCTTCTTCCCTATCCCGGGAAGTAGCTCGAGCGCGTGCTCCCTTATGTTGAGCGGGCCCGCGCTGTTGAATATGTCGACGAACCTCTTCTCGTTGGACTGTATGATCCTGAGGACTATGGCGTCTATGTCGCCCTTCGCTGCAGTGGTAAGCTCGTCCCAGGTGATCCTGGACTTTATGAGCAGTATCTTCTCCCTCTCGTCCTTGCCTATGTAGACCCTCTCGCCGATTGTCATGCTCGCTCCGGGCTTCGCTGTCGCCTCAAGGAGCGTGAACTTCTCCTCGCCTATCATCTGCGTCAGGGGCTCCGACCTGCTTGAGTGGGACTTGCCGCTGGTCAAATAGTCCAGAACGTAGGCATACTCCTCTCTTCTTTCCTCTCGTTCTTCCATCCAAACCCCGTTTACTTTGCGCCCTTGATTAGCTCCAGGACCTTGTTTAGATCCTCGTCGCTGAAGGTCTTCTTCTCCCTGGAGAGGACCTGCCTCAGCGTCGACATGTTCTTTGGCCAGGTCTCGAGAACCTTTATGACTCCTGCCTCTGACATAAGGTTGAGCCCCTCCAGTGCCTTCCTGACCTTCTCGTGGCTCTTTCCCTCCGCCACCTTCTTGGCGTGCTCGAGCGCGACCTGTTGCTCATAAGTAGGCGTGGCCCCGGAGTTCTCCTCCAGTATCTTTGCCACCTCCGATATGGAGACCGGCTTGCTCCCCTTCACTTCTTTCCCTATCATGACTACCACTGAGGCTTTTGCTAATCAGTTTAATAAGCCTTCTATACAATTCCTTACTGAGGTTATAAAAGGGTTTCTGATGGACGCCAAATCGGCATGGGAAGCTGTCTTGGGGGAGGTGCGCAAGCACATAGCCGGGAAGACCGATGTGATAGAGCTCATGTTCATAGCCCTGGTGGCGAACGGCCACGTCCTCCTGGAGGGCATGCCAGGAGTGGCCAAGACCACCATGACAAAGGCGCTCGCGGATTCGATGTCCGGGGAGTTCAAGAGGATACAGGGAACGCCTGACCTGACAACTCCAGACATAATAGGCTACACCTACATGGATGAGCACACGCATAACATTGTCCTAAAGAAGGGCCCGATCTTCACCAACCTGCTCCTCATCGACGAGCTCAACAGGATGCCGCAGAGGACCATAGCCGGGCTCCTGGAGGCCCTGGAGGAGAGGCAGGTCACGATAGCCGGCGCGGATGCGAGCCTTCCGCTCATGGACCCCTTCATAGCATACGCGACCCAGAACCCGATCAGCGTGGAGGGGACTGTCGCGATCCCGAAGGTGCTGGCCGACAGGTTCCTGATGAGGATTGCCGTCACATATCCGACCATGGGGGAGGAGGTGGAGATGCTGAAGTTGAAGGAAACCGAGATGAAGGTGGTCACCAACAAGGTGATAGGGCTGGAGGAGATACTGCGGATGCAGCAGGACGTTGAGAAGATCAAGATGCCCCCCAACGTTATAGACTATGTGACGAGGATAGTCGACGCCACCAGGACAGATATACATGTAATATTGGGCGGAAGCCCCAGGTCAGAGATAAGCTTCATGAGATGCGGCAAGGCGAGGGCGCTCATACAGGGCAGGAGCGAGGTCACGATAGACGACATAAAGTTCCTGGCGAAGCCGGTGCTGAGCCACAGGCTGGTCGTGAGGTCAACAGGGGGAATAGGGGTAAACGGCATAATAGACGGTATAATCGCGACCCTGCCAGTTAAGTAGGCCTACGCCATCTCGCCAATGCTGCCCCGCAACCCTTAAATAATAAGGCGAGCAGAAGGAATCTTTGATAAAATGCATATTACAAACAGACACATCAGGGAGGCCAGCAAGGCCCCTCACATAAGGGTCACGATGCCAAGACTCAGGTTCGTCCCGGCCTCTCTGCTCAGGGATACTGAAAATCCCGAGGCGCAGTTGAGGGTGCTGAACAACAGCCTGATAACTGCAGCGGCAACCGGCACGATTAGGGAGATGGAGCGCATGCTCTGCATGGACGCCAAGGTGAATGCGGTAGACATGGACCTCAACACATCGATGCACCATGTATCGATCAGGGGGCTAAGCTCGAAGGCCGAGCGCCTCCTCGATTCGTGGCATGCCTTGATCAACCCGAGGAACTCGCAGGGGTTCACCCCGTTGGCTCTTGCCTCTGCCGCAGGAAGGACCGGCACTGTAAGGGCGATCGCGGTCAGATACCCAAAATCCTACGAGGCGCACTACGAGATCCTCGAGGCTGCCAACTTGGCAGAGAAATACAAGCAGGCAGGGATCGCATCAATGCTGAGAAGGATCGCAAAGGAGGGAACAGGATTCCTGGGAATCAGAGCCCCAAGATGCGCTCTAACCGTCTCCTCGCCCCGCGATCATGTCTGAGCTCGTTGAAGTAAAGCGCGATATCCGGGCCTATGCGCGCCGTGTCCTTTCCCCAGTCCAGCAGCTCTTCTAGGGTTATGTACCGTACCTTTATCCTCTCACCGCTGTCAAGTTTCTGGCTTCCGACCCTCCTGCAATCAAGTGCCGCCAAAAGGTAGACGTCCCATTTGAGCTTCTTTGAGCTGGACTTGAACGCCCTAAGAATCTTCCATCCGGCCGCCCTCATCCCCGCTTCCTCCAAGAGCTCCCTCTTGGCCGCGGCGAGAGGCGTCTCGCCCTCGTCAATCCTGCCTCCGATCAGGCCGATAAATCCCTTCCCGCCAGGCTGCCTCTCCTCCGCGATGGCAATCCGACCTCCCACCACAGCTATTATCTCCGCAGAGGACGGCCTCTCGGCCCTCTCGAACGTCTTGTAGGTCCCGTCGAACATTCGCTGCTTCCATTGGTACACCCTGAAGATCGGGCCCTTGTAAACGAGTTTTTCCTTCATCTCATCCCCGATGCCAGCTCACGCCATCCTTTGTATCCTCTATTATTATCCCCTGCCTCTTCAGCGCCTCCCTTATCTTGTCCGCTTCGGTGAATTTCCTCTGCTTCCTAAGCACCTCCCTTTCCTCAATAAGCCTTATCGCCTCCTTGGGTATTGGCTCTTTGTAAGAGTCCTCCTCCAATATGCCGAATATCTGGGCCATCTCTAGAACCTTCTTTATCGCCTTTGTTTTTGCGGACCTTCCAACCTCCTCGTTGTTTGCGGCGAATGCACGCAGCCTGTTCAGTGCAATTACCAGGTTTGCCAAAGCCAGAGGGGCGTTGAAATCTGCCTCCATGGCGGCCGAGAACTCGGTATCGAGCGCATCGGTAATTCCCAAAACTTCATCATCGTTCCGCCCCTTTGCAATGGCCTTCATGTTATAGAATATTCCTAGGGCAGCGTAGAGATATCCAAGCCTCTTGCCCGCCTCCTTTATGGACTCTTCAGAATAATCAATCTCCTTTCGGTAGTGCGTCGAGCAGAAGAGGAGTCTTATCGCCTCTGGCTTGTGTCCCTCCAGCGCCTCGCGTATCGTGACAAAGTTCTTCAGGCTCTTGCTCATCTTCTGCCCCCTCACATTGAGAACCCCAGAGTGCAGCCAATACCTCACGAACGGCCTCTTCCCGAAAGCGGCCTCCGCCTGTGCTATCTCATTCGTGTGATGCGGAAATATCAGCTCGTTCGCGCCTCCATGCACGTCATACTGGGGGCCGAACTTCTCATAGGTTATCGCGGTATCCTCGATGTGCCAGCCTGGCCTGCCGTCCAGTTCCGCGGTCCTCTCTTTCTCATTGAGTATTATTTCCCAGCTGGGTTCTCCCCCCTTGGAGGCCTTCCAGAGCGCGAAGTCATACTGATTGATCTTGCCCTCCCTGGGCTCGATCCTGTGCTTCTCAAGCTCGTCTAGCCTTATTCCGGAGAGCTTCGCATAATCTGGGAACTTCGCCACGTTGTAATAGACATCCCCGTCCAAAATATACGCATAGCCCTTGTCGAGCAGAAGCTGTATCTGCTTTGCTATCGCCTCTATGTAGTCGTGCGAGCGTGGAAAGTCTGTAACGCCCTTCTTAACCCCCAATCTGTCCAAGTCCTCAAGGGCACGTTTCTCGTACATCCTTGCAAGCTCGATGGGGTCAATCTTCCTCTCAGCGGCCCTCTTTATTATCTTATCGTCAACATCGGTTATGTTCTGTATGTACTCGACATCATAGCCCTGGTGGCGCAGCCACCTCACTATGACATCGAAGTTGACGAACGTCTTGGCGTGACCGAGATGGGCGTCATCATATACGGTGAATCCGCAGACGAACATCTTGACCTTCTTGCCGTTTGCGGGCTTGAACTCCTCCTCCTTCCTTGCAAGGGTATTGTAGAGTATCATCTGGCACCACTGAACCGAACAAAGCTAATGTTACCCAATTATATTAATACCCGACTATGATCGGCGACCGCGACTGGACACCAAAACATAAAAACCTTGCTTTCGTTAAATTGCGCGGCGATAGTTTGCTTGGTTTCTTGCTTCAGGCCGCTTCCGGTACCTACGTTGCCGCGGGCGCGACCTTCACGGAGAATACGATAGCGGTCATATTGACGATGATCGCTGTGCTTGCGCTCTCGATACAGATAGCCCGTGGATACTTTCTCAGGATACTCAGGAAGTTCACCCTGAGGCTCGCCGCAGACATGTGGTGGCTCATCTACATAATCCTAAGGGATGCAAGCATATTCCTCATGGTCTTCCTTGGATTCATGTTCTTCTGGCCCGGCGTATATCAGGACTTCCCTATAGGGATGCCGTTTGCCCCTCTTTCGATAGACCTATTCGCGATGGCGCTGGTCATGCTGCTTGTCGTCGACACCGACGAGGAGCCGTTCTACAACAGCATGCTCACGATACTGGTCATAGCCGGTTCGCTTCTCTACATAACAGGCATAGTGCTGGTAACCGAGAGCCCGGTGGCGCTCTCGATCCTGCCACCCACGGTTTCGAACAGCACATCCAACATCTGGGGCTTCGCCAACGTCTACCTGAACTCGGTGAACAACCCCTCGCTATCGATCTACACCTTCTACGTCTGCTTCGGCATACTGGTGCTGTGCGGGCTGGTCGCGATCCTGTATTCGTTCAAGGGCGGAATCTTCAACAGGTTCATAGAGCCCAAGCCAAAGCCGGTCGTCAAGGACGTGATGCCGCCAAGCGAGAAGAAGTGACAGGATGCCGTTCAAGTTCACTTTTGACAACACCACATGCATACAGTGCGGCATATGCGGCGATGCCTGCCCTGTCAATGCCCTTGACTTCACCAGACCGCGGCATGCCCATGTAGAAGACGAGAAGAAAGAGACTGACCAGACCACCTTCATGACGGAGTATCCGATACAGGTGTCCAAGTGCACGGGCTGCATGATATGCCCCAACGAGTGCCCTGTATCGTGCATAGAGATAGTCAAGACCGACAGGGAGCCCAGGTACCAGCCGAAGCAGGGCCCGATGCTCGACATCGATCCGGCAAAGGACGAATTCGCGCTGTCCAAGTACACCAAGGCCAGGCCATACAAGGTAAAGGTCAGGGATCCCTGGGGGCACGAGTACATATACAGGCCGCTCAGAAGAAAATCAAACACTCAGACATGGGAGAGCCACGAAGAGATGAGGTGAATGGTTAGGGTCATCGTGGTGCACAGGTGGTACGGCAATTCGGCATGCGACTGGATCCCATGGTTAAAGGCCGAGATGGAGAAGTCCGGTGCGGAAGTAGTGGTGCCCGACATGCCCAACACCAACGCTCCAAGGATCGACCAGTGGGTGCCATTCCTGAAGGGCGTGGCCGGCGCGGTTGATGGCAATACCTATTTCGTGGGCCACAGCATAGGATGCCAGGCAGTCCTAAGGCTCCTCGAGACCCTTCCTGATGGCACAAGGGCGGGAGGCGCTGTGCTGGTGGCGCCATGGATAAATACGCTCACGAACCTGTCGGAAGGCGAGCCAGAGATCGCAAGGCCATGGCTCGAGACCCCAATAAAGTGGGGCAATATAAGGGAGCATGCAGGCAAGATCGTGGACATATGCTCGGATGACGATCCGTACGTGCCCTCCAGCGAGGCAGAGATCCTAAAGAGGGAGCTTTCCGCCAAAATCGTGCTGGACCAAAAGAGGGGCCACTTCACTGATGAGGACGACGTGACCCAGCTTCCTGTATTGCTGAAGGAGCTGAAGGCGCTCATCTAGCTGTGCCAACTGCCTCGCCTATGTTAGAGTAGCCATCCCTTTCGAGAAGCTCTGCGAGGCCGTAGTTTATCTCCCCTATCAGCTGTGGCCCCTGGTATATCATCCCCGTTATCAGCTCCACAAGATTGGCGCCGAGCTTTATCTTTCCGTATGCGTCCTCCGCAGAGAATATTCCGCCCACCCCTATCAGCACGAATCTCTTCCTGTACTCAAGGTTCCTCTTATAAACGTGGGAAAGAAGGTCGTTGGCCCTTCCCTCCACTGCCTTGCCAGAGAGCCCGCCCTCCCCCTCATCGTGCCTTTTTGTGAGGTTCGTGCAGACGAACCCTGAAATCCCGTGCCTCGCCGAGATCTCGATTATCCTGTCTACGTTTCTCTTTGTAAGGTCGGGTGAGAGCTTCACGATTACCGGTTGTCTCAGCCTCAGCCCATTCACGCCCTTCGCAAGCCTCTCGAACAGCCTCGGATCTGCAAAGTCCTGCCCGCCGAAGGCGTTGGGGCAGCTTATGTTCAGCTCGAACACATCCGCGATGTCCCTGAATGTCCTTACCGTAAACAGGTAATCCTCCAGGCCCACGTCGGGATTGGTGGTCTCCTTGCAGTTTGTCTTGGCTGCGCTTATGATCGTGGGGATGTCCGGTTTTCTGTCCATCAACTGTTCGTGTAGAAGTCCCGCCCCCCTGTTGTTGAGCCCCATGTGGACAAGTATGCTCCTCTTCTCCTTCAGCCTCTTGAGCCTCACCCCAGGATTTCCGGCGCATGGCTTTGCCGTGATGCTCCCTATCTCTGTGAACCCGAACCCCACGCTTCTCATTATCCTGGCAGAATCCCCGTTCTTGTCGAACCCGGCAGAGAGCCCTACCGGATTCCTGAAGTGGAGGCCAAATATCCGCTGCTCGAGGGCAGGATTGTTGTACTCGAAGGCCATCGATGTCAACCCCCTGGTTATTGGGTTGGATCCAAGCACTTTCCCCACCGAGACAAGCCTGTTGTGCACGTCCTCTGGGTCAAACTTGAAGTATATGGGCTTCACGACTCCCGAGTATAATCTTCCGGAGATCCTCATCCTCAAAGGCTCTGCCATCATCTGACCTCGCACTCGATTACATGCTTCGCCGACTCATCCCTAATCGACTCGAACTCCGCATCGCTGTATGCGCCCCTCTTGGCAAATCCAGGGTCGAGGGTCACGCCTCCCCGGAACCTCTGCAGGAAGTATCTCTTGGCGCCCTCTATATATTTCGCTATCAGCACAATGTCATCCTTCGAGAGCTGGCCCTTGACGACTGTGGTCCTGAACTCATAGTCAACTCCGCTCTCCCTTATAATCTCTACGCTCCTCTTTATTGCCTCTGTGTTGACCTTGACGCCTGCGACCTCGCTGTACCTCGATAGAGGCGCCTTTATGTCCATGGCGATGTAGTCGACCAGCCCGTTGCCGAGCAGCACCTTCACCATCTCCGGGTTCACGCCTGACGTGTCGAGCTTCACCAGGTATCCCATGCCTTTTATGGTTGCCAGGAAGTCCGGCAGATCCTTGTGGATCGTGGGTTCCCCCCCGGTAACGACTACCGCGTCAAGTCTGCCGACCCTTGACTTCAAGAACTCGAGCACCTCCCAGTCCGGTGTCGCCTTGCCGAACATCTCTGGAAGCACAAGCCCTGGATTGTGGCAGAAGTGGCATCTCAGGGGGCAGCCGCGCGTGAAGACTATCGCGGATACCTTGCCCGGATAGTCGATCAGAGAGCTTTTCTGGAGGCCACCTATGATCACAGCATCGCCTTGTAGGCCTTCCTGTCGGAGAACTCGGCCTTCTTGCCCTTGTTCCACTGTCGCACCGGCCTCAGGTAGCCTACTATTCTCGAGTAGACCTCGCACTCGCTCTCGCACTTCTGGCACTTCTGGTGCTCCCCGGCCATGTAGCCGTGACTCGGGCAGACGCTGAAGGTGGGAGTTATCGTGAAGTACGGCAGCCTGTAATTGTTGCAGACCTTCTTCACCAGGCTCTTTACGCCCCTCACGTCGGTTATCTTCTCCCCTACGAAGAGGTGGAGCACGGTGCCGCCGGTGTACTTCGTCTGGTATTCGTCCTGCAGGTCGAGCGCCTCAAACATATCGTCCGTGTAGCCCACAGGAAGGTGGGTAGAGTTTGTGTAATAGGGCTCCGCGCCCTGCTTGTACTGGGCCTCGTTGGCGCAGGTTATCGCCTGGTAGAGCTCCTTGTCCTTCCGGGCCAGCCTGTAGGCTGTGCTCTCCGCCGGTGTCGCTTCGAGGTTGTAGTTGTTGCCGGTCTCTTTCTGAAACTCGACAAGCCTGCTCCTCATGTGGTCCATTATCCTGATCGCCAGGGCCCTGCCCTTCTCGCTGTGGGTGCCCTCGGTCTCTCCCAGCATGTTTCTGACCGCCTCGTTCATGCCGACTATCCCTATGGTCGAGAAGTGGTTCTTCCAGTATTCGCCGAACCTCTGCTTCATGTCCCTTAGGTAGAACTTGGTATACGGGTAGAGGTTCGCCTCGGTGAACCTTTCCACGACCTTCCTCTTTATCTCCAGGCTCTCCCTTGCGGCCATCATCATCCTGTCTAGCTGCGTGGTGAACTCCTGCTCGCTCTTGCTGTTGTAGCCTATCCTGGCCAGGTTTATCGTCACGACCCCCAGGGATCCCGTCAGCGGATTGGCGCCGAAGAGGCCTCCCCCTCTCTGCTCCAGTTTGCTTGTGTCGAGCCTGAGCCTGCAGCACATCGATCTTGTGTCTTCGGGCTTCATGTCAGAGTTTACGAAGTTGGAGAAGTATGGGATGCCGTACTTCGCGGTCACCTTGAAGAGGAGGTCCAGCTTCGGGTCCTCCCAATCAAAGTCCTTTGTTATGTTGTATGTGGGGATCGGGAAGGTGAAGACCCTGCCCTGGGCGTCTCCCTCCAGCATGACCTCCAGGAACGCCCTGTTGAACATGTCCATCTCCTTCTGGAAATCCTTGTAGGTGAGCTCCTGGAACTTCCCCCCTATTATGACGTGCTTGTCTGCCATATGCTTGGGCACGTTGAGGTCCAGGGTTATGTTCGTGAAGGGGGTTTGGAATCCGACCCTCGTTGGCACGTTCATGTTGTATATGAACTCCTGCATGGCCTGCTTAACCTCTGCGTACGAGAGGCTGTCGTATTTGATGAATGGCGCAAGAAGGGTGTCGAAGTTGGAGAACGCCTCCGCACCTGCCGCCTCCCCCTGTAAGGTATAGAAGAAGTTGACTACTTGACCCAGCGCAGCCCTGAAGTGCCGCGCGGGGGAACTCTCTATCTTGCCTCTGGCCCCCTTGAACCCGCTTATCAGCAGGTCGTTGAGGTCCCAACCGACGCAGTATACCGCAAGGGTGTTGAGGTCGTGTATGTGGAAGTCGCCGTTCAGCTGCGCCTCCCTCACCTCCTTGGGATAGATCTTGTTGAGCCAGTAGACCTTGCTTATCTCTGACGAGATGTAATTGTTGAGCCCCTGCAGCGAGTAGTCCATGTTACTGTTCTCGTTGACCTGCCAGTCTATCTTGTCCAGGTATTGGCCAATAAGGTCGACGCTCGCGGTGTTGACTATGTTCCTTATGTTGGCGTGCTGCTCCCTGTAGAGTATGTATGCCTTCGCAGTCTTCCTGTACTGGCTGGAGAGGAGTATCTCCTCCACCGCATCCTGTATCTCCTCCACTGACGGGATCTCCTTCTCGCTGGTCGCCACGAGCAGGGCAACAGCCTTCATCGCCAGCCTCTTTGCCACCACGTCTCCGAACTCGTTGGTCGCCGCCCCAGCCTTGGCTATGGCCTTTACTATCTTGTCGAGCTCGAATCTCACTATACGGCCGTCCCTCTTCATTATCGACTTGAAGCCCATGCCGTTGCTTCCATTCCCGTTGACTATCCCCTCTAGCTTTCCATCCATACTAACACCAGCACTACTGCTCACGGTGCTATTTTAAAAGAAAAAGTATCCAAAAGGGTATTCGGATTATCCGGTTGGGTATCTCGGTAAAACCGGGTCGCGCTGCACTACAGGCAGGCGGAAAGTCAGTAGAAGTCAGGTCGACTTGAGCAACGGGCAGAGGTGGCACTGGCGGTTGACGCAATAGGCGTTCATGTCATACATGCAGATACCAAGCTCCTTCGCGGCCCTGACCAATCCCTCGACCTTCTTGCCATTCTCAGTGAGAGAGTATTCAGTATACCTGATCCCGTCGTTGCGGATCTCGACCCTGCTCACTATCTTGGCATCAGAGAGCTCCTTCAGGCTCCTGCTGAGGTTCTTGGGCGTTATGTCAACCAGGAGGTGCTGCATCTCGTTGAATTGAAGCGCCTTGTTTGAAGGGTGAAGCAGCTCCACAATCGGGATGGTCCACTTCTTACCGATCATGTGGAGCAGGTTAAGAGTGGGACAAGAGGTTGATTTGCCGGACATGTTGATATTATGCAGCGTCAATTATATAAAACCGCTACCCACAAGGCAATCCCCCTTTGGTTTTGACGTCGAAAAGGTAGTTCCCAAGCGGATAGCAAGACTATTTAAGGCCCCTCCCCCAGAATCGCTTGCCACGGCCGAGAGGTATGGGTCATGCTATGAATATGAGTACCGTGGCGCGGCCAATAGGTAGAGAAAGTCATTTATATTTGGATTAATCAAGGGTCTTGGGGATATCATGGGCAGACTCTCAGGACTTACTAAATCTGAATCCGATCAACTGAAGAAGCTGAAACATGGCCAGCTGGCCATCGTCTTGGTTTCTGCGGTTGAGGACATGACGATCTGTCATGGCTTTGGTGCTCGCTCTGACTTCCAGGGAACTACCTACACTTATTTTGGACTGACCCAAACTGACAGGAACAAACCTGTCACAGAAGTGAACAAAGAGCAAGAGGTTGTATTGCTCACCAAGCATGTGCAGCTGGACAGCGAATCGCACGCACGGCATAATTACAATATCTACAGTCTGAGAAAAGAGGACATATTCAAGATCCCTGTTTATGAGATGGCAAAGCTTTCGGTAACTGAGCTAAAGAACGAAAAGGAGTACCGTGACAAGCGCGTCGAATCCTTTGTGCGCAACCATATGGGTGACTTCACACACGATCAAATAACCTCCATAAACATATTCATCGGGCAGAACTCCCTAATCCAGGATATAGTAATGAAGGACAAGAAACCCTATCAGGCCTATCAGATCTGCAAGGAGCTCGGCCTCCCAATAACTCCCTCACTGGAAAGCGGAATGAAGGACTACGCGTACGGCGCGGTTATCGCTCTTTACCAAGATATGACTCCAACAAAAGAAAAGGTCGAGAAACTCCTCAAGAGCCTGAACGGGTTGGAGGGCACCGGTTTCCTTCCAAAGGAGATAGAGGTCAGAATTGGCGTCAAGATTGATGTACCTCGTTTCCTGAACGGATTGAATCAGATGGCAACAAAGAAGCCCGAGAATACGGTGACTGAGAAGCGGCGCCTGGTTGCCTGACCTGACGCATAACCGTCTAGGCCACAATACCTAGTTGGATATCCCGGAAAGCTTTATTATTCTTTCAAGGGCAATGCGTACCATGGTCAAAAAGCTTAGGGTGGGCTGGTTCTCTTTCACCTGCTGCGAGGACAGCACCATGATCTGGATAGAGATGATGAACCAGAGGTTCTTCGAGTGGAAGAGCCTGCTCGACATAAGGCATGCCAGGGTCCTAAAGAAGAAAAACAGCATGAGGGGTTTGGACGTGGCCTTCGTGGAGGGTGCAATAACCAACGATGCCGACGCGAAGAAGCTCATGCAGATAAGGAAGAACGCAAAGAGGGTGGTGGCTATAGGTGCCTGCGCGGTAAACGGGATGCCGGCAGCGCAAAGGAACACCTTCCCGCCTGAACTCAAGGAGGAGATATCCTTCCTGCTCAAGCGGTTCAAGCAGGCCGACAAGGTGCGCATGGTCAAAGAGGTAATACCAATAGATGACGAGGTCCAGGGATGCCCGATGGAGGAGGACGTCTTCCTAAAGGTCCTGGACAAGTACCTCAAAGAGTTCGGTGTTGTTAATGCATAGGTTTGAGGATGTTGAGGGTGCAGGTGGCAATTCGGTCGAGCACATACACGTGGACAACATGTCGAAGGTGGAAGGCCACGGCAAGCTTGACATAAAGGTCAAGAACGGGAAGGTCGAGTATGCGAAGCTCAAGATAACAGAGAGCAAGAGGTTCTACACCCAGGCGATAAGGAACAAGTTCGCCCTTTCCCTGCCATTGATGACATCGAGGATATGCGGCACCTGCAGCATAGCTCACCTGACCTGCTGCTCAGAGGCGGTGGAGAGGGCGCTTGATTATACGCCCAGCGATCAGACGCTATTGCTCAGGAAGCTGTCGCTGTACGGGATGATGATAAGAGACCATGCCCTCCATCTCTTCATGTTCTGCCTTCCGGACCTGTTCGGGAAGGACTCTGTCCTCGATCTTGGGGAGGAGCATGACGACCTGGTGAAGAAGGCGTTCGCGATAAAAAGCGCGGGTAACGAGCTCTCAAAGGCGATTGCGGGCAGGGCCGTGCATGCGACATTCGCTGAGGTAGGGAAGTTTTCGCACCTCCCTGACCCAGATACAGTAAAGAAAGTGATTGCCGAGCTGAAGGTCGCGAGGGACTACGCGATAGAGGCGATAGAGCTGTTCTACAATTGGAATGCGAGCCTTGAGCTTGACTCAGACTTCGTGGCCTTGGCGACGAAGGACTACTCCTTCTTCAGGGGCAACATCGTTGATTCGAACGGCCTGCACACCTCCGAGGACAGGTACTGGGACTATCTGGAGCGCATAGTCATGCCATATTCCGAGGCGACTAGCTACAAATTCGAGGGTCGCGAGTACATGGTGGGTGCCCTCGCAAGGATGAACCTAAACAGGGATGCACTCCACGTAGACACCCGCAAGGATGCCGCAAAGTACCTATCCGCATTCCCCTCGAAGAACATATACCACAACAACCTGGCCCAGGCGATAGAGATACTGCACAGCATAGACCACTCCATCGAGATCCTGGAGTCAAGCCAGTTCACGCAGGAGCAGCACGAGCCGCTTTGCATAAAGGAGGGTGATGGTGTCGGCCTGATCGAGGCTCCCAGGGGAACGCTGTACTACATGGTCTCAATCGACAAAACGGGCAAGGTGACCTATGGCAACATAATCGTACCTACCCAGCAGAACCAGATGATCATGGAGAGAAGCACCGCAAAGCTGGTGCAGAATAACCTCTCGATGGACAGGCACATGCTGGAGCACGAGATAGAGAAGCTCATCAGGGCCTATGACCCCTGCATGAGCTGCGCCAGCCACTTCCTCAAGGTAAACTGGAGATAAGATGCAATCTTCAGGCCGAAATGCAAGAACACCGAAACTATCCTCCAACTCGGTGCTCTTGGCAGCTCTGCGGGAAGCCAAGATTGAACTCGCCAACAACCCCAAAGAAAAAGAATTCTATACGGCCATGGCAAGGGGCCTAGTGCTGAATTCGGATGAGGTGCTTATCCAAGCCCGCAGAGAGGGGGGATAAACGATTGGTGAGGGTTATCGAAGAAGCCCGCCTAAAATACGGTTTGAGCAATGCAGTTACCCCAACGTCCCGGAAGCGGCGATGATCTTAGAAAGCTGTCTGAAAGCCTCTGCCTTCTTCATCCCCATAGGGACGCCGAATATCCTCACGCTGTCGATGAGCTTGAGCTTCTTCAGCAGCCTGAGCGAATACCCGAGGTCAAAGTCGTGCATCGATACAACTGGTGAGGGCTGTATGGAATCGATGTCTGTGATGAGCGTGACCTTATCTATTCCTTCCACCGAGTCTATGATTTCGAGCGTCCTGCCCTCCCTCTCAAGATTCTCATTTGGGTCGAACTCCACGAACTCGAATTGCGGGAACCTTTTCCTCAGATCAGGCATCAGCCGAATCGGCATGCTGTCGATCCTCAGCATCGGGTTCCCGAAGACCAGAAACCTAACCCTTTCCCTGCTCACTCTTGACACCAATTACAATATAAGCCCCGATTAGTATAACTGCGGACCCCGCGAGCTGCAGCAGCGGCGCCGGCTCGTTGAGAAACAGGCTCCCACCAACCAGCGATATGACCGGCGCAAGGAGCAGCAGGATACTGGCCTTCGACACGTTGATGTACCTGATGCTCCAGTACCAGCAGAGTATGTCACCAAAAAGCAACAGGGTCGACACTCCTATGTTTGTCCACTGCTGGAACGACAGCTTCAGCAACGCAGCTGCGTTTCCTGTGACTATGACAAACCCGAAGAGTATCAGCCCCCCGAAGAACATCCTGGCGAACGAGACCACGAAGTTGGTCTCGCCCATCGTCATGGCCTTCCTGGATATCACGTACTCTACGGCCCATAATACTGACGCGACTATTATGAGCAGGTCCCCAAGGTTGGGATTTGACCAGAGTTGCGATGGCTGAACCTGCGAGACGTAGAGTACTATGGTGCCGATGAGCATCACGCCGAGCGCCATGGCCATTCTCCTGTCTACCCTCTCGCTCAGGAACGCGGCTGCCAGAACCACGGTGAATATCGTGAGCACGGAGTGGTAGAGGAAGGCGGCCCTCCCTGCGGTCGTGAGCTTGAGCCCTGTGAAATACAGAAGGAATGCCGCAGCGCCACCGATTACTGCTATTGCAATGAGGTACTTCCACGGCACTTTCTTGAAGCTCCTGTGTCCCCTCCGCGCCTGATACGACGCTATCGCGAAGAATACAACTCCTATGATCAGGGCCCTCACCGCGGTGAAGACCGCCGGGCTGAGGCTGACTATGAAGAACTTGTTGGCCGGGATGGCTACTCCGCTAAATACTGCGGCTAAGATTGCGAGTATTATGCCCTTTTGCTCCTTTCTCATTTGACGCCACCTTCCTCATCCTCTCCGCCATCTGCTCTGTTATCCTCTCAACGACGAAATCGAAGTGCACCGATACTAAGTCATTTGGCCCCACATCCCGGGCAAGCACTGTCTTGTAAGCTCTCCTGCCCCTTGAGGTCTCCACGATTGCTTGGCCGTCATTGACAGCGACCACCTTTCCGGGATAGGTCCTGCACTCATTGGGGTCGAAGTCCCTCATCAGCTCGTAGCGCTCGTCGACCACTGCGCTGTGCCTGATCAGGAAATACTCCCTCACAACCTCAGCGTCAATCTCGCTCTTCCCCATCTGTCTTGCGACCAGCTTGCACATCGCATCCGCGACTGGATACATCCTCTCGACGCCGTCTTCGGGAGCCCTTCCATCTGTCACAAGCTCTGTGAGCCTGTCGACCTGCTCCCTTGTCATCTTGCCCCTCTCTATTATCGTCCCGGAACAAGGGATCGCGTATCTAGTGAATACTATCCTTGCCTCATCGTTCACTTCATCCCCTCCAAGACTGCCTCCGCCTCCTCCTTCTCGATCCTGTCTATCGCTATGTCTAGGGAGAACGAGACATAATCGCCAACCCCTATACCAGGAAGCCTTGAGCGCAGCTCCCTTCTCTTGCCCTTTACGTCAACCACAAGGCGGTCTCCCCTGACTTCTAGAACCTTCCCCACCGGAGCCTGGCACATGAAATCAGAGTGATAGGGCGTCTCAGGTATTTATTCGTTCCCGAGCGCCGCCCTCAGGCCATTTCCCTGTAAGGCTTATTGATCTGGTCCGCCTGGGTCAGGCCCAGCCTCGCTGCCACCCTCTCCACCATCTTCTTTCCTGAGGCCCCGGGCGGCAGGGTGAATTCCACGTGGTTCACCGGCTGGAAGGTGGACTGCACGCAAACCGCTATCCTGGTATCGAACGAGAGCACTATGCCGCCAGAATGATAGATCGCCCTGTCTTTTATTATGGCGGCAGAGGGCTGCGTGCTGTATATTGAGGAGAGCACCATCTCAGTATCCTTGTTGATCACGAAGCTGAGCGTGTTCCTCTCCATGCTGTCTGTTCTTGGTGCACTGGGCCCCTTGTATGTGAATATTACCTGCTCGAGTGAAGCGGGATAGGCATCATGACCCACATTCTGTAGGACCATCCCCAGCGAGCTGGCCTTATCGCTCATTGCATTGAGGTCGTTCTTAATGATCGCAGCCTCAACCTCCCCCTTCATCTCTTCAATCCTCTCCCTTAGTTCAGTTGTTATCATGTTGCTGTACTTTTCAAGGGACTTTCCAGCTTGGCTGGCAAGCACCTCGGCCAGCTTCCTAATGTCCACCTCCTCCCTGAGCATGATCACTTCATCTCCGCCAACCGGACTATCCAGAGGAACATAGTACCTGTCGCTTTGCTTCACGCTTGCGATTCTGTTGAAGCCCTCCCTCCTCAGCATTTCATCCGTGAGGTTTGGGGCCTTGTACTTCAGCTGTGACTGGACCGTTTCTATGCCCCTTGCCTCCCTCCTTGGGTCGTAGTCGTTCCTTATCACTATGTCGGCCGACGCCTTGGTGGGCAGGATGTGCTCCCTGTACATCGGCTCGGCAACTTGCGTCACATACCTGAGCGTCTCGAAGACCGACATGCTGGTGCGCTGCGAGTCCCTGATGAGCCTCCTTATCATCCTGCCATGTGCGCCCACATCCACGAAAACAGAGATATCGCCAAACTTGCGGATCTTGGGGTGCAGGGCATAAAGGCCCTCCACTATTAGCACTCTCTTGGGCGGAACTGTGACGTGTTCGTCCAGCCTGCTGCTGGTTTTGAAGTCGTACACAGGTCTCTCTATGCTCTTTCCTGAGAGAAGTGCGGCAAGATGTTCTGCAAGCAAATCAAGGTCCACCGCATCTGGTTCGTCGAAATTGGCCCTCCTCTTACTCTTGTAGTAGTGATCCATGGATATCACCACTGCATCGTCCTTCAGCCTATCGTCGAATCTTTCGGCCACCGTGGTCTTCCCGGAGCCCGAGCCCCCACTCACAAGCACGACTATGCTCCCCTCCTCCTTCTTGAAGAGCAGTGCGGCAGCCCGCCTGGAGAGCTCCTCCAAGCCGATCTCAAGCTCGCTGGGCACGCTCAGCCTCTGGGGCTGCGGTATGGGCTCCTCCCTCATCGCAAGAGCGCTGTTCCTGTAATCCGAGTCGTAGGTGACCTCCTGACCAAACCACCAGGGCGGTCGGAAGCGGCGCGCCTCTGCCTTTGTTCCGAACTCCACCTCTGCGGTTACAAGACCCTCAAGATTGGGGCCCTTATAAACATCTACATGGACCTGGCCCCCTCCGAGCGGGATATAATACCTGGTTTTCTCCAGCCTGCTGCCGTTGGAGTCCCAGAGCGCCTCGAACTGCTCACGGCTCAGCGCTATCTCAGGCTGGCGCCTCACAAGCCCGTTGCCATGCTTGACAGTCAGAAGGTAGGAGTCACCCTCCTGCCTTATCCTGAGCTCGCTCTCCGGGCCCACTATCAGGTAGTTCTGGTGGATCCTCTTCTTTGGGAGCGCCTGCAGGTCAATGCTGTTGGGGATCGTGTTAACTAGGAATTTGCGTTCTATCTCATGCGTGTGGCTGCTCCTATGCCTGTGCATATACCCTTACCCAATACGCTTGGGCAGGCCTAATATATATAAGTTTGCACGGGTTTGTCGTCGTGATTAAGACCTGAGCCTTGCACGGGACTGGGCCTGGTTCGCACCCGACACCATCCTGCCGGTCCGGAGCGAAGCGAGGTATACCCCGAGTCCTGATGGGGTAAGCTGCACGTTCTGCCTCCTGAGCTGGTCGACCTTATTGGCCAGCTGGTCTTCGTTCGGGGCATGCCCGAGCTCCTTGGTCATGCTCTCCTCGAGCATCCTCCTGACACTTCCAGAAAGGTTGATTTCCGCATGTGCCATATCGTTTCACCAGATAAAGCTTACCGCCGATACAATATATATTGCTTCCCTTTCCTATTTCCTGTGGTCGGCGGCCTCGACACTGCTCCTAAGGAACAACGCCCAGGTGTCGCTCCCGCAATCCTCCGAGACAACGATTATGCCGAGTCCCCTGAGCGGAAGGTAGTGCTCCTCGGCCTCGCGCTTGATGTGGGCCAAATCGAGAGGGGAGTGCTTGGACTTTGTCAGGACTGTAAGCGTCTTGTCTGCAAAAGGTTTCCTTTCCCCCATCTGCATGAAATAACCTAGCATATGGATAATATTTAAATCCATCAATATCAGGAGAGGTATCCTGCACCCCTTTTAAATCTTAACCACGTAAATAATATTGTGATTTCTATGACCAAGAGATACCTACTCTTGATGCTGAACAAGGAGATGCCGATGCCGACAGATCCTCAGCAGGCGGAGGCTGGAATAAAGCCATGGAGGGAATTCCTGGGCGAGCTGCACAGGCAGGGGAAGATGGAAGGAGGCCTCCCGGTGCAGAGAAGCGGAAAGATCGCCAGGAAGAGGAGCGTAAAGGACTACAAGGCCAAGACCAACGATGTCGGTGGATACCTGATAATAAAGGCGGACTCGATGGAGGAGGCGGTCAAGATAGCCCAGGCCACACCACATGCAAAGCAGAACATGGGGCCGACCATCGTCAGGGAATGCATCGACATGCCGATGTAATCCCCTTCTTCTCCTTTTTTATTTTAATTTAAATCCGGGGGTAGACGTTGGAATAACACCCTAAGGAATCACAATATATTCTCCTTCCTGAAGGTCTTCACTCCAATGTAGAGTATCAGTGTGTCAGCTATCAGGAGGACTACGATAACCCACGAGAAGAAGGAGACCGTCAGGTTCGCGAGCCCAAGTATCGATATGAACGGCATCACAAGTATCGGGAGCACGAGTATCGTGCTCACCTGCTGCGCCTCCTTGATGCCCTTCACGTGCGATGAGACCAAGACGACGAGCCCTATCGCGGCCACGGCAAGGAACGGTGCCGTGAGGAGCATCATCAGCCATGGCGCGGTTGGGAGAACGCCCTTGTGGAAGCTCTGTATCGCAAGAGTATTGACCGTGTATCCGTAGATGAGGAATATCATCAGGGTGAGAAGTACCGCAGGTATGAATGATGCCATAACCTTGCCGAGCAGGAGCTCCCCTGTGCTCACCGGCGTTGCAAGCAGCGCCTCTGAGGTCTTCCTCTCCTTCTCCCCGGCGAAGCTGTCCGCGGCTATGACCGTTGCGGTGAATATCGGCATCGTCAGGAAGATAGGTCCTAGTACGCTGACCGCGAAGAAGGACATGAATATCAGGCCGCCGGTTGCCGACTGCCCCAGAAGGGCGACAGGCACCGCGGCTATCTTGGAGGCAAGCTGCGGGGCCCCGTACTGCGCCACGTAGAAGGTCAGGAACGGCAGCACAATGGCGAAGAAGAGGGGTACCCCGAGCATCGGCCCATAGATTGACGGGCTGCTGAAAACCTCAAGCAGATCCTTGATTGCTATCGCCCAGACCTTTCCAAAGTCCATAGTATCATGCCGACAGGTCATCTATCAGATGTTCAACGTAATCGACGCTTGCTATTATCGCCCCGAAACCCATCAGGGACTTTAGTATCCTGTTTATGTCTTTGTAGTTCGAGACCCTGAAGCTGATGAGGGTCGCATTATCGGAATTTGCCCTGTAGAATCCCCTGATCCTTCTTGCCTGCTTCAAGGCGAGCGGCCTTGCAAGCCTGAAGTCCACATTCACCTTCTTCAGCACAAGGCTGTAGAGCCCCTCTGTGCTTGTCTCCTTAACCATTTTTCCCTTCCTTATTATCGCGATCTTGGCGTTGAACCTTGTGACCTCGTCCAGCTTCTGAGTCACAAGCAGGATCGTCTTGCCCCTTTTCTCACAATCGAGCAGTATCCTCCTCATCGCCTCAGCCGAATGGGCGTCCAGGAATGCTGTCGGCTCGTCGAGCAGGAGGATATCCGGGTCGTTCAGGACCGCCCTGCAGAAGGCGACCTTCTGCTTCGTGCCCCTGCTGAGCTCAGCGACCTTCCTGTCTATGTACTCCGTGGCGTCCAGCCTTGCAAGAACATCCTTCGCAATGGAGATCGTCTCTCCGCCCCCAAGTCCATATAGCCTGCCGAAGAACTTGAGGTTGTCGCGAACGGTCATGAAGTCGTAAAGCGCGTAGTTGTCCGTGAGGAGGGATATTTTGTCTTTCATCCTGGTGTTCTTGTAGGGATTCTCGCCCAGAACCGTGACCGATCCAGAATCGACATGGTAGAGGCCGTCTATGCATCTGAGCAGCGTGCTCTTCCCGGCGCCGTTCGGGCCGAGTATCATGTTCATGCCTTTTGCTGATGAGAAATCTACGCGGCTAAGGGCCACGGTCTTCCCGAAGGACTTCACCGCAGACTTTACGCTTATGTCGCTCCGCATGTGCAGTATCCTCACGGGCCATATATATACCTTTCAAGCCTTGTCCCAAGGAGACTTGGGCATTTGTCAAGCATGGTGTGGAGCATACGAATACCGCGCCGCTCGCTTTGCCGGTCACCCCAAAGGGCAACATGCCCTCTGGGCTCTGATAGGCCTTCACCATACCTACTTAAATCTTGTTACAGAAAGGGTAGCGTGGTCACTTGAAGGCGAAGTCAGAAAAAGTGAAAGGGCAATCAAAGGGCCACAGCCTGTTCAAGCTGGGCGCGCTTGCAGTTGTCATTGTAGTAGCCGCCGTATTCCTTGCCTCCTACATTATAAACAGCTCCAAGGCCATTTCGCCTCCTGCACTCCCGCACACAAATGCATCGGTTCCGGTACAATTCTCCAACCTTGAGGCATTGAGCGGCACGCAGGCAAGCGCCCTGATATCATCCATGATCCGCTCCCACATCTCAAACACGACAAATCTGGACATAAAATATAGGGGCCAGGTTTACGGCCACCTTTCGGGATTGGGCGCGTTCGTATCGCTGAGCACCCCGATAGTAATCAATTACTCGAAATCAGGAAACAGCTTCACAATGGAAGCAAACATGACGAGCATTCCGTTCATAGGTTCGGGCGTGCTGGAACTGGTCAACAAGAGCGGCTCCCTGTCTCTCTGCGCGAACTTCAACCTGACCGCCATACAGGACAAGAGCTATCTCAATGCCCGCAGCAAAAGCGGCCTGTCATGCAGCCCTGCCGGTGAAGACGGCATAACTTCCACCCAAATCGAATTCTTCAATTTTAGCTCTTTGTCAAGTCATGGGATCAGCATGAACATCAAGAGTGTGTATGAGAGCAAGTACAGGGGAATTCCATGCACAGTGATACAAGGCATCCTCTCCCAGCCTTCCGAATCTGGAGCAGGAACGTTCAGCCTGTGCATGGACAACAGCAAGTTTGTCCCATTGACAATCTATGGGTCTTTCAAGAGCCAGCAAGTTACTGGAAGCCTGAAGCTCAACGAGACCTCAATAAGCTGAACGATGCCGAATTCGACTAAAGTGGCAAAAGAAAGGTTAATATATTATGATGATCCGATTTGGTGGTGGGATAAAATGAACACTACAAAACCGGCTGCAACAGAAGCAAAAAGTTCTGTTTCAATCACAACAGAAAAAATGAACGGGTTGAAGGCGGATGGTATACTAAAAGCGATGGGGGCGAGCCTTGCAAATGCGGACTCAGTTTTTCTTAACGACCGAATAAGGGGAATCGTTTCTAACAATATCGGGTCAATAGTTGTCGGCCCGAGCGAGTCGTTCACCAGCGAAGATGTGTATTTCAAAGATGCCAAAAGTGGAACTATAGTAAGGGCAGAAGAGGGATCCGTGCTGCAGGCAAGCAATTCAATATTCGTGGCAAAAAGTGCGGTGGATGCTTCAAAGCGTGGGCAGCCACTGGTGATGTTTGAGGAATTTGGGCTAAATCTGAAAGCATGCAGTGGCGAGATGGACCATCATGTTGCTTATACTAAGCCCGAATCTGGGGTTGCAATCAGGAGAGACGAAACAAAAGAATGAGCAGAATGGGGAGTAGGAGATTTGAACTCCTATCTCCAGCGCCCAAGGCTGGAAGTCTGCCAGGTTAGCGTAACTCCCCTGTTAATAAAACTGTATATCTTATTCGGCGTAAAGTTATTAAAGCTCCTTTTCATAATCGTATTGCTTGTTTTGTGGTTTAGATGATAGACCTGCCATGGACAGAGAAGTATAGGCCCAAGTCACTCAATGATGTCATAGGCCAGAAGCTCATCGTGGACCGCCTGAAGTCATTCGTCGAGCGCGGCAACTTCCCAAACATGATCTTCGCAGGCTCACCTGGTGTCGGGAAGACCGCGGCTGCTGTCGCGCTGGCCCATGACCTCTATGGGAGCAGCCTAGACGGGGCATTCAGGGAACTCAATGCTAGCGACGATCGCGGTATCGACGTCATAAGGGGAAAGGTCAAGGACTTCGCCCGCACAATATCAATCAACAAAGTACCGATCAAGATAATCTTCCTGGATGAGGCCGACGCCCTCACCGCCGACGCCCAGCATGCGCTCAGAAGAACCATGGAGATGTTCGCCGCCGAGACGCGCTTCATACTCAACGCCAACTACGCAAGCAAGATAATCGAGCCGATCCAGAGCCGCTGCGTTGTCTTCCGCTTCAAGCACCTCAACGAGGACGAGATGAAGATATACATAAACCGCATTGCGCAGGGCGAGGGTCTCAACATCGATGACAATGCCGTGGAAGCTCTCATCTACACCAGCGAGGGAGACATGAGAAAGCTCACCAACACTCTGCAAAGCAGCGCTCTCCAGAACAAGAACATAACAGAGCAGAGCATATACAATGTCGCAGCCCGCGCCCGCCCAAAGGAGATTGTCGCAATGCTCAACTTCGCAGTCACAAGCAAGTTCGACGAGGCACGCGGCGAACTCGACAACCTGATCCTGCGCCATGGCATGAGTGCGGAAGACATATTGACCCAATGCTACCGCGAGGTGCAGAACCTTACTGTTCCGGAGCGGACCAAACTGGAGATAATGCGCGAGCTGGGCGACTGCAACTTCAAGATAGTGGAGGGTGCAAACGAGCGCATACAGATGGAGGCGATGCTTGCGAGCATAGCCCTTCTCAGCATCAAGAAGTGATCGCAGAAGCGGCGCATCTAGGAAAACCAAACTTAAACAGCAGGCATTTAGCCCTTGATTTTCATATCTTATGGGTGGTTCTGGCCGGCTTGACCCAGGCAAGCGCCCCCTACTCGATTCAGGGGGCCGCGCCAGAGCTTTATTAAACCTCTAATCGCAATAGTACCATTCAATATCCCTGGCAGGACTGTGAACAGCGTACAAGTGTAAGAGCACCTTCGACTGACAAAGCGGAACATTTCAAAATGTTTAAATACCCTCTACCCAAATGGATACTGGAATTGTGGTGTAAGCATGTCAAGCAAAAACCTGGTAATCGGAATAGCAGCCATAATCATAGTAGTCGCAATCCTTGCGCTTGCGCTCTCCGGAAGGGCGCCCAGCAATGGTGGCCAGAGCAGCACGGTACTCAGCTCCAGTGGTGGCAGTGGCACGGTCGTGCTCTCTATAACCGACCCGCCTCAGGTTCCTCCTGGCACAAGCGCGCTCGTGCTTTCCTATACTGGGCTCAAGCTCCATGAAACCGGCAACTCCAACAGCACCGGATTCATCGACCTAAGCTCAAGCGGCAGCGTGAACCTTACAAGCCTGGTGAATGTCAGCCAGGTGGTGGCTGTGGCAAACGTGCCCGCCAACGTATCATTTGACTCAATAGTATTTACAGGCGCAAGCGCCAAGATAACGATAAACAACAGCACATACAACGTTACGGTCCCGAGCTCCTCGCTCAGGGTCAAGTTCAGCGGCACGCTGAGCAGCAATGATGGCGGTGCCCTGATAGACCTGACTCCGTCCGTGGTGCAGATATACGGGGGCGCCAATGCGACCCAGAACATCTTCGTGCTGGTGCCATTCGCAAAGGCCGTGGTCCTAGGCAATGCATCGGTCAACAAGTTCTCCGCAAGGGTCGGTGACCGCGAGGACCTGAATGCCGGCGAGCACAGCCAAATCGATGAGAACCGGTCTAGCATAACCATAAGCTCTGCCTCGCTTGCCGAGGTGGGCAACAACATAGTGATCTCGGTCAACGTGACGAACAATGGCAACAACTCCGTAACCATCAAGCACCTGTTCATAAGGGGTGCGCTTGCCGCCACGGTCAACGGAAGCGTGGGCGGCGAATCTGACAATTCGTCCAACGAGAGCATGAGCATGCACTCCAACTCGTCCTCTGACATGGGGATGGAGGGCATCGGCGCATCAGCAAACATGCACACGAGCATGGGCCTGGGATCCCTTGAGGGAGGGATGCACGCAAACGCCTCGCTGAACAGCACGATAGAGGCGGATCTTCGCATGCACAACATGAGCTCAGAGGTGATGGCGTTCGTCAACGCAACCCTGATATCAAGGCATAACCTGCACTCCTCGCTCAACTTCATAGTGGGGCAGAACGGAACGCTTTCGCTACCGCAGAGCTCGCTTGAGGCAGAGGGGCCAAATGGCTTCGTGCTGGCCGCCGGCTCGAGTGTTACGCTGACATTCAACGGCGTTGCCTCATTCGGCGACAGCCACATTGGGGCCCAGTTCGTGCCGAACGAGAGCTACTTGGTTGCTGTGCAGGGCACAGAGGATGCCCACGCATCTACCAGCGTAACCGCGTCGTAGAGCTCTGATGCTGCCGGCTCTAGTAAATGATACCTGGCAACATTAAGTGCAACAATACAAGACTACTTGGCAGGACCTCCGGCCTCCAAACCCGCGCTGGAGCAGGTTCCCGGATAAGGCTAAGATATCTTTATGACCAGGTCGCCAGAATAGCTGTGGTCGGGAGCCTGGATGAAGAATCCCATTATGTAGCCGTTCGGCGTGTCGAGCTTGACAGGAAGCTTGGGCTCTGTGCTTGCCATTCTGAACGGGAACTCCACATCTGCGCTTGTTACTATGTCGCCGAAGGACATCGCCTTGTAGAGCTGCACATTCTCAACTATAATGCCGTTCTTCTGCACGTTGAGCATCCTGGCCGATGACTCGATCTCTGTCCTCTTCCCCTTCCACTCCAGTATAGTCCTTGCGATCTCTATGTGGACCACCTCCTCTGCCGCGGTCTCGAAGCTTATTGTCAGTGGACCGGTGTAATTGTGCTCAGGCGCGTTGACCCTTATCCGGAATTCGACTGCATCTCCGGATTTTATCTCAACCGGGGCCTTGGGCTCAATCCCGACGATGCTGAACGGGTCAGAGACCTTGATCTCCTTTATCGAGATCGGCTTTCCCTCTTGGGCCTTGAATACGCCCGCATCTGTGAGCATGTCGCTGTGGACCTTGTTCCTGAACGGTATCCTCAGCTCGATAACGCTATCTCCCGATTCAAGCCCCTTCAGCTGGTGCACTGCCCCCTGAAGCCTTATGTTTATCCCGGTTATCGTCGTCTTCCTTTTCCCTCCGAACAGGTTGAACATGCAGACTACCGCATTATATGAATCCAGCAAGCTATATAAAGATTCGAGCCGCAAGGAGTACGGTGGTGATGTGCTGAAAGAGGGTTCTGCCGCTCCTGATTTTACACTCATGGGCTCTGACGGTAAGGAGCACAGACTAAGCGACTTCAGGGGAAGGGAGGTCGTGCTGTACTTCTACCCCAGGGACGACACGCCCGGATGCACGATAGAGGCCAAGGAGTTCAACAGGTCGCTCTCCGACATAGAGAAGAGGGGTGCGATAGTGATCGGCGTGAGCAGCGACGGGCTTGAATCCCACCAAAGGTTCAGGAAGAAGTACTCCCTGGAATTTTTGCTGCTCTCCGATCCTGTGAGCAAGGTGATAAAGCTCTACAACGCATACGGTGACAAGGGGATATTCGGGATGGGAACCCTCAGGAAGACGTTCATAATAGACAAGAAGGGTAGGATATCCAAGATATTCGAGAGGGTAAGGCCATTGGGGCACAGCGGCGAAGTCCTGTCTTGCCTCTCTTAAAGCCTGGGCCTGCTCTGGAACATGCTTTCTTCTGATCCCGAATTCTGGGAGCCGTTCATGGACCATGTCATCTTCGAGTAGTCGTTGTTGTCGACCCCAAACCACCTGATGTATACACCACGGGCCACATATGCGATGGCGCCTATAACCGCACCGGCAATCAGTGCATAGAGTATATGCCTGATTACGATCAATGCTACCACCGTGACGAAAACGAAGGTCGCAATCCCGAAATTCTTGGGGATTGAGAAATCCGGTATCTTTATCATGCAAACCCTGCTAGAGATAGCCCAGCTCCCTGAGCCTCTTCTTGACTGCCTCTGCCTCATAGTCAGCCTTTGTGTTCCCCCCCTCACTCAGGATGGTCCTAAGAACGAACGCCACGTAACTTGAGACCGAAGGAAAGCCCGTGCCCGCTATGTGCTTCTCCAGCTTCTGGAAGAGCGTGTTCGGTATCGATATGCTGGTGAACTCTATCCTCTTCTCCCTTTTGACCTTCATCCCATCATAAGTTTATCAAGGCGAAGGTTTATATATGTAATTATGCATAATTTCCTTAATTATCCATAATTAAGTGAGAGCATGGCTAATAGACCCGACATAATCGAGCAACTGGAGGCGAACCCCAGCGAGGAGAACTGGAAGAAGGCGAGGGAGAAGATATTGAAGGAGGGCAAGTACTACTACACCTTCTATCCTGATGGCGTTCAGGGCTCGATGAGCCTGAAGGGCGCCTACGTGATAATCTACGACAAGAACCACAAGAACCTTTACAAGATCCCGATATCCAAGAAGGCGGGCAAGAAAATAGAAGGGGCTACCTGGTACCTCAAGGGCCTTGAGATAAACAGGAGTATAATCAAGGACTGATACAATGAGGGAACAAGATATTGCTAAACTGGAAGAGAAGTCGATTTACATACTGAGGGAAGCGAAGTCAAAGTTCAGGAACGTAGCGGCGCTGTGGAGCATGGGAAAGGATTCCACCGCGATGCTTGGCCTAGCAAGAAAGGCATTCTTAGGAAAGGTGCCGTTCCCGGTTATACACATTGATAACGGCCTCGATTTTCCGGAGTCGTACGACTTCAGGGACAGCTTGGCCAAGAAGTGGGGAATGGAGCTCATAGTGTCCAAGAGCGAGATAAAGGAGGAGATGTCGGGGTTCGCGTGCTGCGGGGCGAACAAGACCGACGCGCTGAAGAGGACGATGAAGGAGTACGGGTTCGATGCGCTGATAGTCTCGATAAGAAGGGACGAGCACGGCATAAGGGCTAAGGAGAGGACGTTCTCCCCGAGGGACAGGAACTTCAAGTGGGACTACAAGAACCAGCCAGAGGAGCTGTGGAACAACTACAGTGCTAAGGAAAAAGGGACAGACCACGTAAGAGTTCATCCGCTTCTAGATTTCAATGAGGTGGACGTCTGGAACTTCATCAAGGTCAACAAGGTACCGGTCAACCCGCTCTACTTCGCGAAGGACGGATACAGGTACAGGAGCCTCGGATGCACCCACTGCACTGTGCCCCTCAAATCGGATGCCGACACGCTCGACAAGATAATGGACGAACTGCGGGGTACAAAGGTTGAGGAAAGGAGCGGAAGGCAGCAGGACAAGGAACGCGAATATGTGATGGAGAAACTCCGCGCGCTCGGCTACATGTGATGGAATGGATAAGCACATCATAACGATGCTGGGAGAAAAGGACCACGGCAAGTCCACCCTCATTGGGAGCATGCTCATCGCCACAGGGGCTGCTACCGAACACAGGATAAACGAAGCAAAGAAGTACTCAAAGGGCGGAAGGTTCGAGCCTGGCTACATCCTTGACAGCTTCGAGGAGGAGCGGGCCCAGGAGATGACCATCGACACCACAAGGGCGGAGCTGGTCTACAAGGACAACCTCTTCGAGTTCATCGACGTGCCGGGCCACCTCGAGCTCATAAAGAACATGATGAGCGGTGCATCACACGGGGAGATAGCCATACTGATGGTCTCGATGAAGAAGGACGAGGGCCTTCAGCCTCAGACAAAGAGGCACGTCTACATAGCCAACATGCTCGGTATAAAGGGGCTCATAGTCGCGATCAACAAGATGGACATGGTAAGTTACGACAAGAAGGCGTTCGACAGGGTCAAGGAAGATATCTCCAAATACCTCAAGGCGATCGGGTTCACAAAACCAGTTTCCTATGTTCCGGTATCAGCTTACGACTCCCAGAACCTCATAAAGAGTTCTGACAAGATGAAGTGGTACACTGGGATGCCTCTCATAGAGGAACTTGCGCTCTTCACGGCAAGCAGGAAGGCCGGCGGCCCCAGGAAGGGGCTTAGGGCGATAGTTCAGGATGTGGTGGACCACGAAGGCAAGGAGATGGTGTTCTGCCTCCTGAATAGCGGGACCATAAAGGTAGGTCAAAGCATCAAGCTTGAGCCGATAGCGGCAACCGCAAAGGTGCAGGAGATATACCTAAAGGGGAAGAAGGCCGACTCTGCAGGGGCAGGCACAAACATAGCAATAGTGGTCTCCAGCAAGGCGCGTGCCAAGAGGGGCTTCATCGTATGCGGTGCGGACGAACGCCCGCTCAGCACGAAGGAGTTCGAGTCCATAACGTTCTTCATAAAGCCGGTCAACAAGGGCTCTGAATTCGAGATAAAGATAAACAACAACGCGGTTCCGATCAAGATCGAGCAGGTCGCGGAGCTGATATCTCCTGTAACCGGCGCATCCAAGCCGGGCTCGGCCAAGATACCATCTGGCAGCGCGGCAAGGATAAGGGTGAAACTAGGAGAGAGTTACCCTGTGGAAAGGTTCTCTGATTACAACGAGCTCGGAAGGTTTGCACTCTACTCAAAGGGAAAGTTCTGCGGTATAGGCATCGTTGTGTAAACCCTCATATCGAGGCATCCATTGCCATCATTTCGCCGCTTCTCTCTTTCCTTGCAAGTTGCGTAATCAGGCTGTCTATCCTTTTTATCTCTTCGGCGCCAGAGTCAAGGTTGTTTCTTGCCTCCCTAAGTCTTGGTATGACCCACATCGAGACATCACCATAGCTAACCTGCACTCTTCTACCATGCAAAGATCTGTTTTTTGCCATTCTATCACCCCATGCTAAACAGTTTCGGAACCGGATATATTGCAGTTATTATAGTCAATGCCCCCAGAACGATCACGATTGCTGCAAATGCCAGCTTTGCCCTTTTGCTGGAGATCCTCTTTGTCGCGCTCGGTCCCACCTGGGAGCCCATCAGTGCGCCTATGGTCAGGAATACTGGCAGGCCGAAACTTGTTATTGACTTGGAAGTGAGGTAGAGCGCAAATGCGAGTATGTTTATTACCGCAACGGTGAACAGAGTTATACCGACCGAGTTCTTTATCGGGTGCCCTGACACCACAAGCCCTGTAGTCGCCACGGGCCCGTACCCACCTCCAGAGAGCGCCTTGTTGAACCCGCTCACCAGGCTGATCACGACTATCTTCCACCAGGAGAAGATAGTCTTCCTGTTCAGCATCATTATCGCCCCCATTGCAATTATCAGAATACCTATGTAGCTGTTCAGGTACATCTTTGGTACCCTCAGTGCTACAAAGACCGCGGCCACTGTTCCTATGAACCCGAATCCAACAAGTATCACGGCTATCTTCCTGTCATGCGAGCCGACATTCCAGAGGTCCACGTTTTTGTATCTATGATGGAGGAGGAACCCGCACAATGCAGATGCTGCCTGCGCTATCAGTATCGATGGCACGGCCAGTTTCGATGAGAGCCCCACTATGAGCAGGACAGGTGTTCCAAGAGTCCCGAACCCCATCCCGAAAGCGGTGTCCACAAATGCAAGCGCGAGACCAAGCACCGCTATCAGCAGAAGCGCAAAGCTCAGTGGCTGGCCCAGCCACAGCGTGTAAAACGCGAGCAGCCCAACCACTATGACCCCAACTACACCCAACCCTGCAATGCGCACTTTGTCCATCAGAGCACCATTAATTATCCATAATTAGCTTAATTATGCATAATTAGTATTAAAAGCCTAACGGTATCACAAGGGGAAGCCCATCAGGTATATCTTGCTTCGCTGCCAAAGATATGCGTGGTACCGTGGGGCTGATTCTGCTCGTTGACATGGACTCGTTTTTCGCATCGTGCGAGCAGCTGAAGCGCCCAGAGCTCAAGGACAAGGCCTTCGTGGTCGGAACTGGCGTCGAGTCCAGAAAAGAGAAGTCGGTCGTGCAGACAGCAAGCTATGCGGCCAGGAAGTTCGGGATTCACAGCGCCATGCCATTCTCGATGGCACTGAAGCTGAAACCGGATATCATATACCTCCCTTCGGACGACAAGTTCTACGAGCAGACCTCGGAAAAGATAGTCGGTCTCCTCAAATCCTACAGGATGAAGATGGAGGTCATGAGCATAGATGAGATGGCGCTCGACTCCGGCACCGAGGACTATCCATCAGCCAGGATGATCGCGGAGGCGATAAAGTCAAGGATATCAAACGAGATCGGCCTCCAGTGCACGATAGGCATAAGCACCTCAGTGGTATACGCCAAGATGGTCTGCGACGCCTTCAAGCCCAATCGCATCGGTATTGTAAAGAGGGCGGAGCTTAAGGCCTTCCTGGCAGACAAGGATGTCATCGAGATACTCGGGGTCGGGGGAAAGACAAAGGAAAAGCTGAACAAAATGGGGATAACAAAGGTATCGGAGCTTGCAAAGGTCCCGGCTACCAGGCTTGTAGATTCGTTCGGGAGGTTTGGGGCCGAACTGAGCAGGATTGCCAAAGGCGAGGATGAAACCGGGGTTGTGGAGGGTGCACCTGCCATATCAATAGGCAGGGAGACAACGCTGGACAAGGAGACCGACGATATCAATGAGGTTGCCGGAGTGATGGCAAGGCTCGCGAAGGAGGCGATAGAGGAACTCGGGAAGAGAAAGCTCTGGTACCGGAATGTCGCATCGAAGGCGAGGTACACGGACTTCACGCTCAGGACCAAGGCGCGAAGGCTCTCGAACTACACCGATTCCTACGAAACCGCGCTGAATACGTCGACCGAACTGCTCAGGGATCTGCTGTCCAATGGGAAGGTGAGAAAAGTAGGAATAAGGCTTTCCGAGTTTTCCAGGCAGTCTGGCCAGGCCAAGCTCTAAATCCGGGGCAAACCCTCCTGGCCGCCGAATGAATTTAATTTGCCGAACCATTCCCTGAGAATGCCAATGAACTGGCTCCGCCAGGCCTCCTCCCTCAGATTGTGATCCGCGCCATCTATGACCTTATGGGTTGGGAATCTCGCAGCGTCAAAGTATCTCTGGATGACCGAATGCGGTATCGTTTCATCGTGTTCGGACTCGATAATCAGGGTCTTGCCCCTAAAACCGGCCATCGGAACCATCGCCCTATTATAGACCTCGATCTTTCCTGCCCTCTCCTTTCTCTGGTCCCTAGTAAGGTGGAAGTCACCATCCACGTACAACGCAGGGGATCTGAGCACAAGCGATTCGACATGACATTCCGATAGGAGTGCGGCTGAGAGATACCCTCCATAGCTTGTGCCCACCACATGCATCCTCATGGCGTCGACCTCCGGTTGGCCCGCAAGGAAATAAAAGGCCGCGACCGCATCGTCGAGGCTGTCAGCTATCGTTAAGCTCTCCCGGTTCCCATCACTCCTGCCGTGCCCCCTCAAGTCAAAAGTAAGACAGGTATAACCGAGCGCTGCCACTGCCTCGGCGCGGGAAGCATAGTTTCTCTCACCACTCTTCCAGCCGTGAACGAACAGCACGGCGGGCGTCTTGCCTAACGCCTCGTCCCTCTGGAACAGTGTGCCCCTCAGCAACTGCTTTGAGGCTGTCTTTATCTCAACGCTTTTCTGCACGCTTTCACTGCGATTATTGACCTTCCAGGAAATAGATATAGCTTGCGCTCCAGTGGAGCCATCAGACCAGCGTTATCTGATACAAATAAGACCTTGCCTCTATCGCAGCCTTTGCCCCGCTCCCGGCCGCAGTGACCGCCTGCCTGTAAATATGGTCCACGACGTCGCCAGCCGCGAAAACGCCCTCAACATCAGTCTTGACCTCCTCCTCCGTGACTATGTAGCCCTTCTGATCCAGCTTGAGCTGCCCATTGAGGAACTTCGTGTTGGGAGAATGCCCTATCGCGACAAACACGCCGTCGATCTTCATCTCTGTCTTCTGGCCTGTTTTAAGATCGTTGAGCCTCACTCCCTCAACCTTGTCCTTGCCCAAGACCTCCTCGATCGCGCTGTTCCATACCACTTTTATCTTAGGGTTCGAGAGCGTCTTGTCCTGCATTATCTTGCTCGCCCTGAAGGAATCCCTCCTATGCACTATGGTAACGCTGTTCGCGAACTTTGTCAAGAATTGCGCCTCCTCCATCGCGCTGTCCCCACCTCCGACGACTATGACGTTCTTGCCCTTGTAAAAGAATGCGTCACAGGTGGCGCAGCTGCTGACCCCATGGCCGATCAGCCTCTGCTCCGAATCGAGCCCCATCCAGTTGGAGGATGCCCCTGTTGATATTATCAACGCCTTTGCAAAGTGGCTTTTTTCGCCGACCTTCACCTCAAAGGGCCTCTTGCTAAGATCTACGGAAGAAACATTGTCGTCGATGAACCGGGTACCGAACTTCTCCGCCTGCTTCCTCATCTGCTCCATGAGCTCCGGGCCAAGGATTCCATCCGGAAAGCCAGGATAGTTGTCCACCATCGTAGTCAGCATAAGCTGGCCTCCCTTGCTGAACCCGCTTATCATGAGTGGGCCAAGGCTCTCCCTAGATGCATAAAGCGCGGCCGTGTAGCCGGCCGGGCCTGATCCTATTATGATAAGGTTTTCTGCTTCCATCGTATCTTATGCGGTTTATAAGTATAAAAACCGGTTGGGTATCCAGCAGAGCCAATAATGCCTTATGGGGACATTGGCAAGATACCCTGTTAGATACTAGTATTCTTAAAGGAATTTTTTGCGAGGCGTTATCACATACTGCAGTTCGATAGTTCCACCCACATCTATACACACAACAACCCCTGCAGCCACGGATTGCAATCGGTCCTAACCTCACCAACCGGCGCTTCCTGATGCAGGGGTTGCATAATTATACGCCAGCCTTGGCTGTAGTACAAAAGTATTGGCGGCTAATCCTTTAGTGGTTTCGGAAGTCTGACTCCCCTCTGCCCAGTGTAGCTGCCCTTGCTGTAGGACTTCTCCACCACGCTGCTCGTCTTGACGAATATTATGTGCGCAAATCTGGTATGCGGCTTAATGCCTATCTTATAGGGCGCGTTGTTGATGACTTCCAAAGTAACTGTCCCGCTGAAGCCGGCGTCTATTATCGTTGGGGGCATAGAAAGGCCGTGTCTTGCCCATGTGCTCCTGAGCTCAACCATCCCGACCAGGTCATCAGGAAGCGTCACGTGCTCGAGAGTGCTGAGCAGGACCTGCTCCTTCGCACCTATGATTATCTGTTCTACATCGTCCTCGATCCTGTAAGCGGTCTTTATCATCTGCTCGTCCGATGGGTTCATCACGAAGGAGTCACCCATCTTGGTGTTGTGCCGGCCAACCTGGGGGGCTAGTCTAAAGTCAATGCCGTTCTCCCTCACGATCTCCTGGACGAAGGGGTCTATCTTGAGCCTGCCGCTCCGTATCACGTTTGCCAAATCAAAGTCAGAAAGTATCACTGGTTCACCCACCGTACTGTTTTTATATAGGATTGCGGTAAAGACTATATAAAACTTGCTCCCATCGTCTAGTCCGGCCAAGGACACGGGGCTTTCAACCCCGGAACTCGGGTTCAAATCCCGATGGGAGCATAACGCTTAAATTTTCCTAACTTTTCTCCCTGGGAAATCTCAAAATATGGGCCGGGTGCACATCTCCGTTTGCACCCTCAACCAGAAGTTACATGCGCAAACGTTCCTCCCGGATACTTTTCCAAGCAAAGGCTTAAATAATTTATTATAATAAATTATAATGTGATTTCATGGAAACGGAGACAACATTTAAGGTCAAGGTCAGGCGGATAGGCAGTTCGCTAGGTGTCCTCATACCAAAGAAGATGATAGGGAAGAAAAAGATACGTGAGGGTGAGGAGATAGAGATTGCACTCCTTAAAAGGAGGAAGGATCTAATAGCCCGTGCGTTTGGAATAGCCAAAGGCGCAGGCCCATTCATAAGAGAGAACTCCGATAGGGTGTGATACTATGATCCTGGATACCTCTGCCTGGGTAGAGTTCTTTGAAGGAACCACCAAGGGTGAAAAGGTCAAGGATATTCTGGAGAAAGACAAGTGCTTTACGAGCATGGTGAGCCTTGCCGAAATCACAAACTGGTCACTGAAATACGGCAGGGAAACGGCATACTTCATAGACACGATGACAAAGCTGAGCACTATACTGAACATAGACAAAGAAATAGCGGTATTGGCTGGCAGGCTCAATTTCGAGAGGAAAAAATTAAACAAAAAATGGGGTATGCTTGACTCTTTAATTGCGGCTACCAGCATAGCATACAACCTAAGGCTATTAGCAAAGGATCCAGATTATGATGATCTTCCAAACGTAGTTATCCTTTGACCTTCCCCAAATACCCATAGCCCTACTGTGGATTTGATTCTATTTATACTTTTTTTAATTGTGCGGTTAATGCCCACAGTCCCGACAGCCGTTTTACCGCCCCCTCCAAATTGGAGGGCGAGGGCGGTCACTTCGTGGCCAGCCTGAAGTTGTTCACACCATTGCCGTTTATCTGCCCTGGTTGGTGGTCCGCAACGAAGAAGTACAGGGGCCATCCCTTGTAGGTGAGCTGCAGAGCCCCGCCTGACCTGGTTATCACGTTGAAATCAGAGGCGTTGAGACCTGAGGCCAGGGTCAGGTTTGCCGTGTAAAAGGCAGGCCAGTTCGCAAGGCAGGCGCCTGTGCATGCGCTCGTGCCGCTGTTCGGTACGTCATTCCCGTATGTATAAAGCGTGTAGCCCGTGCTATTCGCAAGATACTGGCCCAGAGTCGAGCTTGTCTCGAGCTCAACCGCATAAGCGGTGCTGTTTACCATCACCGTGGAGCTGGCCACTGCCGTTGTGGTTGGAGTTGTTACCGTGGAGCTGTTGGTTCCCGAGACCGTCGGAAGTGGTGTATAACCCACTGTCGAAGTTGTGGCAGCAGGGTGCATGCCACCTGTCAGGACGTACGCCGCCCCTATTATTATGACCAGCACCACAATAACCGCACCAATCATCATTCCTGTGTTCATATGTTTTTCACCAATTAATGTCAGTGTTTCATGAAGCTCCAGTCAATGAGGAGCCATATTATGTCCGCCACGAAGATCACGACCCCGAGGATCACCCAGACGATGTCATAGTAGCTCGTGTAGGTCCAGTAGACGTCCGCAATGAGGATTATTACCCCCATCAGGATCGCGATCCACGACTTAGTATTGGCCATCCTCACACCGCAAATAAATCGCTCGCAAACAATTAATACCTATCTATCCGCCTGGGTAGTGAGAACATATAAAACACTTGGGTGTGATTTGATTCGGGAGTTTATATGAGGATTGAATCCGATTCTCTCGGGAAGGTGAGCATACCAAGCGGTGCATACTACGGGCCTGTAACCCAGAGGGCGGTGGAGAACTTCCCGATATCAGGGGTTCAGTTCCATCATGGTTTCATCCGCGCCTATGCGATGATAAAGCGGTCAGCCGCGGTGGCCAACGTGAGGCTGGGCGGGCTTGATCCAAAGATATCGAAGGCCATAGTGAAGGCGTGCGACGAGATAATTGCAGGCAAGCTTGCCGACCAGTTCCCGGTCGATGTCTTCCAGGCGGGCACTGGCACATCAACGAACATGAACCTCAACGAGGTCGTGGCAAACAGGGCTCTTGAGATAATGCACAAGAGACGGGGTGACTACAAGACCATCAATCCCAACGACCACGTCAACATGTGCCAGTCGACAAACGACACATTCCAGTGCGCGATAAACATAGCTGCGCACATCGCGATAGAGGAACGGCTGGTCCCGGCCCTCGCGGAATACGAAAGGGCGATGGCGAGGAAGGCAAGGGAGTTCTCCAGGATAGTGAAGACCGGAAGAACCCACCTGATGGATGCCGTCCCTGTGACATTGGGCCAGGAGTTCAGCGGCTATTCGGTAGAGCGCGAGATGCGCCTGATAAGGGCAGCCTCCGATGAGCTCCTCAAGCTCCACATAGGCGGCACGGCAGTGGGAACAGGGCTGAACAGCTACCCCAAGTATCCGCCCCTTTTCCTTAAGGAGTTGAAGAACGTCTCGGGACACAGCTTCAAGAAGGCCCGCAACAACTTTGAGATGACCCAGAACCTTCCCGCCATAGCAGAGACAAGCTCTGCGCTAAGGCAGCTCTCGATCAAGCTGATCAAGACCATGAACGACCTCAGGCTAATGTCTTCGGGCCCACATACAGGAATCGGGGAGATAATCCTTCCTGCGGTCCAGCCGGGCTCATCGATCATGCCGGGGAAGGTCAACCCGTCAATGCCGGAGGCACTCACCATGGTCTGCTTCAGGGCCATAGGAAACGATTCCACGATACTGATGTGCGCGCAGGGAGGCCAGTTCGAGCTCAACATCTTCGGTCCCATCGCGGCGCACTGCCTGCTGGAGTCGATAGAGACGCTTTCCAACTCGCTTGTTGTAGTGACCAAGAGGTGCATAACCGGGATAAAGCCGAACAGGAAGAGGCTTGAGTACTACTTCGAGCACAACTCAGAGATCGCTACCGCGCTCTCGCCACTGCTCGGCTACTCCAAGACCGCCAAGCTCGTAAAGGAGGCAGAGCGCAACGGCATGTCGATAAGGGAGCTGGTCATAAGGGAGAAGCTGCTTAGCAAGAAGGAGCTTGACGAAGCCCTGAGCCAATCCAGGCTTACTAAGCCGGACCTCCCGATCGAGAGGTAATCACTCCCACTCGATAGTGCCGGGCGGCTTGTCGGTTATATTGTACAGAGGTCTCCCTATGCCCGGAACCTCATTGGTTATTCTTGTGGATATGGCTCTCAGCACATCCCAGGGCAGCTCTGCGAACTCGGCGGTCATGGCGTCCCTGCTCACATAGGCATTGACCCCTGCGATCCGCTTGTAGGACCTGCTGTCTCCCCTTACCCCAACCGATCTTGTGTCCGTCAGCGTCGCGAAATACTGCCAGAGCCCCTTTGCGAGCCCGGCCTTCTCTATCTCGCTTGTCACAATCCAGTCCGCCTCCCTAACCATCTCAAGCTTCCTCTTGGTGACCTCGCCCTTTATCCTTACCGCAAGCCCGGGACCCGGAAATGGCTGGCGATCGACTATCGAGTCCGGAAGGCCCAGGCTCCTTCCCACAATCCTAACTTCGTCCTTGTATAGATCTTTGAGCGGCTCCACAATTCCCCTGAACTTCAACTTCCTTGGCAACGCGATGTTGTGGTGCGTCTTTATGCCGCCCTTTGATTCTATGGTGTCTGGATAAATCGTTCCCTGGACTAGGTAATCGGCCTTTATCAGCGCGGCCTGCTCCTCGAATATCCTGATGAACAGCCTGCCTATTATCTTGCGCTTCTTCTCCGGATTGACCACTCCCTTAAGGGCCTTCACAAACCTCTCTTCTGCATCTATTATCCTTAGATCAGTCCCCAGGGCAGAGAAGGTCTCACGAACCTGTTCGGTCTCTCCCTTCCTCATCAGTCCGGTGTCAACATAGACAACCGCCATCTTCTCTCCGCCAATCGCCTTCGCCACGAGCGCAGTAGCCACGCTGGAGTCCACTCCGCCACTAAGCGCGACGACGGCACTCCCGCCACGTATCCTGTGTTTGATAGCCTCCAGGGCCCTTGGCGCAAAATCCTCCATCTTCCAGTCCGGCTTGCATCCGCACTGATCAAAGAGGAAGTTCCTAAGCATTTGCACGCCGTTCTTGGTGTGCATCACCTCTGGATGCCACTGCAGACCATATATGGGCCTGTCCTTGTGCCTGAATGCCGCTACTGGCGTGTTGTCGGTGTGGGCGAGCACCTCATACTCCGGTGGCATGCTGTATACGGTATCACCATGGCTCATCCAGACGTCCTGCCTTGGTTCCAAGCCCTTCAGGACCGCAACGCCTCTGTCTATCGTTGCTTTGGTCCCCCCAAACTCTTTCTTCTCTGCGGGCTTCACTACACCATTGGCCATCTTTGCAATAAGTTGGTGCCCGTAGCAGAGGCCTAGAACAGGAATCCCGAGGTCCAGCACCTTCTGGTCTAGGCCCGGTGCACCCTTCTGGTATACGCTGTCCGGGCCACCGGAGAGTATAATCCCCTTCACGTTAGTCTTGGAGACGATCCTCTTTATCCTTCTTGCGCTCGTGTCATTGGGGACTATCTCGGAATACACCGAATTCTCCCTCACGTTTCTTCCAATCAGGTGCGTATATTGGCCTCCGAAATTAAGTATAAGAATCGCATCGCTCCGGTTGGTCCCTGAGTTGGCCTTCAAAGCCCTGGTTGCCCCCATAACCCACTATCTATCCGGTTCTATATTTATAACTATCAGGATCACTCGAACGACCTTCGGACCGGGGTCTCCTCTAATTTCTCTATCTCCCTCTTTAGCGGGCCGCTCACCTTTGGAACTTTTCTAGTCGAGAGCCCCACTCCCCCTCCTGCAGTCCTGTGCGAGAGTATGTTTAGCCTGAGACTCTCCTTTGTCTTCGGATAGTCGGTCCTGTAGTGGGCGCCCCTGCTCTCCCTTCTCGCTATTGCGCTCTTCATCACGGCCTCGCAAAGTGCGAACATCCTCCGCGTCTCTATCGTGGTCTTAAGCTCGAGGTTCTCCTTGAGAGCGGCCCTGCCCACCCTTACCCTGTCGAATCTCCTTCTCAACGCCCCGATCTCCCTGAGCCCAGCGCTGAGCCTGGCCCCATCTCTGGCTATCCCTGCATAGGTCCACATTGCACTTTGAATACCCTGCCTGATCCTCTCTCCATCCACTTTGGACTTCCCGAATATCGAGCCTAACTGCCCCAGCCTCCGCTCCAGTTCAATATGGTCTACCTGGGCAAGCCGGTGGGTCTTCACGAACCTGGCAGCATCCTCTCCCACTATCTTGCCGAAAACCACGGTTTCGAGCAGGCTGTTTCCTCCCAGCCTGTTGGCTCCGTGTATCTGCCCCACCGTCTCCCCCGCCGCGTAAAGCCCCTTTATCCTGGTCCTCCCTTTCAGGTCAACGTCAACCCCGCCCATTGTGTAATGCGCGGTCGGGGCGACCTCCATCCTCTCCCTCGAGATGTCCACATTGTCATACTTCTTGAACTTCTCGTACATCTTAGGGAGCCTGTCGAGTATCCTCGACTTGGGGAGCATCGTTATGTCAAGCCAGACGCCCCCATGCTTCGTCGCCCTCCCCTCCATTATCTCTGTATATATCGACCTTGCGACGAAGTCCCTGGGCCCAAGCTCCATGTTCACAGGATCATACCTCTTCATGAAGCGCTCCAGCTTGGAGTTCAGGAGTATGCCTCCCTCGCCCCTCACGGCCTCTGTGACCAGTGACCCGACCATGCTCTTCGGGTAGATCATCCCTGTTGGATGGAACTGGACCATCTCCATGTCAACAAGCGGCACCCCAATCTCGAACGCGAGTGCCGCGCCGTCCCCATGGTTCTCAAAGCCCCTTGATGAACTCCTCGAGTAGATCTTGGTGTACCCTCCGGCCGCAAGCACCACTGACTTGGACCTGAACAGCACGACCCGCCCCCTCCCGAAGTCGATTGCGAGCGCCCCTGATATCGCGCCCTTGCATGTGAGAAGCGAAACGACGAACACGTCGCCCAAAAACCTTATCTTTCTCTTCCTGACCTGCCTGATAAGCACCCTCATCATCTCCTTCCCTGTCTGGTCGCCGAAGAAGCATGTTCTCCTATAAGTGTGCGCGCCGAAGAACCTTTGCGTAAGCCTTCCGTCTTTCTCCCTATGGAACCTGGCCCCCCACCGCACAAGCTCATTGACCGCATTAGGGCCATTCCTGCACAGGGCCAACACCGCCTTCGGGTCGGCGATGAACCACCCCTCCTTGGCCGTATCTGCTGCATGCACCAAGTAGCTGTCCTTTGGATCCATAGTTCCAAGCGCCGCGTTTATGCCGCCGGTTGCGAGAACTGTGTGGGCATCGCCCCTCTTGCACTTCCCGATTACAACTACGTCTTTTACTCCAGAGTCGTGCGCCGCTATCGCAGTGCGCAGCCCTGCTGCCCCAGATCCGATTATCAGTATATCTGTGCAGGTTGTACTGTACTCCAAAAGTTTAGTGCCCATCCCACCAATTGTTGAAATGCAGAAAAGTACAAAAGAGGCTGCGGCCTTATCTCCTTCTGCGCCTGCGTGCCCTTCTTGTACCTGTCCTGCCTCTTCTGGCTCTTGCTGGCTCCTTCCTCCCCTTCCGTGCCTTTCTCTTCCTTCTCGCGCCCTTGCCCTTCTTGGCGACTCCCTTCGTCGCAATCGCCTTAGGTGCCTTCTTGGCAAACATGCCCTTCCTGCGTGCCACCAGTATTCCGGCAGCAATGGCGACTACGGCTATGACTATCGCGGCAGGCGCAAGGTAATCATATATAGTTGTTACATGCGCTGTCGCGGTTATGCTCACTATCTTGGCTACCCCTTCTATTATGGTTGCCCCGGTAGCTCCGCTGTTCGCCGTTGTATTTGGCTCTGTCACTACCTGAAGTATGCCACTCCATGTATAACCGGCCTTGTTCGTGCCCTCTGGCATGTAGACCGTGAGGTTTATGTTTAGCTCACTATTGGGCGGTATATTGGCAACCATTGGATAAGCTTTCAAGGTCGGGGTTATCGCGTTTACGTCCTTGCTGATCAGCTGTGGCAGTATCACCCTGATAGGGAGTGGGTAGGGGGCCTGGTTGATCATTGTTACGTATATGGTGTTAGTTCCCCCAAGACTGACATTGAAATGCGGCTGGCCAGCAACCTCTCCAAGCTGCGCTGGGACAACAGTCAATATCAAAGCAAAAGAAAAAATGGAGAGAACAACAAGTGACGGCCTAATCATCCGATCAATCCGTTCAGCAGGTTGTCTCCACTATTATGTTTGTTGTGTATGTGTCCGCAGGTGTCCCGCTAGGCACTCCCATACCGAAGTATATCGTGTTGGACTTCGATGGTGATGCCTGCGTAGGCGCCGGTAGCACTACTGCAGTGTCCACAAGGGCGTTGGTCAAAGCGGTTCCAGTGTAGGAGCCCTGTGAGGCTGCGCTCCATAGGGTGTTGCTTATATAAATGGTGTTGGACGCACTGGTTCCTACCCATATGTCATTGTTTGATCCAAGCAGGTTCCCTAGTCCACCCTCAACAAGTATGTTTGAGGCAGCATTGCCGCCGCTGTCCGTTATTGTCAATGCGTTTGCAGTGTTGACGTTTCCTCCTGGGAATATGCTCCCGAAGTTTATCGCAGTGGCGCTTACCGTGCTTATCGCGCACACCTTCTGGACTCCCACCGTTCCAGAAACCGTGTTGCTGGTTGTTCCAGCGAACGAAACCACGCTTCCCAGCTCCATCACCGCGCCCAGCAGGAATGCCAGGGTGGCCATGGTGAGCAGTCCTCCAATCACAATTCTCCCATACATCTGATCGCCTGTTCATATTGCAATCAAAAGGCTTTTAAATATGATGCCTAACCCAGTACCTAAACTATAGCGGTGGCTGGGCTCAACTTAGGCTCAGCAGGTGCTTTCTACTATAATATTGGTGGTGTAAGTGTCAGCAGGGGTGCCTCCTGGTATCCCCATCCCAAAGTATATAGTGTTCGACGCCGTCCCACCACCAGGATTCGGTATTAGTATCATGGTATCAACAGGCGTATTAGTTACCGCTGTCCCGCTATAGGATCCCTGCGAAGCTGCGCTCCATAGGGTATTCGCAATTCCTATCTGGTTTGCGGAGCTGGTGCCTAACCAAATGCCGTTGAACGGGCTGGTTGAACCCAATCCTCCCGCTACGAGTATGTTGGCTGCGGCACTGCCGCCATTGTCTGTTACGGTAACCGTGTTTGCGGTTGGAACATTGGACCCTGAGTTTATCTGCCCAAAATCTACGACCGTATTGCTGATTGATATGTAGCAAGCAGAAGCTGCGAAGCTTATACTCTGCGTTTTTCCTTCATTGAGATTTCCTGATGCAGGGGTTGGTATGTAAGAGCCCTGGTCCGGTACTGTAAAGGCGTCGTTGCCCCACCATGGCTCGTCGAAGACAACGTTTGCGTCATTTGGTGCGGGGGAATTATATACTGTTACGCCATTATAGACGACATTCCATGTCGTGCCTGCGGGCAATCCGGTCTCAGTGAATGTCGTCAGAGAGTTGAAATTCGCAGTCAA
>JAGWHK010000014.1 GCA_028866775.1 Microcaldota archaeon | reverse complement strand
GGTGCGGACGAAGAGTCGTGAAAGGCGAGTAGGCACCCGCCCACTTTACCGGCGAGCCAGCGAGCGCTTGCCCCGAACAGCTCAGGCGGTAACGACCTGCGGCGACCCGACGGCTCCCGCGGGCATCTCGGCCGCGAGTCGGTTGGCCTCTTCGATGAGCGTCGCGACGATCTCGGACTCGGGAACGGTCTTGATGACTTCACCCTTAACGAAGATCTGTCCGCGCCCGTTGCCGCTCGCGACACCGAGGTCGGCTTCGCGCGCCTCCCCCGGCCCGTTGACGACGCATCCCATGACCGCGACACGCAACGGAACGGTCATCTTCTCGAGTCCGGCCGTCACGTCGTTGGCGAGCTGGTACACGTCGACTTGCGCACGTCCACAACTCGGGCACGAGACGATTTCGAGCTTCCGCTCGCGCAAATTGAGCGACTGCAGAATCTGGAGGCCGACCTTGACCTCCTGCACAGGAGGCGCCGAGAGGGAGACACGAATCGTGTCGCCGATGCCCTCAGACAGCAGAATGCCGA
>JAGWHK010000013.1 GCA_028866775.1 Microcaldota archaeon | reverse complement strand
TCACTTCAAATTAGCACTATCTTTATGGGGCTAGTTATTAAATCTCTTGTCGTAGTGCGGTTATACCTGCAGGTTTTGGTTGCCGGCCATTTCGAATAGCAACAGCAACAAGTTGCGCCGTCTAATGCGATTACCTCTGGTCTTATATAGTTTAGAGTTAAACATCTGATTGCTAGCGAGGTAGGGTAGTCTGGAGTGCCCGCCGGGCTCATAACCCGGAGATCAGTGGTTCAAATCCACTCCTCGCTATCCTTTTTCGCCACTCAACCCCGCACTTCCGGTATTAGTTCAAGAAAAGAAATCGGTGTTAGTAGTTTAAAAGTTGTTTGATTTAAGTTAATATATAATAAGAGACGGCGAATAGCGGAACTGTGGGGTGTAGGGCGTTGGGAGAAAACATATCTTACGATTATATTTGGAACCTTCTGCAGAAGGAAAAACAGACCAACCAGCTCCTGCAGCTCAGCCGGACATTCTATTCGGATATAACCGAGTTCCTTAGCAATTCAACGTTGAGCGAGCCGCAGAGGGCAAAC
>JAGWHK010000012.1 GCA_028866775.1 Microcaldota archaeon | reverse complement strand
CCTCCAGGCCATCCTGTCATCCGGAACCGTCGCGAAGAATTCGTAGGTCTTGCCCCTGACGGACTTCCACTCCCGCATGAAGTCCGCTATCGTCTCCTTTGAGGTTGCCATCCAATCATCGGTCTATACTGCCATTCAACAGCATAAATAATCTTTGCCGCGTCGGAAGTTTTAAATGACTTCAACACCATTATTAGTTCTACCATTGCATGCGATCGTAGTCTAGCCTGGTAGGACATTGCCTTGCCAAGGCAGTAACCCGGGTTCAAATCCCGGCGGTCGCACATTTTAGACCTCCAGGCCCGCCCATCTCAGGTCCTGATCGCCACCTGGCCGGTTTCCTCTTCGATCCTCTTGCCGTAGACGATCTGCCTGCCGGCGATTTCCCCGAACCTTGCCAACCCGCTCTTCCATACCTCGTCTGCGGCGAGCATGGTGTCGTAGTGCTTCTGCCAGTTCTTTATCGCCGGCTCGTTCCCGGTTCCGGACTGCCTGAGCTCGAGCAGGCTCACCATAGCAACGGCGTCGCTGACCGCCAGCGACCT
>JAGWHK010000011.1 GCA_028866775.1 Microcaldota archaeon | reverse complement strand
ATGTTCTGAGAAAGGCGATGCCGATGGGCCTAGCCATCATAGGCAAGGCCTACAGGAACGAGATAGCGCCCAGGCAGGGCCTGTATAGAATGAGGGAGCTTGTGCAGGCGGAGCTGCAGATATTCTTCGACCCGGATGATTGGAAGGTGGACTACGAAAGGTTCGAGAAGAGGGAGCTGAACGTCTTCTTCTACCAGAGCGAAGGGGCGAGGAGGCTGACGCTCAAGGAGATAGTAGAGAAGCACGGCATGCCGAAGTTCTACGCCTACCACATGGCGCTCATAGACGTGTTTTACACCGATGTGCTGAAAATACCGGAGGCAAGGCTGCGCTTCTTCGAAAAAGGAGGCGACAGCAAGGCGTTCTACAACAGGATCCACATGGACATAGAGGTCGATGTGGAAAGCTGGGGAGGATTCAAGGAAGTGGGAGGGCTGCACTACAGGGGAGACTACGATCTCACATCACACGGAAAGGGAGCCAGCCAGGACTTCTCGGTGCAGGGAGAAGACGGCAAGAAGTTCATACCGAATGTATTGGAGCTCAGCTTCG
>JAGWHK010000010.1 GCA_028866775.1 Microcaldota archaeon | reverse complement strand
TTTGCTATCGGTCTTGGGTAGTGTTTAGCCTTGGAGGCTGCTTTCCCCCAATCTTCCCTAGCCACTGCCAAGGCCAGGTACTCTGCCCTCAGCACGACCTCGGTTCCGATTTGCCTACGTGGGTATCACACTCTGTTCCCCGGCTTTCCAGCCGAGTTCGGCTATCGGTTCCAGGGTCGCATACGCTGAAGGCGAACCCCACATCTCCATCACCTTTCGGCGACGGATTCGGTTTGGGCCCTCCCGTTTTCGCTCGCCGCTAGTAACGGGATCTCAATTGATTTCTTTTCCTGCTGGTACTCAGATGTTTCCTTCCCCAGCGTTCGCGATCCTTTCGGATCACCAGGACGCCTTGCGGCAATCCCGGTGGGTTTTACCCCATTCGGAAATCCCCGGATCAAAGGATGCATGCGCCTCCCCGGGGCTTATCGCAGCTTGCCACGTCCTTCGTCGCCACCCAAGCCAAGTCATCCACCATACGGCGTCGGTGCGTACGGATGAGTATAACATCCCGGCGGATGCTTGCGCGAACCCTATGCACGGCTTAATCGCGTTCCCG